>CAZJQE010000014.1:0-16356 GCA_964548505.1 uncultured Candidatus Saccharibacteria bacterium | reverse complement strand
GTAGAACACGTCCTTGCCAAGGATGAGACGGGAGTTCGATTCTCCCTAGCCGCACCATGTAAGGCTAAGCGAGTAAACTGCTTTACTTACGGGGGAGAAACGAAAGGCTTTTCGTTACCTACCGTAGGTAGATCGAAAAGCACCTGGCTATGTAGTAGCCGATTCTCCCTAGCCGCACAGATTTTTTGTGCAAACTCTCAACAAAAATTTAATACATGAAATTCCCAAAAATGTTTTACATGCCTGCCTGCCGGTCAGGCAGGTAACCGATACTTTAGAAAAAGGGGGTTTCGAAGCCTACCTAGTAGGAGGATGTGTTCGTGATCTTTTACTTGGAAGGGAGCCAAAGGATTGGGATGTTACAACCAATGCCAAGCCAGAAGAAATAGTAAAACTTTTTGAAAAGACAGTATATGAGAATACTTTTGGAACAGTTGGAGTATGCTTGCCTAAGGGTGATGTTACTCATGAAACATCAGAAAATAATGTTATTCGTGAAACGTATGACATCATAGAAGTCACTCCATACCGCATAGAAGCCAAATACAGTGACAACAGGCATCCAGATGAAATTAAATTTAGTGACAAACTCGAAGATGACCTTAAAAGACGCGATTTTACTGTTAATGCTATGGCCTTAAGTAATAAAGGACAACTTGTTGACCTTTATAAAGGACAACAAGATTTAAAGGACAAAGTGTTAAGGACAGTGGGGGAGCCAGATGATAGATTAAACGAAGATGCACTTCGTATGTTGCGAGCAATTCGCTTTTCGGTGCAACTTGATTTTACAATTTCGCAAGAAACTGCCGAAAGTATTTTTAGAAATTCTAAATTGATAAAAAATATTTCACAAGAAAGAATTCGTGATGAATTTGTAAAAATAATAATGTCAAAAAATCCTAGTGTCGGAATTGTAATGTTGCAAAAATTCGATTTATTAAAATATATTATTCCAGAACTCGAAGAGGGAATAAATTGTGAACAATCTGGGGAGCATATTTATGATGTATTTAATCATTTACTTCATGCCTTACAACATGCGGCAGACAAAGATTGGCCCCTGGAAGTAAGGCTTTCTGCCCTAATGCACGATATTGGAAAACCAAAAAGTCGAAGACTTGCTACGAAAATTGGAAAGAAAAAATATACATTTTATGGACATGAAGTTATTGGTGCGCGAATGACAAAAAAAATTTTGGAGCGATTAAAATTTTCAAATAAAGAAATTGAACTTGTGGATAAACTTGTACGCAATCATATGTTTTTTTCTGACACAGAACAAATTACACTTTCTGCAGTGCGCAGAATTATTGCAAAAGTTGGAAAGGAAAACATTTGGACCCTGATGAATGTCCGTGAGTGCGATCGTGTTGGTATGAAGAAAAAAGAAGCACCATATAGACTGCGAAAATATTTTGCCATGATCGAAGAAGCACTTCATGATCCGATATCTGTTGGGCAATTGAAGATTGATGGAAGTTATTTAATAAAAAATCTTGGAATTGCTCCAGGTCCACGAATGGGCTATATACTCCATGCATTACTTGAAGAAGTGATTGACGATCCAAATAAAAATACCGAGGAGCATCTTTCGGAATTAGTAAAATCCTTGGATTTACTTCCTGATGGAGCACTCAAAGCTCTCGGTGACCGTGGCAAAGAAAAAAAAGAAGAACTCGAAGAAGAAGAAATTGAAAAGTTGCATTCTAAGCACGGTGTTAAAAAATAAAAAAACCCGACATTCTTGCCGGGTTTCAAATTATTTGTAAAATGATTTTAAGTCTTGTAGTCTCTTGGGAAAAAAAGTATAGGACCTTTTGCTACATATCTTGAGATTTTCTCCTGCTCTTCCTTTGTTAGTCCTCCTTTTCCACTATCAGCGATATTCGCGAAGAAAGAATGGATAATCAGCCATTCTTTTTCAGGGTTTTCATTAAAGAACTCTTCAGCAAAAGGCCAGTTTGTCGCTAAGGCTTCTTCATACAATAAACTTTTTAAGCCTTCATTAATTTGGTTGAATTCTCTATATTTATATTCAAAGAAATCTTTCACTGGGACTACAAAATAACTTGTAGTCATTGAAAAAAACATAGAAAAGAAAATAATCCCATCTACTCCGGGGTTTTCAGATTTGGTTAGTGTAATTATAATAAAAGAAACTACTACACCAACTGTAACTCCTATTAATGTAAGGAAGAACCAATAAGAATTTGGGAATATTCTTGTCATCCAGCGTCCAAATAGCCAGGTTGAACCTATCCCAATAAATGTCCCAATTACTGGAAACATAGCAGGATTACTACATTTGGTAATCACAAGAATCACCACTTCTATAGTAAAAACTATAGGAATAAAATATTTCAAAAAAGTTTTTTTCATGATTTTTTTTATTAAAGAGCGGCGAATAATCACCGTCTTGCGTTTATACTAGTGAATATTTTTTCATTTTTACTTTACTATAAAAAATTATTTTTGTCCAGCAGGATAAAATATAAAAAAATGTTAGAATAAAAACGTGGAACATTTATTAAATCCGGAATTTTTGATAAATAGTTTTGGTTATCTTGGAATCTTCTCGATTATATTTATGGAATCGGGATTTTTCTTTGCATTCTTTTTTCCAGGAGATACTTTGATTTTTACGGTTGGATTTCTTGCATCAGGGGCCATTTTAAATATTTGGATTTCTTGGATTGGGCTTGTGATCGCAACATTTTTGGGAGGACTTGTCGGATATTTATTTGGAAAAAAAGTTGGACCAGCGATTTTTTTCAAAAAGGGTTCATTTTTATTTGATCCGAGCAATTTAGAACGAACAAGAAAATTTTATGAAAAATACGGAGCTTGGGCTGTAGCTCTCGGGCGTTTTATTCCTGTGATCCGAACATTTGTGCCGATATTGGCAGGAGTTGGTAATATGAAATGGAATGTATTTTTGAGATTCAACACACTGGGTGCATTCTTATGGCCTACTATTGTGATGTCCGTAGGATATTTTTTTGGTAGCCAGTTCCCAGCGATTCATCAATATGTAATGCCTGTGATTGGTTTTCTATTTCTCATAACTCTTATTCCAATCTTCTGGGCAATGTTTAAAAAGCGAAAAGACTACAAACCTACCCCATAGGTCTTGCCTATGGGGTAAAATGTGCAAGCTAATAAATTTCTTGGTTATAGCAGTTTTCGCAGTATACTATTTGCGGACTTTTTGGAGCATAAGCAGTTTCAAATTCGTTTGGGCAATTTTCTTTCATGCATTTTCGGTGCCAGAGTTTTCTAGGATTTCTTTTTGACATTCTTTCCTTGTGGCGACATTCAAAATCTTTATGAGGAGTAGGCAAGTGCATTCGCTTGTAAAAAGAAAGTTCTGCTTGGGTGATTCTAAAATTTTTATTACACTCCTCGCAGACAAAAATTTCATTTAAAATTTCATCACTCACTTCTTCGGTTGTGTTTAGGATTTCTCCTTTTTTAATTGTTTCTTTTCCGTATGTGCCTGTGGTTTGTTCTTGCCAACCATAACCTCTTTTAATTGCCTCACTTTTCTCAAGAGGAAAGAAATCATGTGCCAAAGTTTCATTGTATTTAAATGGAGAAATGTCTGGCGAGAAATATTGGCCATAAGTGCCTTCTTTTTTTAATTCATTTTCGATTTTTTCTTTTAATTCATAGTATTCCTCTTTAGAATAAGCTTTGTTGAGTATCATGTATTGCCCCTTGCGAATATCAGTGCATCCAAAACAGCTTGTCACGTTATAGCAATTGTCGCAATATTCTATTTCAGTTGAATAAAAACAAAACACACAATTTTTTGATTTACTAAGTTGCATTGCGCCCATTATATTGTAATTGTGTTCGCATTTGTAATAATAATTGTTGCAATCTTGGCTGTCTGTTGGATTTTCAGAATCAGTCATATAGGAACAATTTTTTGAATCATAAGTATCATAAAGAGAAACTCCTTGATGGCAATTGTGTAAATAGTCACCGGTAACATCATGGCATTTTGTTTGTGAAGCAAATTTTACAATGGTTTTCTTTTTTAATTCAGCAAATTCTTTTTTTGCTTTTTCAATATTTTCATAGCTTGAAAGTATTTCCACTTTTTTCTTTTCGTATTCACCTTTTTCGTATTTTACATTCAAGATTGCATTTGAAAGATGTCTGCCGTTTGTACAAAAGATGCAGTCGCTAGAATCGCGCATGTTATAGCAAAACATTAATCCACTTGATGCTTGGCACTGTTCACTAAACATACATTTGAAACAATTTCGACAATCAAGGCACTCATAGCATAGTTCTGATTCATGGATGAAAGCGCAATCAACACAGAATTTATCTCGCTGGAGAAGTCTGCCATACATGCAGTCTTCGTTGTAGTCGGCGGCAAAAATAAGATAACAATCTTTGTTTTCAGCTGAGCCATTAGTATAATCACTTCGGACGTTGTTGTGAATCATGATACCAAGTCTAGGTGTTTCTTTTATTAATTCTTTAAATTGTTCAAAAAATGGCTTACCGGAATCATAGTTTTTCCCAAAACTTTTTGGGTCCCAGTCATCGCTCCACCAACAATCATAACAATACACTGTGTACTCGGATTCTTTTGGATAAACTGAAATAAAATCTTTCTTGCAAAGGTCGCACTGTCTTTTATAGAAAGTCCTTTCATTTCGAAACATAAGTCGTCGTGCCATTCGGCAGTCAGGACAGTAAAGTGGGGGAACAGTTTTCACCTGTTCGTAAAAAATAAGATCAGCATCTCGTATTTCAAATTCTTGATTACATGTTTTACATATTTGTTTCATATTTTTATTTGATTTTGCGAAATCATGTCGCGTAATTGATTCTGTAGAATCATGTCGCATTCTCTACTTAAATGCGACTTAAGCGCGACATTATTAATTATAATACTTTTTTCTCACAATTAATTCACAATCATAAATTATGAACTAAATAGTGAGGGCTAGTTTGTTATTGTACAAACTAACCCGGTTAGCAATAAGTCTAAAGCACTAATAGCTGAAATGACGGAGGGCAGTAGCGGGTTCGGTGGCGTCCCAGCATTCGCCCAGCCCGTACCAGCCCAACGCAATCTCGTTGCCGTCACCACTCTCGCGGAGATACGGAACATCGATATAACTGAGAACACTCCGGGTGACCGAACCCCATAGGTATACCACCGCCTTGTCCCCAAATACCGCGCGGAACTCGTCGATGCCCTTCTGTTGAATGGCGAGTCCATCCTGCAAGTTCAGAAGGGTGGCAATAGAATTGCCACCCGGCAAAATCTCGCACTTGAAGGTGCCTTTGAAAACTACGAGGCCTTCTTTCAGGTCTTTATGGAACCACCACGGGACTTTTCGGAGATCGTATTCAGCGGGTCCTGCGAGTTCTAGCTCGCGATACTCCGGATGCAACCCTCCGCTGGGATATTTTGGTTTCACCGAGCGGTCCACGCGAATAGTGAAATCAAGAGTGGGTTCAATGAAATTTGAAGGTTCCTTACGGAAACAAAGCCACTCGTTTCCTTCGTCGAAATTATCCCACATCATGGAGCGGGGAGAGGAATAACGCTTGGAATTATCTCTCCACCACACAGAACACGCACACTCCAAACTAATGGTGTAGCGCATAAACCCATAAGGGAAAGGATTGATATGGCATCTTCCCGAAGTATCAGTGATCTCTAGATCTGATCCAAGAACTTCGTTGAGTTTCGGATATTGTTCCCCAATGGCAAATGGAACAAGTGGAGTAGTTGTTAACAGTCCATTTGAAATACCCCAACGGACATGTTTGTCAAATTCACCATTTCCCTTTGGCCAATTGAAGAGAACAATGGTCTCTTCGGTTGCCACTCTTTTTGATGTCCGCCCAGGGACAACCTGAAAGATATTGTCCCCGTCGTCTCTTCTTAACTCTATGGTTTGTGGTCCTCCTAATAGCGCAGCCTCTGAAAACGTTTTTGTGTAATCCAGAATTAAATTCTCGATTAAATATATCCGTGCGCCGATTGCTTCGGCACTTTTTTGCAGTTCCTGAAACCATTGTGTATTTTTCATATATCGTATCCAGTACCCTCAACAGAGAGTTTTCCCGTCCTTAACGGTTATATAACTGGCGGTTCAAATCAACGATCATTTTCTGAGTACAGTATAGCAAATTGAAATCAATTTGTCAAGTGGTATGAGCAAAATAGTGTTAAAAATAGGCATATAATGCAAGGTAAAATGTTATACACAGATATTTTGTTCGCAGGCATTGACAAAATATGGGGCTTTAATATATAATCAAAATACGTATGGCAAAGAATTTAAATTTACAAAAAAGTTTGGAATTTATTGGTTTTTCTGAGAAGGAAGTCTTGGTATATTTAGCACTCTTGGAACTCGGAAAAGGAACAGTGACACAAATTTCAAAAAAAGCTGGCATCAACAGACCAACTGCGTATCATGTGCTCTCTTCTCTCGAATCGAAAGAGGTAGTGAAAGCTTCCGGCAAAGAACCAAAGCAAGAATATGTTGCCGAATCACCAGATCAAATTGAAAAATTATTGAATAAAAAAATTGAAAATGATAAAGCGTGTATCGATGAGGCAAGAAAAATAATTCCAGAATTAAAATCAATGCACAATGTTACCGACAGGCCGAAAGTATTTTTCTATGAAGGCAGGGAAGGGATGGAAAAAGTTTATGAAGATACTTTAACATCTCACGAACCAATTCGCGCATACGCCACACCTGATGACATGCATGCAGGATTGCCTGGGTATTTCCCAGATTACTATCATCGTCGTGCAAAAGCGGGAATTTTTATTCGGGCAATTGCACCGGTGACTGAAATCGGCATCGAAAGAAAAAATCATGACGAAGAAGAAAAAAGAGAAATTGCTTTTGTGCCAGCTGATAAATATTATTTTTCACCTGAGATAAATATCTATGATAATAAAGTAATGATTGCTTCTTGGCGAGAAAAGCTTGGAATTATTATCGAATCTGCAGAGATTACCGACGCTATGAAAAAAATATATGAGCTTGCATGGGCTGAGGCAAAAAGACTGGATAAAGAAATTTAAAATAAATATGTTAATATAAAAATATATGAAGATAGGTATTTTTGATTCAGGGGTGGGTGGGCTTATTATTGCTCGCGCAATAAGAAAAACTATGCCCGAATACGACTATGTATATCTAGGAGACACAAAAAGAGTGCCTTATGGAACACGTTCCCATGATACGGTGTATGAATTTACTAAGGAAGGAATGGATTATTTATTTAAAAAAGAAAATTGTGCGATTGTGATTGTTGCTTGTAACACTGCCTCAGCTCGAGCTCTTCGAGAGATACAGCAGAAATATTTATTAGAATTAAATAAGACCCCCTCTTTTATTCTCCCCCTTGCTAAGGGGGAGGGGGCTCGAGGCAAACGAGAGACAGAAGGGGTGTATCGCAACGTTATCGGGGTTTTAATTCCTACAGCTGAAGAGTGTGCAAAATACAAAAAAGTTGGAATTATTGGAACAGCGGGAACGATAGCATCTGATACTTTTCCAACAGAAATAAAAAAATTAAATAGAAATGTTCAAATATTTCAGAATCCTGCACCGATGCTTGTGCCACTTGCGGAAGCAGGGGAGAAGGTGCTCGCAATTCCATTTTTGAAAAAATATTTAGCGCCCTTGATTGTAAAAAAACCAGATGCAATAGCTCTTGGGTGTACGCACTACCCATTTTATAAAAAGGAAATCAGAAAAATTGTCGGGAAAAATATAAAAATAATTTCACAAGATGAAATTGTGCCAAAAAAATTGAAAGATTATTTTGCAAGACATCAAGAAATTACAGGAAAATTATCAAAAGGAAAATCCGCAAAAATTCTAGTAACAGATATGACAAAAAACGTAGAAAAACTTACCAAAGAGTGGTTTGGGAAAAACACTAAACCGGAATTAGTTAAACTTTAAATTTTTCCCATAAATACTTGCTCTAAGATGTCACTTTTTGCGATAGCAGGACCAGTGTCGGAAGCTACAATTTTGCCATGCGCGAGAACGTATGCACGGTCAGTGATGGGGAGCAGGGAATGCAGATTGTGTTCGACAACAAGTATTGTCGTTTTCTTATGCTCATTAATTTCTTTGATTGTTTTAAATATTTCTTTCACAATTTTCGGAGAGAGACCTAAGGTTGGTTCATCGAGCAATAATAATTTTGGTTCAGTCATAAGCCCACGAGCGATTGCAAGTAATTGTTGTTGTCCACCAGAAAGAGAACTGGCAAAATCATTTTCTTTTTCTTTGAGAGATGGGAAAAGTTGCAGTAGATGCTTTGCTCGACGAATACATTCTTTATTATCATTCAAAGAAAAACCTCCAATTTCTAAATTTTCTTTTACTGTGAGATTTCCAAAAACCCTACGTCCCTGAGGGACAAAAGCTACTCCCATTTTTATTATTTTTTGCGGGTGGGGAACAATTTTTTCTTCTTTAAATAAAATATTTCCAGTGTGTGGTATTAATCCAAAAATTGTTTTTAGGATTGTTGATTTTCCAGCTCCATTTGGTCCCATCAGAGCTACTATTTCACCTTCATTTATAACAAGAGAAATATCATGGATGATTTTTGTTTCACCATATCCAGCTGAGACATTTTTTAATTCAAGTAATTTTGTTTTCATCCCATTAGAAATTTTAATTAATAAATTTTTGTTTTGGTTTCCCATCAGTTGAATTTCTAACGGGAAAAGTTTTTTTATTCTCCAAGATAAGCTTCTAAAACAATTTTTTCTGATAACACTTTTTCAGGGTTTCCTTCGGCAAGTAATTTCCCTGCGTCGAGAACAATCAGATGGTCACAAAGTGTACGAATTATCGACATATTGTGTTCGATTAAAATTATTGTTTTACCTTCTTCTCGTAATTCCTTAATAATATCTTCAATTTTTTTAATTATTTCTGGGAAAAGTCCAGCGAAAGGTTCATCAAAAAGAATAATATTGGTATTCATGGCAAGCACACGTCCGATTTCAAGAAGTTTTCTTTGTCCATATGAAATACTACCAGCATTTTCATTTCTTTTTTCATATAAATCTATTTTTTTTAAAATTTCTATGGCACGATTTAGATGATATTCATTGTGTCGTTCAAAAAGTGCCAGAAATGGGTCGCGTTCGGTAAGTATTACTAAAATATTATCGAACACACTCATTTTGTCGAAAAGTCTAATTTGCTGGAAAGTGCGAGTAATATTGTAAACTTGGTTATCTTTCGGTTGTATTTTTTTTCTTTTAGTTTCAGAAAAGAAAACCGTGCCACTGTCATGAGGAAAAAATCCAGAAAGAACATTGATAAGAGTTGTTTTTCCGCTACCATTTGGCCCAACTAAACCAGTTATTTTTCCTTTTTGGAAATTTATAGAAAGATGGTCTATGGCATGAACACCACCGAAAGATTTTATTAAATTTTTTGTTTCAAGTATATACATCCCATTAAAAATTTTAATTAATATTTTTTTATCTTTTAATTTATGTCCCATGAATTTTTAACGGGACAAGTAAAATTTATAATTTATAAATTCCCCAAATTCCTTTTGGACGATAAAGTACTAAAACAACAAGTAATAATCCATAAATGCATTGTCGTAGTAGGGCTGCAAATTCATCAGGAAAACCAACAAAACGAAGGGCTTCAGGAATAGTGATTAAAAGAAATGCTCCGAGTAGCGCGCCACGATTTCGAGATATCCCTCCTAAAATAATTATTGCCCACAGTAGAATTGATTCATTGATTGAAAATAAATTTGGATCAATAAACGTAATGTAGCTTGCAATGAGTACTCCGCTAACAGCCGACATAGCACCACCTAACACAAAAGCAATTAATTTATATTTTGAAGTACTGTAACCGAAAATTTTTAAGGCATCTTCATCTTCACGAATTGCATTCAGCACTCTTCCAAAAGATGAACGGGAAATGAAATAACAAATTGTTACAACGATGGCGAGACAGAAAAATGTGAGCCAAACAAAAGAAGCAGGGGTCCCAAAAGTAAATCCAAAAATGTGTGGTTTTGGAATTCCAGCAATACCATATGCGCCTCCGGTCAGAGATTCCCAATTCCGGACGACTGTGTGAAAAATCATTAAAAATCCTAATGTGCCCAACATAAAATAATCATCTCGGAATCTGGCAAAAACCATACCTACAAGAAGAGCAATGAGCCCTGCAACAATAGGAGCGATAATCAATAAAGGAATTATATTCCATCCAAAATTTATTGCTAGAATTCCTGTAACGTATGCTCCTATACCATAAAATGCTGCTCCAGCAATGGTGAGAAGTCCAGTCATTCCCATAACTAAATTTTGAGCAAGTGCCAAAATTCCAAAGATTGCAAAAATTATTCCTATGTGAAAAATGTAATCCATCTCAGTACTAAAATTTTAAATTTTTATTAATAATTTTCATATATTTTTTTTCTAATTACATTTCATTTTAATTATATTTACTCAAAAATTTAATACGGGACAAGTTTTAATTTATTTTTTTAGAATTCCTTCAGGTCTTACAAGAAGAATAATAATAAGGATAACAAAAGGTACAGCTTGTTCCCATGTTCCTCCGATATATACGACAGTAAGTTTCTGTGCAATTGCTAAAATAAAAGCGCCCAAAATTCCACCCCAAAAACTTTTCATGCCACCTACAACACTTGCTACTATTGCGGGGAGAATGTAGACTAATCCTCCAGATGGATTGAGCCCAACATCAAATCCTTCAATAATACCAACGATTCCAGCAACTATTCCTGATAGGAAAAAAATAATAGTTAAAATTTTTTCTTTTGGGATCCCGATTAATTCTGCGACTTCTCGATCATCTTCGATTGCACGCACAGCACGTCCAAAACGAGTTTTGGCTCGAATGAGCGCAAAAATACAAACAATAATTGGCACAAAAATAATTGCAAGAATTTGAACAATGTTTAGTGTTGCACCAAAAATATTTATCGTACTGATGTCACTCAAATGGCGAGCAATCATTGTTGCTTGATTTCCAAAAAGCATTCCAATTGTTGCCATAGTTGCTATAAGGAGTCCAAATGAAGCAATAACTAAAATCAGATTATTTCCTTTACGACGTATCAAAGGAGAAAAAATAAAAATATAAGCAAACGCAAGATATAAACCAGCAATTATTAATGAACATACCAAAGACGGGATTAGTGGAAATAAAAATATTCGATAAAGCAAAAACATTATATATCCTCCCACTAAAAATGATCCTGTAAAAGATACATTAAAAAATTTTACACTACGTAACGTAAAACCAAACCCCATAGAAAGTAAGGAAAGAAGCATCGTTATCGCCACTGTATATAAAATTAATTGTAATAATTCCATAATTTTTATTTAATATCAGTATAACAAAACAGCCTCGATTTTGCTTGTTTTTGAAGAAAAAAAATATATTTATTTAGTTACCTCTTTTGCTTTTCCATCCTTAATTATTTTAACTGTAAATAAGGCAGAAGTTGGGTCGCCATTTGCATCAAATTTTATTTCTTTCATCGAAACACCGTTTGTGTAGTTTGTTTCATAAAGCGCCTTTTTTATAGCTGTTCCTTCGGTAGAGTTTGCCATATTTATAGCACTCGTAAGAATCTTTAAAGTATCATATGCATAATTTGAACAATAAATAAAATCATTTTTACCAAGTTTTGCTTTCATTTTTGCTTTAAACGCATCACTTGAGTTTGTCCCTATTACTGTGTACATCGCACCGTCGCCGAGAGAACCTAGCTCATTCCAAATTTTAGCATCGTCCCATGGGTCTGCCCCAAAAAATGTAGTTTTGATCCCAAGGTCATGGGCTTGTTTTAACCCAGCGATAGTTTGGTCGGTATACCCTATAAAATAAACTGCATCAGGATTTTTTGCTTTTATCTTCGATAATTGAGCTCTCATATCTTTTGTATCTTGGTCAAAAGAATCATTAAAAATAACACTTCCGTAATTTTTTGTGAACGCACTAATAAATGCTTTGTTCAATCCATTACCCCAATCATTTTTGATCGACAACACTGCAATATTTTTCTTTCCAATTTCTGAAAGATATTTTGCCGCATATCTAGATTGAAAAATGTCCGATGGAACAACTCGGAAAATATAATCCCCAGCTTGGCTTATCGTTGGGTTAGTTGGGCAAAATGAAACCTGAGGAATCTTGGCTGCTTCTGAAATAGGGGCTTCCCCGAGAGTTGCTCCTGAACATACCCCTCCTGCAATCGCGACCACCTTATCAATATTTATCAGTTTTGATACAGCATCTGCTCCATTTCTCCCAGTGCAAATATCATCTTCCGGAATTATTTCAATTTTCTTTCCTAAAATTCCACCTGCCTGATTTATTTCATCGACTGCGATCAAAACAGCGGCTAGAGTATTTTCTCCCCAATTTGCCATGTCACCAGTTAGTGGCCCAACAAAGCCAATTTTAATAGTATCATTATTCTTTTTGTTCGAGACGGATACAAAACATACAACTAAAATGATAGTAAAAAATAACATAATTATTTTGCATATATTTTTCATAAAATTTTTTCATTGATAAATTAATAAAAGGTATCTTATACTATAATGTTAATTTTTAAATTTGTTAAAAAAATGAATATATATTTTTTAGAAATATATATTAAACTTGATTTTATAAGGTGAATCATACATAATAATGTTGTAAATAAATTTACAATTGTTTCAAAAAAACCATGGAATCATTAAAGAAATTAAAAAGTGTTTTACTTGAGCTGGGACTTCATTCTCGGGCTGTAGATATTTATATTTATCTTTTAAAACAGAAGAAGGCTTCCATCCAAGAAATTGCAAACAATTTAAAGATTGATAGAGTTTCCACTTATAAATTGACCGAAGAGTTAAAAAAAGAAGGGCTGATTCGTAGAGAATCTTCAAGCTTTGGAGCCAAACTATTAGCTTCTCATCCACTAAAGCTAGAACTTCTAGTTGAAGAAAAATTATCGAAAACAAAAATATTGTCAAAAGAAATTAGCGAATTGCTTCCCCAGTTACTTTCTATCCAAAAAAATAATCCAAAAGAAACAGCATTTTATTTTTTAGAAGGAGAAGAAGGGGTGATCAAAATGTACGATGACATCGTAAATGTTTTTAAAAATAACCCAGGGCTTGATAGGGACAATGAATTAATTGCTTTCACCAACACGAGCCTGATTATTGAAAATGTCTCTACTAAGTGGGCCGACGATTATAGACGTAGGAAATTCGAGCTCGGTCTTCGAGGAAAATATTTAGTTCCGTACAATGATAATTGGCAAAAATACATAAAGGAGAATTATTTAAAACACGGATATACTAAATATACCCAATATAAAAATTTACCTTTTGATAGCCTTAATATCGAAACAGAAATTTCCGTATATTCCAATAAAGTTTCCTTTATTTCTCTTGTAGAAAAAAATCCTTGCGGAATTATTATAGAAAATAAAACCTTGGCTGACACAATTAGGTGCATTTTTTCACTTCTTTGGAATTTAAGTCCTAATAAATAAAAAATATACGACAATCAAAAAATCCTCCGGTTTAGTGGAGGATTTTTTGATTTTAATATCTTATTGAGTCAATTCTGTAGCTTTGCCGTCTTTTACCACTTTTACAATGTACATTGCAGAAGTTGGATCGCCATTTGCATCAAATTTTATTTCTCTTGCAGAAACTCCCCCAGTGTAGTTTGTTTGATACATTGCGTCTTTGATGGCAACTCTATCAGTTGAACCTGCAAGATTTATTGCATTAGCTAAGATTTTTAACCCATCGTAGGCATAGTTGGAACAATACACAATGTCATCTTTACCAAGTTTTGCTTTCATTTTTGCTTTAAACGCATCACTTGAGTTTGTCCCTATTACTGTGTACATCGCACCGTCGCCAAGTGTCCCAAGTTCTTGCCATGTTTTCGTATCGTCCCAAGAATCTGCTCCTAAGAATTGTGCTTTGATACCAAGATCATGTGCTTGTTTCAATCCTGCGATACTGTTGTCTGTATATCCTACAAAGTATACTGCGTCAGGATTTTTTACTTTTATTTTAACAAATTGCGCTTTTAAATCTTTTGCTTGAGGATCAAATGAGTCGTTTAGAACAATTGTGCCTCCAGCTTTAGTAAAAGCATTTTCAAATGCCTTGTTTAATCCATCACCCCAATCGTCTTTTGTGGTAAGTAATGCTACATTCTTTTTTCCATTTTTCATCAAATATTCTGCAGCATAATTTGCTTGGAAAAAGTCAGATGGAACATCGCGGAAAATATAATCTCCGGATTGAGTAATGGAAGGACTTGTAGAACAGAAGGCAAGTTCGGTGACTCCAGCTGCCTGTGCGATTGGAGCTTCAGCAAGTGTTGAACTAGAGCACATTCCTCCTAAGATTGCGGATACCTTGTCGGTATTTACAAGCTTTGATGCTGCATTTGCACCTGCTGCTCCACTACAAGCATCATCTTCATAAACAACTTCAAGTTTTTTTCCCAATACTCCACCAGCTTGATTTATTTCATCAAGCGCAATTTCTACTGCTGCTTTTGCATTTTCTCCTGTGTTGGCCATGTCTCCAGTTAGAGGAGCGGTGAAGCCAATTTTTATTGCTTCACTACTTTCTCGAGAAAACTTTTTCATTGAGAGAGAAGCTACTAACCAAACGACTAAAATTATAACGACAATCCAAATAATAGTTTTTATTGTTTTATTCATCTTATTGTTTTAATAATTAATTTATAAAAAGACCTTTTAATAAAAAACAAAGAACATATACAACTAAACTATAAGGGTATTATAGCAAATAAAAATATGTTGTCAATAGTTTTACACAAATAATTTTTTTATTTATCAAAAATTTTCTAAAAATACTCTTGCTTTTTAAGCATTAAAAGTTTACTTTTTAAGATATTTTAATATATTATAAATTTGTGGAATAAAATTGACACAAAATAATTTTTGATATATACTACTATAGTTGAAAGTAAAAAGTAGAAAGTTTATAAAGAATTAAAAAAAATGATAAACAACAACAAGTTAATCGATTTAGGATTTAGTGAGAAAGAAGCAAGTGTTTACTTGGCGCTTCTTGAGCTTGGACCTGCGACAACTTCTGAAATATCGAGAGTGGCAAAAATAAATCGCACAACTGGATACGATATTTTAGAGTCATTGGTAAATGATGGATTAATAAATCCAATAGGGGAGACCAAGATTCAGAAATTTGTAGCTGAAAGTCCAGAAAAAGTAATAAATTTTTTGGAAAATAAAATAAAAAAAAGTCAGGAAAAATTAAAACAAGCACACATACTTTTGCCGGAACTTCTGTCTATCTATAATGTAAAAGAAAAACCCAAAATGAAATTTTTTGAAGGAATTGAAAGAATCAAAGAAGCATTTGAAGATACTCTTTCCGCTCAAGTTGAAATTTTGGCTTATGGTACGGGGACGGATGCATTTATAGCAGTGGGTGAAGAATATCTGCGAGATTATTTTAAAAGACGCGTGGCGAAAAACATTAGTGTGCGAGCAATTGCCCCAGATGACCCAAGTAGTTTGAAAGTCCTTTCACATGACAAGGAAGAAATGCGTCAGTCTCTGATAGTGCCTCGAGATAAATTCTATTTTACAACAGAGACGAATATTTATAATAACAAAGTTTTGATAGTTTCTTGGAAAGAGAAATTTGCAGTGCTTGTGGAAAGTAAAGAAATAGCCGACGCGCAGAAAAAGGTTTTCGAGCTTGCTTGGCTCGGTGCGAAACAGTTTCAGAAATAAAAAAAGTGTCACAAAATTGTTGTGACACTCGTAACCAGAGTACCTTTCGGTATGGGGTCAATTTATTATTATCTTTACACGACGAACCTCTTTTTTACAAATTATCATGCAATTATAAACCCCGTTTGGAAATCCACACAGATTGATTTCTTTTTCTTCATTTGCATCCAAATTTGTTTCCCGGTGAATTTCTTTCCCGATTAAATTATAAACAATTATTGAGAAAGTTTTTTCAGTTTCAGAACTGACCATAACATTAATTAATCCATCAGTTGGGTTGGGATAGAGTTTAAGAATGATTGTATCCGTGGTTGCTGAAATCGCTCTTATATTTGTCATTGAGAATGCTATAAGAACAACAAGAAAGAATAAGATTTTTTTCATGACCGTTTTATTTTAAAGGTTTCTCATGACTAAGCCATGAGAGTAATCAAAACAATTTTAATACAATAGGGGCAACCTGTAATGGTAATGTCTAAACACATTTGGCACTTTTTAATAGTATTAATA
>CAZJQE010000013.1:0-16485 GCA_964548505.1 uncultured Candidatus Saccharibacteria bacterium | reverse complement strand
CTATTTATAACATTCTTACTATCTTTTATATCTTCACCGGAAATATTGTGATTTCGAAAACCTAGCATGTACTTAATCGGGAAAGTAACCCAAAATTCTTCTGCTTTTTTTCTAGCATTTGAAAATCCTTCCCAGGTACTCAAATTAAATGATTCAAGTTTCTTGAAATATTCTTCTTTTGAATATTGCTCATTGAAAATTTTATAAGAAGAATTACGAAGATTAACACAGCCAAAACAATTATTACATCCAACACAATCTTTTGAAAAATAAACATCAACACAATTGTCTGACATAAGAGATCCAATTGTGTGATAACTTTTATCTACCCGCACATTTTCATAGCAAAATTCACTATCATAACAAGATGTCATATTAAAACAATTTTTTAAATTAGAAACACTATAAGCATAAGCTGAATCCTCTATAAAGGTCGCATTGAAACATAAATAAGTATTCTTCATATCATCGCAATTATTGGAATAGTCCGAATTAATTGCTCTTTGAATTGTTTTTGCTGGAAAAGGAACAGAATAAAAAAGATTTCTAAATTGTTCAAAAAAATTGTGAGAAAAATTATAGTCTCGCCCGTAATCGAGAGCATTCCAATTATCACTATTCCAATATGAAAACTCATAGACAGGAATTTTTGAATCTGGATGAATACACATAAATATTTCTTTTTCCGTTATCGCGTCAGGTCCTTTGGTTAAAAACCTGAGATTGCGCCAAATACACCTTCTCTTATATCGACATTCCCAACAAAACGTTGGCGCAGGAACACCTATTTTTTTATAGAAATCAAAATCTTCTGATTCAACAATAAACTCATGCTTACAATTTTGGCATACTCTTTTTTCCATATTATGATTATACACTAAAATCTTTATGCTTTTACAGCATATACTTTTAATAAATTTCTTGTTGATAACAACGTTCACAATATACAATTTTCTCACAATCTGGCGAATATGCGGTTTCGAATTCATTTCTACAATGTTCTTTCTCGTGAATATGTTCACATGTATTTTTATATAAACCATTTTCCGACTTTTCACCAGAACACTGGCAAGTTCTTTTCCAAAGTTTTTTTGGATTTTCCAATTTAAGACGCTCATAAAAACGACAATTGTGACATAGTCTAGGTAAAGGAATACCAAGTCTCCTATGTAAAGCAAGCTCTCCTTGAGTAATCTTAAAAGCTAAAGTGCATTGATCGCCTTCGCAAGCACTATTGTGTTCACATCTAATCACTTCATTTAAAATCAAATCGTTTACATTTTTTATGTTATTTGGTAAATCTTTTGAATCGAGAGTAATAATATAGTCTTTGGGTTCAGGATCTTTCCAAAAATAACCTGCTTTTTGTGCATCCTCTTTGTTTAGCGGATAATAAAAATTTGCTATTGTTTCATTGTAATCATGTGGAGAAAATTCAGCAGGAAAAAATTCCCCGTAATTATATAATTTGTTGCCCTTTCCTTTGTAGGGATTCTTCTTCATATTTTCTATTACAGAATCACGCAATTTAAAATACTCTTCTTTTGGGTACCTTTTATTTAAAATACAATATTCATGATGAAGCAGACCTACGCAACCAAAACAATTCGAACAACTCTCACACGCATCAGTATATTCCATATCAAAGCTATCCCAAGGCAAATGACTTGCTTTTACATTTTGAGTATTGGCACAACCAAGACTATCAAAACAAAATTCTGAATCATCTACTGCAACATAACATTCATAGCACTCACGAGCTTTATTTCCATTAATAATATATCTACAATCTTCCAATCCTTTGGCTGAAAATACTGAAAAAGCATTTTTTGAATTGTTAATCATGTCACCAGTAACATCTTTATTATTTGCTCCATGTAAATATTTAACTGGATAGTGTTTAAATAAATCGAATGCTTGTTTTTTTATAGCAATGAGAGAGTTATAAGACCCTAGACTCAAATCTTCAATTCTTCTTTCATACTCTTCTTTGGTATAAGAAACATTAAAAATATGATATGCCTTATTCCGAAGTCCAATACAACCAACTATGTCATGACAATTAACACAATCTTTTGAAAAATACATATTTTGACAATTCCTACAATCAATAGAGAAAAAACAATTACTACAATTTGAACAATTAAGTAGTTCATAAGATAATTCACAAGTAAAACAAGTTGAAAGATCTAATGAATTTTTGCAAAAATAAGTATTAAAAGAATAAAAACAATCTTCGTTGTGATCGCTTACAAAAATAAGATAGCAGTTTCTATTAAATCCTGTACCATTAGTGTAGTCACTATTTATATTATTAAACACTAAAGCATATTGCCTTGGAACTTTTTGCTGAAGTTCAAAAAATTGGTCTAGAAAATATTTTGAAGAATCAATTTCTAAACCATAAGAAAGAGGGTCCCAATTATTTCCTCGATAACAACTATAACAATATACTGGGTAAGGTTTGTCACTTGAAAAAACTGAAATTACAACCTTATTGCACATGTCACAATTTCTACGATATAAGGTTCTTTCATTTCTCCATGTAAGCTTTCTCTGCAATCGACAAGGATGACAAAAACCAGGTGCTGGTACTTTCATTTTTTCAAAGAATTTTTCTTCTTCATTATTGAAACTAAATTCTTTCTTACAATTTTGGCAAATCTTTATCTCTGGTTTCATTTAATTTATATTTTGCTTATAACATTCTTCACAAGCAATTTTTTGATATCCCCATTCTGGGGGGTAATATGCATTAATATTCTTTTTGCAATAAAAACAATTATATGGGTAAGACTGTAGCACAGTTGTATATTTCATATTTTCTTTTATTCTCACGTCAAAATGATATCTCGGCAATGGAATGTTATTTTGCTTATAAAAAATAAGCTCATTTTGAGCAATATTAAATCGCCAGCCGGTTTTTGGACAAATTAATGCCTGAGTAATTATAGTATCAGACACATCTTTTATGTCATCGGGCAAATTTTTAGTAGGCATCCCCTCAATATGATTCTCATCTAAATTTTCCCAATAACCACCAAGTTTTGAAATATCTTCCTTTGTTGTTTCAGGAAAATATAAATAACTAGTCGAAAGATTAAATGGGCCTGGAGACATAGAATATGGCAAAAATTTTCCATATTCGCCTTTTTTTCTCATATTAGAAATTATTTTTGCACGAAGTTTTTCATATTCACTTTTTTCATATTGCTTATTTAAAATACAATATTTTTTCTTTTTTAGACCCACACAGCCAAAACAATTTTCACATTCAATACAAATATCTAAATATTCTGAATATCGTGAAGGTGACCAATTTGAATATTTAAGAGCATAACCACCAAATTGACAAGAACTGCAATTGCCAGATAATTCTAAATAGGTACAACCAACTGTATCAATATCGGACTTTAGCCACCCTCCACGAATAGAATTGAAACAATTTTCAGAATCTGATATTGTAAAGCAATTATTACAATCTTTAGTATTTAACAAATTTTCGCCTATTGAATTATAGATTTTTAGATTAAAATTTTCCCTGTGAACTGTTTCTTTTTGCGCAATTTCATCAAAATGTTTTTTGTGCTTTTGAATTGATAGATATGAGCCCAAATTAAATTCTTTCAATTTTTCTTCATATTCAACTTTCCCATATTGAACATTTTCTATGCAATATGACTTTCCTCGTAAATTCCAGCACATAAAACAATTTTGACAATTTCGACAGTCAAGTAAAAAATATGAATCCACACAATCGCGAGAATTTCTAGAATAAAAAATTTTATAAGAATGATGACAATTAAATGAATTAAAACATCTTTCTGAATCAAAACAAACACTAACATCAATAGAATTTTTAACTTTTATGTTTCGATACGAATAATAGAGATCTTCACACTCTACCATTGAACGTGCTAAATAACAGTTTTTAGAATTCCAAACATCATCACACCAATCACAGCCCGTATTTTTTACTCCACCTTGATGTGGATGAGGTACTTTTTCTTGAAGACTTTGCAATTGTTCAAAAAACGGCTTACTTTCATCGTAGTCAAACCCAAAGTCCATAGCATCCCATTTATCACTATGCCATTCATTTAGTTTGTAAATTGGATATCTACTATTTTCAGGTAATACAGTAATTAAATTCTCTCCTGAGAGAGCAGACTTTCCTTTGCGAAATTTTCCAAAGAGCCAAAAGGATAAATGAATTTTCATTCGACAAAGAAAACATATGACTGGTAATTCAATACCAACCTTTTCATACATCCTTAATTCATCTTCACTAATTGTGAAATTTTTTCCGCAGTGCTCACATATCCTCTTTTTATTTTGATTTTCCATATTTACTCTACTTTACTTAACAAAAGTGACTAATAATATTTATCAATAATAAAATTAATACACTTCTTTATTATAACAATCTTTACAATAAATTAATTCCTTACGATCTGGTGCATGCATTGTTTCAAATTGATTTTCACATTTATCACTATGCCCATGATTTTCTGATTCGCACATACATTCCCTTTTGTAAAACTTAAATGGATTAGTCCATTTTAACCTTTGGTAATATCTGCAATTTGGGCAATATCTCGGTACCGGCAAATTCATTTTTTTATAAAAAACAAGCTCATCAGGTAAAATTTTAAATCCATATGTGCACATTGTTGCCACTTCCCCTTTATTTGGACACTCAATTATTTCTTCGCATATTTTTTTACCAACATCATTTATATCATCAGGGATATTTTTTGATTCAAGCGTTGTATCATATATCTTTTTGTCTTTATCAAGCCATCTATACCCTTGTGCAATTGCTTCTTCTTTTGTTAATTGGTTTTCTTCGTATACCAAACTCTCATTATAAAAAAATGGAGAAAACTCAGCGGGGAAACATTCACCAAAAGAATATTTGCGTCCTATTTTGTCTAAAAATGGCATATCAATCATGTGTTGCTTTATTTTTTCGACTAATTCAAAATATTCTTTTTCGTTATATTGTTTATTAAAAATACAATATTTCTTATTTTTTAATCCCGCGCAACCGAAACAGTGCAAACAATTTTTGCAATTATCACAATAAAAAATATTTCTACTGCTTCCACAGTGGAAAGCAAACACCGCTCTATACATCTGTTTTCCCCCATGTAATGTTTCACAACATTCGTCTGCCCTACCAGTAAGTGTTAGGTCTCTGGAATTTTTTGAAGCACTTAAAGATAAATATGAATTCTTTACATCTTCGGCTCCGACTAGCCCATAACAATCAAAACAATCCTTAGCATTTTCAACATAGTCTCCGGTGCAGTTTATAGAATTCTTTATCTGAGCATATTTTTGAACTGCATCTTTTACTACTTGATCGAAAAGAATTTTTGCTTTTGCTTGGCCAGAATTACTGGATAATTCAAAAGATTTTATCTTTGCCCAATATTCTTCTTTCGATAATTGTAAATTATTGAAAACATAACTTTTGTTCCTTAGATTCGAAGACATACAACAATTAATGCAATTTACGCAATCAAATAGAAAAGATGATGATATACACTGTTCGCTCTTTACGAGAAATGAGGAGTCGTAATTATAGCTTGATTGGACTGCTTCATAGCATCCTTCATTTGTTTTAGTATTGAGACAATCCATACAATTTTTACTTCCTTTGTGTGAGTTTTTTGAATATTTAATATTTTCTCCGTTCAGTGTATTAAATGACAGATAAACATTTTTACCCCAATAACAATAGTTTGAATAATCACACCCTGCACCATCGGAACCGCTTCTCTCGATCTGTTTCCTTGGAACACTGTTTCGAAGTTCTCTCCACTGTTCAAAAAATGGTCTTGAAAAATCATATTCTCTGCCATAATCAAGGCCATTTCTTTTATCACTGTCATAGCACTCGTCACACCAAGCGTTAATAGGTTCACTAGGATGATACATCGCAAACATAGATATCCCGCAAGAATTACAGCTCCTCCAATAAAGCGATCGTTCGTTTGCAAAAGCCATCCTTCTCAAGAATCTACACCTTGGGCACCAGGTGGGTGGTGGAACATTCAATTTTTTATAAAATATAAAATCCTCAGATTCAATTGTGAAATCTTGTTTACAGTTTTGACACCCCAGTACTGAATTTTTAAATTTTATATTAGTTGATTCCACCTGCTTTTCTTTTTGATTTTATTTTAATAAATTTAATATTTAATCAAAAAATTAGTACGGGGCAAGAATTTTATTCTTCTGGTTGTTTGTCGTTGTATTCAAAAACTTTTACTCGGGCGGCACGGATTACTCTGTCCCCCAATTTATATCCTTTTTGAATTACTTCTGAAATTTTATGATTCTCTTCCTTATTTTTAGTTGGCACCATTTCTATTGAATGATGCAAGTTGTGGTCAAAATTCTCACCGACTTCGCCAATTGGACGCACTCCGTATTCTTCAAAGATAGTATTCATTTGCCCGTAAATATATTCTACTCCTTTTCTCCAATTTTCATCTACTTTTTCCCATGCTTCTTTATTCCCGAAGGCCATATTAAAACTATCAGCCACGGTTAAAAATCGAGAAATGATACGTTCTCGCATTGATTCTGAGAAATTTAACTTACGATCTTCTTCTTGTTTTTTATAATTAACAAAATCTGCCCGCTCTTTCTGCCAACCAGTCAAATACTCATCTTTTTCTTTTTTGAGAGTCTTCAAATCAGCCCTTAATTTTTTTATAGTTTTTTTAAGGTCTTCTTCCCCGTCTTCGTTAAACTCAAATTCTAAAACTTCAGACTCATCTCCGTCTTCCTTTTTATCTATATTTTCCAAGGTTAAATCTTCTTTTTCTTTATTTTTTTCATCATCTTTCATAGCTTATATCTTAGCATAAATTGGTAAAAAACAAAAAAATAATAAAAAATCCCCTTTCGGGGATTTTTTTGTTTTAACGTTTACTCCATTGTGGAGCCTTACGAGCTTTTTTCAATCCGAATTTTCTACGTTCTTTTGCTCTTGGGTCTCGTTTTAAGAATCCCAATGTCTTCATTTTACTTCGAAGTTCTCCTTCGTTTAAAACAAGAGCTCTTGCAAGACCATGTCGTACTGCTTCAGCTTGAGAATGAATTCCTCCACCAGAAACTCTTACAACAATCTCCCATTTACTTCCAGTTGCACCTTTTACGATTGGATCTTGAATAAGTCTTCGTTGATCTTCTGTTTTAAAATATTCTTTTGAATCTTTATCATTTACAATAAAACTTTGTTTACTTGCAGGTGTAATGCGCACACGAGCAGTAGAAGTCTTTCTTCTACCAACGGCTTCAACATATGTATCTTTTTTTGTTGTCTTTTTTTCCTTATCCATAATATTATTAATTTTCTATTGTTAAATTTTTCATCATTTCTCTTCTTATTTTATTTGAAGGAAGCATTTGGTAAACTGCGTGTTTTATTAATTCTTCCATTCCCTTTTTCTCAAGTGTTTCTGTGCCTTTTATAATTCGAAGACCACCACGCATGCCTGAATATCTTTTGTGAACTATTTGGTCTAATTTCTTTATAGTAATTTTAATCTTACTTGCATTTACAACCTTCACTGGAATTCCAGTATAAACATTACGTAGAAAGGTAGCCTTAGTCTTACCCATAAGAGACATGGCGATTTCCGTAGAAACTCTACCCAATGTTCTTCCGCTTGCATCTATTATCTTTTGTTCTTTTGTATTTTTCATACTTTATAAACTTGATTACTTTATAACTTTTTACTAATTCTTATATAAACTCTATGATAGCCATTTTTGCTCCATCAGACTTTCTGGCTCCTAATTTTATAATTCTGGTATATCCTCCACTTACATCTTTATATTTTGGTGCAAGTTTTTCGAAAACTTTCTTAACTTCTTTTTTGCGATTGAAAAGCCTAGAAACTATCAATTTATGCGAAGCCAAGTCATTCTTCTTTGCACGAGTAATTATTTTTTCAATAAATGGTCGCAATTCTTTTGCTTTTGGTTCAGTTGTTTTTATTTTTTCACGCACGATTAAATTGAGTGCTAAAGAATTTATCAATGCATTTCTTTGATTTTTTTCTCTGCCAAATTTTCTTTTATTATTGTGATGTCTCATAAAATATATATTATTCTTTCAAATTAAAACCGTATTTACCTAAAACTTTTTTAATTTCGGTAATTCCTTTTTCCCCTATCCCTTCAACCTCTAATAAGTCTTCTTTTCTTTTTCGAGCCAAGCCTCCCAGTGTTCTAATATTCGCTGCAGTAAGTGCATTTAGTGTTCTGGTCGAAAGATCTAAGTTGTCAGTCCTAGTTTTTAGAATATCTGTAAAATCTTCCCCCTTATCATCTTCTTCTTTTTCTTTTACTTCTTTTTTTGATTCTTTTTCAGGAATTACAACTTCTTCTTCTTTAAAATCAACAATTGCTTTCAATTGATTTATCATTATCTCAATAGAACGAGAAAGTGCCTCACGAGGAGTTAGTGTCCCATCAGTTTCGATTGAAATTCTTAAACGATTGTGATTGGTCTTATCTCCGACACGCATATTTTCTACTTCATATGAGACTCTGCGTATTGGAGTAAAAATAGCATCAACTGCAATAGTGCCGATATCTACTTTCTCTTTTTGAATAATTTCTTTAGGAATAAAACCTAATCCTTTTTCAACTTTTATTTCTATATTTAAATTTACCTTACCTGTAACTTCGGTAATGTATTGATCTCCATTTAAAATCTCAACTTGTCCAGTTGTCTTTATGTCATTGCCCGTAACATGCTTTGGACCTTTTACTGAAAGGGTAACTACTTGTGGTTCATCAGATGCCATTTTAAAACGAAGTTTTTTGATATTTAAAATCATTACTATTACGTCTTCTTTGATTCCATCCATAGTAGAAAATTCATGAGAAATTCCATCTATTTTTATAGATGTAACAGAGGCCCCTGGCAACGAAGAAAGAATAATCCTTCTAAGACTGTTTCCTAAAGTATGGCCATATCCGGGATACAAGCCATCTATTTCAAATACTCCTTTGTTTTCTTCTTCTAAAACAATTCGAGGCTTAGAAGGCATAATTATTTTATATTCAGGCATAATTTTATAAAAATATTAATGTTAATTTTTAATAATACTTTTCCGTCCTTGGGACAGAAGTAAACTAATTCAAATTATTTTAACGACTGTAGAATTCAAGCACAGCCTTCAAGTCAAGAAATGTTTCTGTATTTTTTGGTTTTGATAAAATTTTCCCTTCCATTTTTGTAGCATCAAAAGAAACCCAAGAAGGAGCAGAATAATCTTTTAATTTTTCAACTAAATTTTCAAAAATCTTCTTTGTTTTTGAGCCTTCCCGAACCAAAATAACGTCTCCTATTCTTATTTCATAAGAAGGAATAGTAACTCTCTTTCCATTAACTACAAAATGTCCATGAGATACCATTTGTCTACTTCCTCGTCTTGAAGGGGCAAGACCCATTCTATAGACAACATTATCAAGACGAGACTCAAGATCTTCGTAAAATTTTATAGCTGTTCCTTCTCCTTTTACCTGTGAAGCTTTTTTAACATAGTTTGAAAGCTGACGTTCAGAAATACCATAAGAAAAACGAATTTTTTGTTTTTCAACAAGCTGTGCTCCGTACTCAGTAAGAGCCTTAGGACGTTTAGAACTTGCAGAAAACTTCCCAGAAGAAGTTGAAAATTTGGTAGTTTGACATTTGTCATAAACTCCCGGACCTAATCTTCTGCAAATTTTAAATTTTGGTTTAGATATCATTTTTTATTCGTAATTTATAATTCGTAATTGTTTAAACTCGACGAGGTTTTTTAGGTTTTGGACCATTATGAGGAACAGGGGTAGCATCTTTTATGGAAGTAATTTCGATACCATATGCCATAAATGATCTTATTGCTGGCTCTCTTCCTGACCCAACTCCTCTTACTACTACGTCGGATTCTTTCACTCCTAAAGCTGCAGCCTTGCTACCGACAACTTCTCCAACCTTTGAAGCAGCAAACGGTGTACCCTTTTTTGCTCCCTTAAAGCCAAGAGATCCGGAACTTGACCAGAATAATGCATTACCTAACTTATCACCAAAAAGAACTTTCGTATTATTAAAAGTTGCATCAACAAAAAGAATACCTGAGGTTATTTTCTTTTTAGGAGTTTTACCTGAAGCTGACTTTACTTCCTTTTCGCTTCCTTCTTTTAAAACTTCTTCTTTTTCTGTTGTAATTTTTGTTTTTCCCATAATTCTTTTAATTCGTAATTTCTAATTGACTAAGTTTTACTTTCCTTCCTCTTTCCTGATGCCATTGTACGTCGTACATTTCCTCTAATAGTTCTTGAATTTGTCTTGGTACGTTGTCCTCTCACTGGTAATCTTTTTATATGTCTGATTCCTCGGTAAGTTTTTATATCTTTTAATCTTTTTATATTAGCTCCTATTTCTCTTTTCAAATTACCTTCTATCTTCATTCCTTCAATAATTGTTCTTATTTTATTTTCTTCATCAGGTGTCAAATCTTTTGCATGCTTTCCACGATCAATTCCAACCTGATCTAAAATTTTGCGAGCTGAAGAAATACCTACACCATAGACACAAGTAAGTCCTATTTCTAATCTTTTTTCATTTGGTACTGTTATTCCAAGTATTCTCATTTTATTGTTTTTGTTTATGTTTTGGGTTCGAACAAATTACTCGTAAATGCCTCTTGCGTTTTACCATCTTACAATTATCACAAATTTTTTTTACCGTTGATTTTATTTTCATCCCGTTAGAAATCTTTATTTAAGTCTTTATAATTTTTTTTATTCACACCCGTTTTATTTCTAACGGGATTCATTGAAATTTATTTTTTGTACAATAATCCAAAAACAAGGGAAAAAACCCTTATTTTTAACGTTTTTTCATATTTACTGCTTGTACATCCTATAATACACTATTATTAAAATAATTACAACCTTTTTACAATTCTTCCTTTTCCGCCATAAGGATCAAGCACGACTTCAACTTGATCTCCAATTAAAACTTTAATTCTATGCATTCTCATCTTACCTCCAAGATATGCAAGAATTTCTTTACTCTCTACTCCTTCATCTCTACTTTCTATATTAACTCTAAAGAGAGTGCTTGGTAATGCCTCTGTAACTTGACCACGAGCAGTCAATAATTTTTCATTTTTGTTATCACTCATTTAGGTAAAACAATTGTAACAAAATTAAATATAAAGGTCAACCCAGTAGTGAATTTTTGCGACGCACCTTTTGGGTGCATGCTACGCATATCGCAAAAATCTACTACCGGGTCAATAAAAAATGTTAAAGAATTTGTCCACATGTCCATTCCTTCGGAGCACAATTTGCAATATTTTCTGCTGTTATGGGTCTCCCAAAACAAAAACATGGTTCTTCTCCATTGCCACAAGTTCTTACGGCTGCCCCGTTATCATACGAAAAAGATATTGTTTGCCCAACTTCTCCACCACATTTTGTCATTTTTATATCTTTACAAGAAACTGGCTCAAAACAATGCGGTCCCATATCAACAACGTCTCCTTTAGGAAAAATTTTATTTGATTTTTGAATTGTAAATAAATTATCAGATGAGTCTTCGATCGAATCCATTTCCTGAGGGTAAACTATCACAGTTATTTTGAAATCCTTGCCCACTACAAAACTACGAGGTTCACCGGAAACAGAGGTAACACTACCCACCAAAGGAAGAGTAGCTGTAAGAGAGCCAATGTCGGGCGAATACGCATGATCAAAATTATTGCCTGAGAGATAGTAATAGTAGTCTTTACTATTTGATAAACGAACAACTACCTGCTTTGGTGTGTAGGGATTATTGCAACTCTTCCATCTAATTGTAATTTGTTGCCCCGCAGTATAAGTTTCTCCCCCGTTTGGAGAAACAACTTTTATCCAAGGCACAGTCGTCGGCAGACAACCTACTTCAGTATTAGTATTTACCACTTGGTTTTCTTCTGGTAACTTATTTACCAAATTATTTTCTTTCCGTTTTGAATTATTAAGGAAAATATAAAACAATCCAACAACTAATAAAGTTATTATAATGAGTGATAAAATCGTGTTTGATTTTAATTTTTGCATATATTGATTATAACATTAATTACTTTTAGATAGAAATATAAAAATAAAAAAACGTGTTACATCAATGGGTATTGTTGTAACACGTTTAAGCGTTCAATATGATTGTCTCTTACTTAACTACAATCATTTTTTTGGTCGTTTTAAAATTTCCAGCACACAGTTGCCAAAAGTAATTACCAGCAGGGAAATCAGCGGTTGAAAGATTTAGGTCAGCAAAGTTGCGGTCAACCTTATAGCTTTTCAATTCCTGTCCTATGCTGTTATACAGAAGGATTTGTCCAGAATTTGCACCAGTTGGTAATGCATACTTTATCGTCACCGAACCAGTTGCAGGGTTGGGAAAAGAATTGATTGAACCAGTATTCTGCACTTCTCCAATTTTTGGAATATCGGTAAATACACCCGGCAAACCATAAATCCTTACTTCTCCACTTGCATCTCCAATAAGTAAACGCATTTTGGGTCCATCGCTGGTATTAAAAATTGCAGGTGAATTGGAACTTTCTTGCGGTGAAAAATTTGGCTCAAAAAAAATCATCTGGCCATATTCATCTACAATAGCTGTAGCATAAGGCACATTAGTAACATTATACGCGGTAATAAGCGTATAAACTTTCCCATCGGTGCTGAATAAATTATCACTTATATAATTGATGGATACATAACAACCCGGAAAGGCAGATAAATTTATCACTTTCCATTGAGAATTATCCAAATTATAAAGTATCACTTCTTTCGGTTCGGACGGACTTACCCATGCATATTTATCACCGGAATTTCCAAGGTGAATAATTGTGAAGAAGGACGGTCCGGGTATGTTTCCATAAGTCGCTTCATGAACGATCTGAGCATTTACATTGGAAACAAGTGCCAACATCATGGCAATAATCGTGGTAATCATTTGAATTTTTTTCATAGTAGTTTTTGTTTTTTAATTAATAAAATAGTGAGAACTGTAATTTTCGTTTTGCGTACCTTGTTATTAATTAAACTCAGTACAGCTCCTTAAAAACCAAAAAACTGGCGCTCAAAGAGCCATACTGAAAACAAAAAACCATGATTTTTCAAGGTACAAAGTACTTTTATAGTGTAGCATATAGCTTGACAAATGTCAAGCAAAATATGTACTATAAATGCTAATAAAATACCACGAACCTTCTGTTAGATAAGACGTTTTTGGGTACCTATTTCTTACATTAAAATTCTAATAACCTTTAAAAATAAGGCTATCTGGGAGAATTTATGATGACTTTTATTTTCTCTGCTTTATCAGGAAAAGAACCTTCCCAAAATGGTTTAATAACGGAACTCGCAGAATCAATGTTTGGGTATTTCAATAAAATTTGTTCAAAATCTTTTTTACTTTTACCAAGTAGGTCCCCTACTATTTTATTCCCATCAATATTCCAAACAATTTTTACTGCACCCGATAAATTAAAATTAATATCTTTCATATCAGATAAATTAATTGTACTTTGATCAAGAGCCGAAACTGATAAGTTTTCAATATTAAATATGTATGCGTCTTTGTTGTCAGTTTCAGACAAGCTTTCATTAAGCACTTCTTTTATTAATTTATCTTTGTTAAAAAGTACTCCGGTAAAAGTACCTTTTATACTCACAATAAAATTGTCAGGTTTTTCGGCAGAAATTATGTTCGATTCATCAACATTTATAAATGTTGCATCTTTAAGCAAGATAAAATCTTTTGGTATTTGATTTTTTGCTTTTTCTAAAAGTTTTTGAGAAAGAGAATTTTTTAATTCATTTATTATATTTTCTTTTTCAACATCGCTTACTTGGCGTGATAGTCCTTTGAGTCCTCCAGTTATATCTCCCACCGATCTTGCATAAAACTTTCCATATTTTGATGTTCCCTTGAAACTTGAAATCTTGAAATCAAGTGGCGTACTATTGTATTCTTCTCCGAACTGTAGGGCATAGATATCTACTCCTATTTTACCTGGGTCATTGCTTTTAGTCATACCAGGTATAGTTATTTTTGATTTTGTTTTATAAATTTTACCATTTGAACCTTCTAGTTTTGTATCGGCTGAAAGTGTTTGGGCAGAAGTGCTAAAAGCATTGTAAACTAATATTGTGCCTTTAGCGTATTCTGTATAATTTTTTTCTTCGCCACCTACTACTTCCTTTTTGTCTTCCCCTGACAAGACAACCAAATCGTATGACAACCCATCAGTGTTACTAGATTTGTTTGTTGCCGTAAGGTTTTGATTTACAATAAAATCTTTTGTTTTTGGATTCACTGTTATTGTTGCATTCGAAAACAAAAGAGATACAGTAAAAAATAAGAACACAACAGCAAATAAAGCCACAAACCAAAGTGGATAGTAAGATTTATTTTTTTTTCTCCCTAAATCAATAAAATTTGTATCTGGTAAGGAATTTCTTTTCAAGATAGTAGAAGGAATTGTTCTTTTGTAAAGAATTTCTTTTTTTTTTGAATTTTTATTTCTTACTATATCTTGAAGAATATTTTTTGACATAAAAATATTTAGTTCAGAAAACGATTAATATAAATTGATTCTATGGTAATAAAAGGGTCACGTATCACATCTTTTTCAAATAAAGTAATACCATTTAAAATCTGATTATTTAAAATAATTATTTTAAATTTTGACTCCGTTAAAGTATATTGATTAAATTGTTCAGATTTAATTGTTTCCGTAAAGAAATTTACTAAATCATCATCTGTGGTTAAAAATATAGTAGCCGGCACAGAAATATCATTTGAAAGACTAACTAATGATTCTTGAAATTTTCCAAGCCATTCTGACCTTAATTTACTTATTATCGGCTCAATTTTTTTAAGGAGAGAATCTGCAATATGCCCATCTTTATAAAGAGAAATATATGAGATAGCTTCTTCAATTGAACAATCAAGTAATGAAGCAACTCCACGAATTAAAAAATTACGTCCAAGAGAAAAAGAAACTGAAGAACAGAGTACATCCTTTTTTATCATAGAAATATCTGTAACTTCTCCAGCAATATCAATCAAAAGAAAATTTTCTTGCTGAATAAAAATATCTCTAGCAACAGTAAAAGATGCCATCGCAAAGGAAGAAAACTTAATATTTTTAGAATAGAAATGTTTCCCAATTACTTCTTTTATTTTTTCTAAAATTTCTTCTTCACTCATTGAAATAAAAATCATCATTTCAAGCGATGTTGCTTTTTGGTTTAAAGGCTTATTCGCCTCATATCCATTCAACATTATTTTCATATTTTTTAATTCAATTGAAGAAATTTTACTTTTAGTATGTGCGTATTTTTCTTTGCACTGTGATTCAAATAAAGCAACTTCTTTACCTACTAAATCATCAGCGAGTTTAGAATTAAAAATAAAAGGAGTATTTTTTTGTAAAATTATATTTCTTGTCTCTGATGTATACCAAGGTGAAGACAATACGCAGAAAACCTTTTTAGGAGCACCAAGTCCCTTGGTACAAATATCATTTGCAATAATTTCAATTGATTTTAAAGCCAAATTAAAAAATCTATAAAAATCTATCTCCTTTTCCAGAGTTATGGGTTCACGTATTGAATAAATTATTTTTGGAACTCCAGATTTTTGCATCAAAAAAAGTGCCCCACCAACAGAAGAAGAACCAATGTCAAAGACAAGTGCTAGTTCATCTTTCTTTTTTATTCCTTCAAAAATATTCATACCTTAAATTATATCACCCCGTAGTGAATTTTGAAAATGCACAAAGTGCGCTCCGACATACTGTCGGAGCTTTTTCAAAATCTACTACGGGGTATCACAAACAAAAAAGTTTATGGGTAAATATTTTATATAAAATATTATCTTTTAATATTTTTTGAGTATTCTTTCAGTAAATCTGAAGAACTTCTGATTTTTCCACCGTGACCTATATTGTAAATAATTTCTATCCCCAACTCTCTACACACCGCAACCTCTGGCACTGGGTCCCCATCTGGTTTTCTGTCTCCACCATTAGCAAAAATATGAGGTTTTATTTTGCGTAATTCTTCACAGACACTTATATCTTTGGTATTTTTTGAATGTCCTGTTATTACTACCTTATCTACACAGCCAATCGCCTCGACAATTTCCTTACGTTCTTTTTCAGGCATAAACGAATATCCCTTCTTTAACTTTAACCAATTATCATTGTTTATTACTACAACCAATTTATCTCCAAGTTTTTTTGCCTCTTGCATCATCCGAACGTGCCCTATATGAATAGGGTCAAATCCCCCACTCACCATAACAATTTTCTCTTTAGTTTTTATTTTTTTTTGCTTTTTATTTTTACTCTTATTTTTTTTCATCCCATTAGAAATTTTAAATTAATAATTTTTATACTTATATCC
>CAZJQE010000012.1:0-16730 GCA_964548505.1 uncultured Candidatus Saccharibacteria bacterium | reverse complement strand
GGTCCTCGGTTCGATCCCGAGCGGGCGGACAAGGAAAAAAACAGCGAACTGCTTCGCTTTTTTTGACACTTGTCCGAGCCGAAGCCATATTTTTTTAGCAGAAAAAATAGGCGAGGCAGGGTCGTGAAAATTTGCTTTTGACGAAAAGCAAATTATTCCTGACGACAAGATTAATGATATAATATTAAAATGGTAGAAAAAATTTGTTTTAATAAAAAGAATCAAGAAAAACAAGACGAGAACGACCTCTTTGAGGTACTTGATAATATAGATTTTGCAAAAGCAAAAAAACTAAGTGAAGAACCACATGCTTTTGAGGTTGCAAATGGAATGATTAATGATTTAAATAAAAGTGAAGTTGGAAACTTGATAAAAAAAGAAATGAAAGAGGAAAATTTTTTAGAGACACCGAGTGGCGCCCCGAAAAATTTTAATGAAATGCTTGATACTGCTACTGGTAATGCATTACAGCGTTTATCAAAATGGTATATAAAAACAGGAAACTCTGAAAAAACAATGGAAATACTTGAATCAATTGGGGTTGATAAATTTAGGAATGTTGTAAAAAATGTCGTAATTAAATTTTTATATAAAAAACCATTAGAAAAACTTCGAGAAATAGCCCCCGAAAAAAATACAAATTATACTTTAGCTAATACAAAATTAAATTCCCTGATTGATTTTGCCGTTAATAAAGCATCTCTTAATGAATTAATGCATATAGTTGGTTCAGCTGGTGGGATTATCGCTATTACAGAAAACCTAATAAAGGGACCTTCGGTTGGTAACATCGCTTTTTCTTCTGGTTTATTTCTTGTAAATTTATATTGTGTTTTAGCTCAACGTTATACTAGAGCCGAACTAGGTATTATTATTGATCGAAAACTTAGAAATCATGCGGACTTTGATCCAAGTAGGTATAGTAATATATTAAATATTAAATTTCCTAAAAAAGAAGCTATTTAAATTAATGTATTATTTTAGGTTGGTAAATTAATGTTATAATTTATGTTATTAATCTTAAAATAATTAATTTATGCAAATATTTAGAACTTGGAGTTTTAAGTGGTGGGAAGTAGGTTTATTAAAAATATGCCTTATCTCTCTAGGTATATTAATAGGTCTTTATTTTGGGGATTATCTATCAAGTCTTTTATGGCTTTGGTGGTTATTTTTTGCAATAATAGCGATATATTTTATTTTTCGATTTTTCACAAATAAATAAATCTCAAATTATTTTGATTTGGTATAATAGAAATATGTTAAAAAAATATTTTCCTCAAATATTATTAGGTATTTATTTTATTGAATTTATTATTGCTGGGATTAATCCATATTCACGTAGCGTTTGGTATGCCGAAAATATTCCTATACTTGTTTTAGTTATATTTTTTGTTTTTCTATTTTGTATCAAAATTCGTTTTTCAAATATTGCATACCTTTTAATGTTTGTTTTACCTTTTTTACATACTATTGGTGGGCATTATACTTTTGAATTAGTCCCATTTGATTGGTTCAATAATTTATTTGGTTTCACTAGGAATATGTTTGATAGAGTTGGGCATTTTACTGTTGGATTTTATGCATTCCCTGTTGCTGAGTATCTGATTTCCCGAAAATTAGTAACAAAGAAAATAATAGCAGTAACTTATGCAATATTTTTAATAGCCTTTATTGCTGTTTTTTATGAATGGATAGAATGGTGGTATGCGGTGTTCTTTGGGGGAGCTTCTGGCTCGGCCTTTTTAGGTTCTCAAGGAGATATTTGGGATGCTCAAAAAGATATGTTGATGGATGTCCTTGGGGCTGTTGCTACAATGATTATGTATCTAATTGTAAAATACAAAAATAAATTAGAAGCAGAAGCTTAAAAAAATAAGTATTATATTTTTTTATGAACATTCTATGTTAGAATGAAAAACATGGATATTTTAGCACATACACTTTGGACTACAGCAGTAGTAAGAGAAGGGAACAAAGAAGCAGGGAAGAAAAAAAGTTCATTTAAATTAAATTTATTTTGGACTGGATTTTTTGGTATTTTCCCAGATTTATTTGCATTTACTCTTCCTTTTATCTTTTCTTTTTACAAAGTAATAACAGGGCAACAAGTTTTTGGGTCTTTTTCAACTCGTCATCAAGTAGCAGATGGGTTTAACTTATCGCACACTCTTTATTATTACAGTCATTCTTTAGTAATATGGGCATTAGTTTTTCTTGTTGTTTGGTTAATATTAAAACGTCCCCTTTGGGAACTTCTTGGTTGGGCATTTCATATTTTAATAGATATTCCTTCGCATGCAGTGGGATTTTTCCCAACCCCGTTTCTTTTTCCAGTTTCAACTTATGTTTTTCCGTACGGAATAGCATGGAGCAATGTTTGGTTTATGATTGTAAATTACACAGCCCTGCTTTTTGTCTGGGGAGGAATTTTTATTAAAAAATATAGTAAAAAGAAAATTTTTAATAATGAAAAAGTTACAGGATAATGTTCTAATCTTACAAGACATTCGAAGTACTGAAAATGTCGGAGCTATGTTTCGAACTGCTGATGCAGCAGGAATAGATAAAATTTATTTAACGGGCTACACTCCAGCCCCGCTCGATCGTTTTGGTAGAAAAAGAAAAGATATAGCTAAAAGTGCGCTTGGAGCAGAGGAGTTTATACTATGGGAACAAAAGAAAAATATAATTTCTTTAATATCTAAATTAAAAAAGGAAGGATTTAAAATTATAGCGATTGAACAAGATGAAAAGGCGATAGATTATAAAAAAGTGAAACTCACAAATAAAAATGCTTTTATTGTAGGTACAGAAGTAACGGGAATTCCAAAAAATATTTTAGAAAAATGTGACTATGTTGCCGAAATTCCAATGAGAGGTAAAAAAGAATCACTTAATGTATCAGTTGCCTGTGGTATTGCTTTATTCAGAATATTGAACATCTGAATATTCATTTGTGGTTGTTTGTGTATTAGTGTTACTACTTGGGTTGCCAACAAAAAACCAGACTACCCAAAGTAAAGCTAATATTAAAATAAAACCGGTCAATTCTTTTACTGCCATATATTTTTATATTTGATGTTTGGAGCAAAAATGAGCACTCCTATTATTTATAATTTTTCTAATTATAACACCAGAACAATTTTTTTTCTTACATTTTTCCCCTGTTCGTCTATATGCCATATGGTGAAGTTGGAATTTGCCAGGAAGCCCGTATATATTTCGATAATCTGACATTGAATCTCCCCCGAAATCGATACCTTTTTTAAGCAACTTTTTTATAGCAAAAAATATTTTTTTAAACTCACTTGATTTTATTTTTTGCACCAGTCTTTCTGGGTGAAGGCTGGCGAGCCACAGGATTTCATCCGAATAGATATTTCCAATCCCTACAACTACGGACTGATCCATCAAGACTGTTTTTATTTTTCCATTTGGTTTTTTTAACAACCTAACTCTGAATTTCTCGAGGGTAAAATTTTTGGCAAGCGGTTCTGGGCCAAGCCCGGTTAAATGTTTTGAACTAGGAGCATTTTTAGTAGAAAGGAGTGTAATTTTCCCAAATTTACGTAAGTCTGAAAACACCAGAAAATACTTATTTGAAAGGGCAAAAACCACATGGGCGTATTTTATTTTTGGGTCTTTGCCATAAAATAAATAACCGGTCATTTTCATGTGAACCAAAATAGTATTTCCATTTGATAGACTAATCAGAATATTTTTTGCGCGTCTTTCTACTGAAACTATTTTTTTACTAGAGACTTCTTTTTTGAAGTATTTGAAATATTTTGAATTTGCGACAGTGTCCTGTTTTCTTTTATCCTTTGTATCTAAATCGGTCCAAACACTCAATATCTTTAAACGCACAATTTCTTTTTGCAAGCCTCGCACCGTTGTTTCAACTTCTGGTAATTCAGGCATAGCACTTTATTTCCCTCCTAATATTTTTAGAGCTTCTCTTATTTTTTTATTGGTATCAAGTTCTCCTGGAACTTTTTTGAGTGCTTCACGAGCCTCCATTTGTGAATAGCCGAGTGACTTTAATGCTTCCATTGCATCAAGTTCTTCTTGGAGAGAGCCATCAGATATTTCTTTCCCAATTTTATCTCTAAGTTCAAGGACCATTTTTTCTGCTGTTTTTTTACCAATGCCAGAAATTTTTGTTAAATATGAAGTGTCTCCTGTGCCAATTGCTTTTTTTAATGTTTCTACTGGGGCAACAGAAAGAATAACTAGGGCTCCTTTTGGTCCGATGCCCGATACCCCAATAAGTAATTCAAAAAATTCAAGTTCTTTGTAATCTAAAAAACCATAAAGATCTTGGATATCTTCTCTTACGTGCATATGTGCAAAAAGATATACTTCTCCTCCAATTTTTAACTTTGATAAAGTATCTGATGATACGTTCACTTTATAGCCAATTCCACCAGTTTCTACTAAAACATATTTATCTCTTTTTAGAGTAATTTTGCCTTTGATGCTTCCAATCATGTTTTTGATTATAACATATTTGTGTTATTTGATGTTTTTTGCTATATTCTATTTATGCCAATAACAAAGTCAGCAAAAAAGGCGATTCGTGGGTCACTTCGAAAGAAGGCTATAAATGATCGTCGAAAACGCTCAATGAAGGAAATTATAAAGAAAGTAGAAAAATTATCAAAAACCGATAAAGCAGAAGCAATTAAAATGTTGAGTTCTGCATACAAGACTATTGATAAAGCAGCCAAGAAAGGAGTAATCAAGAAAAACAATGCTGCTCGTAAGAAGTCCCGCTTGTCCAAGCTAGTTAAATAGTTTATAAAGTTCATAAAGTAGAAAGTAAAATACTTTATGAACTTTTAACTTTTAACTTTATAACTAATTCATGTCACATTTATTAGAATTTTATGGAACAGAGTGCCCACATTGTGTAAATATGCATGATTTGGTTGTTCGACTTGAAAAAGAGGAAGGAGTAAAAATAGAGACTATTGAAGTTTGGCACAATAAAGAAAATGAGAAAAGGTTAATTGCACTCGACCGCGATATGTGTGGTGGAGTGCCTTTTTTTTATAATGAGAAAACTAAAAAATTTATTTGTGGAGATGGAAGTTACGAAGAATTAAAAGCCTGGGCAAAAGAAAAATAATTTATTTTATTCCCATACTATTCAAAAAAGTTTTAAGTTCTTCGCCTTTTATTTCACGAAAAGAATTGTTACTTATTTTTCCTAATTCTATATTCATAATACGAGTGCGTTTCAAGTCTGCAATTTCTTGAAAAAGATTTGAGCACATTCGACGGATTTGATGTTTTTTCCCTTCAGTTAATTTAATCCTAAACATATTTTCATTTATGATTTCTATCTTGCAAGGTTTTGTTTTGTAATTTTCAATTTGAACCCCAGCTTCCATTTTGATTTTAAAATTTGAACGTAATTTATTTGAAGTTTTGACTACATATTCTTTTTCATGAACGTATTTTGGATTTAATAGTGAATCAGTAATACGACCATCATTTGTAAGAATCATAAGTCCATGAGAGTCTTTGTCGAGTCGTCCAACTGGGAATATATCACTCGGAATATTTTTATTTTTGATTGTTTCTTTTATATCTTTTTCTTCATCTTGTGGGGAATGAGTTATTACTCCTTGAGGTTTGTTGTAAGCATAATAAACATATTTTTTAACATCTTTTTTGTTTCCTCTTACTTCTACTTTATCATTTTTCTTTACTTTATCCCCAAGCACTGCACGTTTACCGTTTATAAAAATATCTCCCTTTTTTACAAGTTCGTCTGCCCCAGCTCGGGTTGAAATTTTCTGATGGGCTAAATATTTATTAATTCGCATTGGGTATTCATCCATCGTTTTAATATAACATAAATGAATAATTTTAGTTGAAAACAAAAAATACTCCGGGAAGGTAGCGGAGTGTTTCTTGTTCTAGTAATACTATTTAAAACTCACTTCTAATTTTTAGGGATGTTGGTGGGGATTGGTCTCAATGAAATGTTTTGTGCATTCACACTTCCATCAGGATTTGCTGTTCCTTGAACACTCACATTTTTACCAACAACTAAGTCAGCCATAGTGCCATTAGTTATTTTTGACACTGTTGTTGTGTTGGTATAAAAAACTATTTTTGAACCTGTACCTGTGTTAGTTGTTGTGCCAGTTGTATTTTGACCTATAGGTGCAGTTAATTCTACTGTAATGCTATTTGCATCTTTTGCAATGATTTGACCAAAAACATTTTCACCACCAACTCTCATTCCTTTTTGACCACTACCAAAACCCATTGCTCCTCTTTGGAATGTATTTCCATTTTGATTTATATTATTCCCTGTAACTAGTGCCTTGTTTTTCCCATAGGAAGATCCTATAAAAAAGAATACCAATGCAATTACTACTGCTCCCACCACTAAACTAATTGTTTTTTTATTTTTGTTCATCCCGTTAGAAGCAGGTCGCGGTCTTAATTAATTTTAAAATTTATAAAACCGTACCCACTAAATTAATAATTTATAATAACTTTCCCATTATTTAACCGTGACCGCGGCTTCTAACGGGGCTATTCGTATCTCAGTGCATCTATTGGATTTAAGGATGAAGCATGTCGAGCAGGATAATATCCAAAAATAATTCCAATCAAAGCAGATACTCCAAAAGCAAGTAAGATTGAAGATATAGATACTGAAGCTTGTATTATCCCTGTATAACTTATAATAAATGCTATTAACCATCCTAAAATGACTCCTAAAATTCCACCGACGAAAGTGAGTACTACCGCTTCCGTTAAAAATTGGAAATTAATATCTCTTCTCTTTGCTCCAATTGCCTTTCGAAGTCCTATCTCGCGAGTTCTTTCTGTTACGGTAGTGAGCATCATATTCATGATACCGATTCCACCAACAAGTAGTGATATCCCAGCGATGGCAGCTAGAAGCATTGTAAAAGTACTTGTTACAGATGATGCTGTTGCAATGATGTCTGCTTGATTCATTGTATTAAAATCAGCAGAAGTTTCATCTTTGTTGTGTCTAGCAAGGAGTAAAGTGGTAATATCAGCTTGTACTTGAGAAGAAACATCTGAACTCTCGGCTGAGACATCTATTTCACTTAAATATTTATTTCCAGACAGATATCTTTGAGCAGTAGTGTATGGAATATAGATTGTGTCATCACTATTAGAAAAACCAGAACCTCCTTTTGAAACAGTTATTCCAATAATTTTATATTCAGAACCAGAAATACGAATTTTTTGTCCAATAACTTCTGTAGCATCTGTGCCAAATAAATCATCTCGAGTAGTAGGTCCCAGTACAGCTACCTTTGTACCACTAGTTACATTTTGTTCTGTGATGAAATTACCTTCATCAATAGTTACATTTCGAACAGTAGCATAAGACGGTTCTGTTCCAATGATATTTGTATTTGTATTTGTTCCAGTTGCTACGACTTGTTTACGAGAAGTAACTTCACGTACTACCCCAGCAACGTTTGAGACACTAGACTGGATTGCATCTGCGTCAGCTACCGTAAGAGTTTGTGCTCCACCACGACCGCCAGAAGGACCCCCAAAGCTTCTTTGTGCTCCAGGCATTACCATTACCAAGTTTGCTCCAATAGATTCTATACTTGAAGAAATAGAATTTTGAGCACCTTGCCCAATAGCAGTCATGGCTATCACTGAGCCAATCCCAATAATGATTCCAAGCATCGTGAGTCCAGTGCGAACCTTATTTCCAGATAAGGCTGAATATGTTTCATGTAATATGTCTTGTATTTTCATCTTATTTTTTTATCTTCGATTAATAAACCATCTCTTATAAATAGAACTCTGTCTGCGTGTTCAGCTACATCTTGTTCATGGGTGATGAGTACCACAGTACGTCCCAATTCTTTATTCAACTTTTTAAAAGTTGCCAATACTACTTCTCCTGTTTTGGTATCCAGGTTTCCAGTTGGTTCATCAGCAAGAATCAAAGTTGGATTATTTACGAGCGCGCGAGCTATAGCTACGCGTTGAATTTGTCCACCAGAAAGTTGGTTTGAAAGATGAGCGAAATGATTTTCATCCAACCCTGCAGAAATCAAAGCATTTTTTGCTCTAGATTCTCGTTCAGCACTTGCAACTCCATCATAGACGAGTGGCAACATTACATTTCGTAATACAGTTGTTCTAGGTAGTAAATTAAAAGATTGAAAGACAAAACCAATTTTATCTTTTCGAATATCTGCAAGTTCGTCATCGGAAAAAGTAGAGACATCTTTCCCATCTAAAAAATATGTACCAGAAGTTGGATTATCAAGTGCTCCTAGTATGTGCATTAGAGTTGATTTTCCAGATCCTGATGGGCCCATAATAGCTACAAATTCACCATCTTCTATTTTAAAAGAGACACCATTTAGAGCATTGAATTCTACATCTCCTGTTTTATATGTTTTTATAATGTTTTTTATTTCAATCATTCTATTATTAGATTAATTTCTAGGACCACTACTCATTCCACCTAAAATACTTTTTGTTGAAGTTGTTTTTGTGGTTGAAGTTCCAGTAATTGTTTTTGTGACGATTATGTCACCTTCTTTTACTCCACTAGAAATTTCTGTTACTGTATCGTTTGAAATTCCAACCAAAACATCTTTCTTTATTGGAAGAACAATAGAAGGGGAACCTTGTACTCCTATAAGCGGTGTAGATAATGCTGTATCAAAGGTCTCTACATAGCTTGTTTCGTTTTGACTTGCCTGCGCAGGCAGGGTTTTTACGGCACTATTTGCTACAGTTAAGACGTTTTGTTTTATGTTTGTAATAATTGTTGCATTGACGCTCATTCCGGGTTTTACTCTAGAGTCATTTGTATCAAAACTTATTTTAACATTGTAATTAACAACCCCAGAAGATACTGTTCCAATAGAATCAATTTGTACCACTTTGCCTGTTATTGTTAAGTCAGGAACTGCATCAAAAGTAAGAGTTGCTTTTTGCCCAAGGGATAATTTTGCTACATCTACCTCATTTAAAGACATGACAGCTACTTGTTGAGAAGTGATAATAGTACCTAAAGTACTAGATGCAGAATCTCCAACTACAACTGGAACACTTGCGATTGTTCCATCAAATGGGGCATAGACATAATAATCTGCTAGAGCGTTTTTGGCATCCTGTAGGGCATTTTGTTTTTGAGTTACTGAAAGTTCTGAAGATTGTAAATCTAAATTTGTACTAGGGAAGGCATCTTTATCATTTTTAATGTTTGTTTGAGTAGAAAGTAAATTAGTTAAATCAGAATTTGTTTTAGAAGTATCTGAGTTCAAGATTGTTTGATGAGTTGTGATGATTGCTGGTAGATTAAAATTATGTGATTGCATCGAACTAGATACAAAATCAAGGTAGTTGCTTGAATTTTTTATAGCATCAGCAATTAATTTTGTGGTGTCATAAGTTTGTTTTATTAAAGATTCTACTGTTGCGTGGTCAGCTGTTCTTGGGGTTGATTTATATGTGTCAAAAGCGGTGTTGTAAGAAGTAAGAGCAAGGTTGTATGAATCTATGACACTTTGTTTAAAAGTTGTTGCTTTATCTGAGTCTACTTGAGCAACTTGTCCTTGATACCAAGTTACATACAACTGACCATTTATTGAAGGGACGCTCACAAAGAACATATTATTTAAGCCATTCATAATGCCAGGTAAATCTAAGAATACATTTGAAACAGTATTAAAACCATCATCATATGATTGAGCTAAATTAGTATCAAGATTATCACTTGAATTTTGAATATTAAATTTTTGAAGCGAGATTTGTGCGCTTTTTAGACTTGCTTCAGCATCTCGTACTGCTTTTTTTGCATCAGTGCTATCAATAGAAAACAATAATTTCCCTGCTCTTACTTGGTCTCCTGGCTGAATTCCTACATAAGTTATATTACCACTTGCTTTAGATTTTAAGTCAATAGAATTTGAAGCAGATACTTGACCAGTTCCTGAGATCGTTGCAATAACATTTCCTTTTTCAACTTTTCCTGTTATATATCTTGTAACTCCTGCAGTGCTTGTAATTTTTCCATATCCCCAATACCCAATAAGTAATATTACTACTAATAATATTATGCTCATTGTTTTATGAGTTTTGATATATTGTTTTATTTTATTGAATAGATTTTTCATTTGTATTTAAAGAGCCTGGTGAGGGCATTGCGCGAATAAATTTTGCTTCTATTTGACCTTTATCATTTGGGGAACCAATTACAACAATAAAATCATCAACTAAAAGATCAGATGTTTTTATTTCAGTTCTCATTTTTTCTATTTTTGTATCACTTTTTAATAAAACAACCTTTTCCGTATTATCCTTATCTTGCACTATTAAAGTTGGTAGTTCTATTTTTATTATTTTTCCTACAGCTCCGTGAGCATTAGGAAAATTATCTTTTCCAGGGAATGGGCGATTTAACATCATTCCATCATTACCTATTATTCCAAAATTTTTTTCATAATTATCTCCCCATGCTTGTCCAAAAGATGCCTTATGAAAACCCACCGAAACACCAAGTGAAAAAGATAAAATTAAAACTATTATTGCCCCGATGCCATATAAAATTTTAATTGAAACTTTTGAATCAAAAAGCTCTAATATTTTTTTATGTATTTTTTGCATATTTTTAAAATGATAATGATATTTGACCCCTGCCCGAACGACTGTTTAGTCGGGCAGGTTTAATAATTTGTTTTATCACGTATTTTAATGATAAAAAGAAAATGAAGACAAGTCCAAGAGAAAGAATGATACTCATAGTAGGTAATGATTCAAGAAGTGAGTATGCAAAATCTTTCCAATATGAAGCCAACATTCCATTACTAGAAAATATGAGAGATGCATACTCATAAAAACCAGATTGTGCAAAATCATTAGCTAAAATTTTTAGCATAGGTATTAATCCTAGAAGGGAAGAAATCCCTATAAATGAAAAAGATATAAACTTTAGAAAAATAATACGTTTATTACGCGATGTAATTTTATGCCAAATATTATTTGCCAAGTCATCTCCTGGCTCATATTTTACCCTTAAAATGGTATTTTTTAGATTATTATCCATGCCTTATTATACGAAGCAATGTATGTTTTGGTGCAGTTTAGTTAAAAAACATTTCTCTCTCCTTTTTAAATAAGAGTAAAGAAATATGAAAAATAGTATAAGTTATGAAAAATGCTGCGAGAACATCGATGGAATAGTGTAAATGTCCCAATAGGACGACTACACCGAATATGACAGATGAAACTAGTAAAATATAGCGCATAATTTTATTATCCCAAAAAATTAAAGCCATTAAAAATGGGAGACCAGTATGGCCTGAAAAAAATAAATCTCCACCAAAGGTAAATTTACTTAAAAAATCGCTAGTACTGATAACTGCCTGTGTTGGAAATGGTCCAAGATGAGTTAGGCTAATAAAAAGTGATCTTATAATAACAAATAAGGCGATTGATTTTAAGCTAAAAGGAATTTTTTTTGGGTTGTAAATAAATACTATTGCCAAAAACGCCCAAAGGATAAGCGGTCCGTAAAGGAAGATAGCATCAACATCAAAAACTCGGATATTACTCAAAACAATATCAGTAACAGGAAGACTGGCTCGTTCTGTTGCATAAGTGCCAGCAACAAAGTTTATATAAAAACTTATAAAAAGAAATAAAAAACCAAATATAAAAGAAGTTACAAAATTTTTGTCCTTAAAAGCATTTCTCCATTTTTGTGTCCAAATTCTCATAATTATTTTTTGTTTTGTTCCACTATTCTTTTTCGAAGATTTGTAGTGGAATAATTGTGACTACGACTATTATATACTACTTTAATTTCTGGGAGGTTGTCTCTCGAATAATTTTGTTTATTTTTCCAATCTATCCCCATGAATCTGATATCAGGGTTTAGTTTCTTTAAAAGATGGTAGAGACCGATTTCAGTTTTATAAATTATAATTTTATCTATATATTTACAAGCGTTTAATTGGATGAGTCGTTCTTTGAGAGATTGAATAGGTTTATTTTTATTTTCTCTATCTACTGATGGGTCTATTTGTAATCCAACAACTAAAAAATCACACTTTTTTTTAACTTCTTCAAACATTAAATAATGTCCGGCATGAGTTAGATCAAATGCACCACAGGTAAAACCAATTATTTTTTTCTTTGTATTTTTTTTCATTTCCTAAAACTATCTCAAGTTTTCTAGAAAAGCTTCAGCTGAATTTTCCCAAGAAAATTTGAGTGCTTTTGTACGACAGACTTCTTTATTTAAATTTAAGCATTTTAAAGCTGCTTTTTCGAGGTTGTCATCTAAAAATCCATCAACATTATGAGTGATGATGTCTTTTGGCCCCATTACATTATGAGCTGCCACCGGCACCTCACAGGCCAATGCTTCCACTATGGTAAGTCCAAAGGTATCTGTTTTAGAAGGGAACACTAAAACATCACTTTGAGATAGTAGATTTACTAATTCTTGTCCAGTTTTTATTCCAACAAATATAGCTTTATCACTATAAACCCTTTCCAGATTTTTTCTTTCAGGTCCGTCTCCAATAACTAGTTTTGTCCCTGGTAAATTGCATTCAAAAAATTCTTTTACGTTTTTTTCTTTTGCCAATCGTCCTAGATAAGTAAAAATTGGTTTTTTATATGAAGAAACTATTTTTTCTGGTTTTTTGAAAAAATTAACATCAACTCCAAGCGGACAGATAACCACGTTTTTATATCCCTTCTTTTCAAGATCTTCTTTCAAACTTTGAGTACTTGCCATTACATTTTCTGCCTTTGAATGAAACCAATATAAATATGATTTAGTAATTTTGAAAAATGATTTATGTATTCTTTCTTGTAAATAAAAATCAAAATTGGTGTGATAGGAAGTTGTAAATTTTATTTTATTTTTTGTGCAAATTTTGCGGGCGATATATCCAAGCAAGCCTTCTGTTACTATGTGGATATGGTCTGGTTTTTCTTTTATAATAGCTTTTTTTAATTTTCTCCTTGGAAAAAGCGAAATATATACTTCTGGGAACCATGGAGCAAGAGGAAATGAATAAAATAAATCATGATTTATTATTTTTACTTCATGACCTTTTTCGCGTAGGATATTCACAATTTTTTGCTGAGTAGTTATAACCCCACCTATCTGAGAGGTTGAATTATCATCTATGATAAGAATTTTTTTCATAAATTATCTTATTACTTCCCATTCTTTACTATAAGATTTTCCCCTAAAAAGAACAAAAAAACCATTAAGCATCCATTCTGTTAAAAGTTTTCTCCAGCCTATCTTATGTGCTCTGCGTCCTGTGTGGTATATTGTAAGTTTTCTTTCAAAATACGTTTTTCCAATTTTTGCGATTCTTCTAAAAAATTCATAATCTTCTGAAGCAACTAAATCTTCTCGATATCCACCGGTTTTCTGAAATATATCTCTCCGAACCATTTGAAATTCTCCAACGGCCGCTCCAATTCCTAAATAATTATTAAGAATTAAATTGTAAAAATTAAACATTTTAAAAATTAATTTATCCATAAAAGTTTCATCTTCCTTAAACACTCTTATTGAAACAGTAATGCCAGTAATATTCTTATTTGATTTAAATATATTTTCTGCTTTTTCAAAAAAAGAATCTATTTCTGGAATATAAACATCGGCATCAATAAAAACAAGATAATCTCCATGAGCATTTTTTGCTCCTTCATTTTTACCTTCACTTATCTTTTGTCGATTCGTACTTTTATGCTCAATAACTGTTGCATATTTTTTTGCAATTTCTATTGTTTTGTCTGTACTTTGCCCATCTGAAACAATTATTTCTTTTTCACCTTTATATAGAGAAAGAGAGTGGAGAGTCTTTTCAATTATTTTTTCTTCATTTTTAGTTGGTATAATAAAGGAAATCATATTATCCGATTATTGCACGTTTTATGTATTTAGTAAAATAATAAGTTGATATTCCTATTACTGCGACAGTTCCTAGCACAAAATATATTTTCATTGTGTCAGCTATGGAGTTGTATAATTCACCAAAGAAGTATCCAATGGAAAGTAAAACTCCTACCAGAATAATTTCACCAAGAAAATTTAACATTAAATATTTTTTAAAAGAAACACGCGTAGCACCAGCGGCCATTAAGGTTGCAAGCGACATTCCAAATCCAATTGTTATTTTTGATATTAATAGTATTTTTACGTGATATTTATGGAAAAGTCCTTTTGCTTTTTCAAATATTTCTGGAGTCACTTTAAATATATGACCATATTTTTTAATAAAAGGTCCTGCAAAATAATAGCCAACGTAATACCAAAGGATATCTCCCACAAGGTCTCCTGCTAAAATTGTTGTAAATGCCAATGTTGGGTCAAAAAATTTAGTATGTATTAAAATTCCCGAAGCAACCATAATAATTGGGCCTTCTATTATAGTACCTATAAAAAGAAGTAGATATTTAAAACCTGCTAAAAATAATAGAAAATTCGGAACAAATGCTTCAAGTGACATATGTGTTCCTTATTATATAACCAATTTTCTTAAATGTATAACTGCTCTCTGATGGTAACTTTTTACAGTATTTAGTGGTTTATCTAAGACTTTCCCAATTTCCGAGAATGTCATATCTTCCTGGTAGTGAAGCACGAGAACAGCTTTGTAGTTATCTCCGAGTTGGTCTATTAAATTATTTAGCAATTCTTTATCCTGCAACTTTTGCAAAGTTGTGCTTGGAAGGGGAGTTTCATCAATTATGTTTTCTGAAAAAGAATAATCGTTATTGTCATTATCTAAATCAGAAAAAGATAAGATTTTTTTCTTTCCATCTTTGTTTCTTGATTTTCGCCAAAAATCGATAATCGTATTTTTTGTAATATTAAAAATCCAAGTTTTAAAACTTGATTTTGAAATGTCAAAAGAATTTAGTTTTTTCCAAACTTTTATAAAAACATCTTGGGTGATATCAGAAGCATCGTCTTGATTAGTTAATCTGGCAGTGAAATTAAAAAGTGAAGAAGTGTATCTGTCTATTAGTTCCTTAAATACTTCCTTATTTCCTTCTTTATATAAGTTTATGATCTCTAGATCAGTTCTCTCGGGGGGCATACTATAAATGTAACACAAAATTGGAAGTCTGTTTTATTATTGTTATACTTAGTTCATTAAAAAATAAAAAATTTAAAATGTTGAATCACGAACAAAAAGTTGAAAAAATTTCAAAAATTCTAAAAGAACGTAAAAGCAAAAGTGCAGTGTCTTTCAAGAAAAAAGCAGTTTCACACCAAGTGCCTAAGGCTGGGGACAAAACGTATCAAGATGAAAAAATTGACTTAAGTGACCTAAATAAAATTCTTGAAATAGATGAAAAGAATCAAGTTTGTATTGCCGAACCCGGAGTGACTTTTGTGGATTTAGTGAAAGAAACTTTAAAATACAACCTTGTGCCATTTACTGTGCCAGAGCTAAAGACTATAACCATTGGTGGAGCAGTAGCCGGAGCATCTCTTGAGTCCATGTCATTCAAATATGGTGGTTTTCATGATAGTTGTATAGAATATGAGACTATCACAGCCAAAGGAGAAGTACTTATTTGCAGTAAAGATAATGAAAATAAATTAATTTTTGAAATGGTGCATGGAACTTTCGGAACTTTAGGAATTATTTCCAAATTAAAATTTAAATTAATCAAAGCTAAGAAATATGTTCATGTAGTTTATGAAAAATATAACAATTTAGAAGATTATAAAAATGCTACGTGGAAACATTATCAAAATAGAGATGTAGATTTTATGGATGGGATAATACATTCCCCAAATAAATATGTACTTTCAGCAGGAAACTTTGTGGATATGGCACCATATAGCAATCGTTATGATTGGATGAAAATCTATTATTTAACTACAAAAAAACGGAAAGAAGATTATTTAAAAACAGCACACTATTTCTTTAGATATGAGAAAGGAGTAACAAACGTAGCACCAAAATCTTTTCTAGGTAGGTTGTTTTTTGGGAAAATACTAGACACCACTGCAACGCTTTGGCTTGTAGAAAAATTTCACTTTTTCATTCCTTCAAAAATGATTCCAATTACTATTGATCTTTTTATTCCATTTTCACAACTCACTAATTTTCTAGAATGGTATAAGAAAGAAATAGGGCATTTCCCACTGTGGTATGTGCCATATAAAATTGTCAGACGCTATGAATGGGTTAACCCGGAATTATTTAATAAAAATGATGATGAATTAATGATTGATATTGCCATTTATGGAATGGAAAAGAGAGAAGGGAAGAATTATTACAGAATGATGGAAGAAGAATTAATGAAAATAGGTGGAATAAAAACACTAATCTCAAATAATTATTATTCTCCCGAAGAATTTTGGCAAACTTGGAATAAAAAAAATTATGATGAAGTAAAAAAAATAACTGACCCTGATAATATTTTTCGTAATCTTTATACAAAAATGTGTAAAACTACCATGGGGCTAGAATAGAATTGTCCTCTCGGCAGGATATCTTTCCTTACGGGAACAGTATACCTTTTACATTTTTTAAAATTAGAATTTTTAAAAATAAGTAAAAGCTTTTCGTTTCCTGCCGAAAGCAAAGAAGTTTGCTTTCTCGAGAGAACGCAAAAAACAGCTAATGCTGTTTTTTCTTTGTCCTCTCGGCAGGAATCGAACCTGCATCATAACTTCCGCAAAGTTACGTCCT
>CAZJQE010000011.1:0-17864 GCA_964548505.1 uncultured Candidatus Saccharibacteria bacterium | reverse complement strand
TTATATCCGTCTTTGTTAAATTTCTAACGGGACAAGTAATATATATGTATATTATATTACTTTTTATGTTAGAATAAAAGCAAATATGATAAATAATAAAAAAGTGAAGGTTGCTTTAAATTCTGTTTTCTGGAGCATGTTTCTAACTCTAATGAAAGGAGTTGTCGGGTTTTTAACTGGAAGTCTTGGTATCTTATCTGAAGCATTACATTCAGCTCTTGACCTTGGAGCTGCTCTTTTAACCTTTTTTTCAGTACGTGTTTCAGACAAGCCAGCCGATGAGCGCCACCCTTATGGGCATTCAAAAATTGAAAGTATTTCAGCCTTAATTGAATCAGCCTTACTTTTTGTAACATCTCTATGGATTATTTACGAGGCTATCAAAAGACTAGTTTTTAATAAGGTTGAAATAGAAATCACCTGGTACGCATTTGTAGTAATTATAATTTCAATTTTCGTAGATATTTCGAGATCTCGTGCTTTAATGAAAGTTGCAAAAGAAACAAAAAGCCAAGCACTTGAAGCGGATGCTCTGCATTTTAGTTCAGACATTTGGAGCTCTGGAGCAGTTTTGATAGGTCTCGTTTGTGTATACTTCAAAATTCCAGCTGCTGATACTATCGCAGCCCTTGTGGTGGCGATTATTGTGCTTCGTGCAGGGTACAAACTAAGTAAAAGAACTTTTGATGTTTTGATTGACGCTGCCCCAACTGGAATAACTGAAATTATCAAAGAAGAAGCTAGAAAAATTGAAGGAGTGATTGGTATCCCAAGTATACGAGTTCGTCCAGCAGGAGCCACTTTATTTGTGGAAATAAGTATTGAAGTAAGTAGAAAAATATCACAAGAAAAAGCAAAAAGTATTGGAAAAAATGTTGAAGACAAAATAAAAGAAAAAATAAACAATGCAGAAATCACGATAAGTACAATGCCAATAGCATTAAATAATGAAACTATTATTGAGAATATCCAAATACTTGCCCATTCTCATGATGTTTCCGTTCATGACATAACCGTACATTTAGTTGATAACAAAAAGTATATAAATTTTGACTTGGAAGTAGGAGCTGATTTAAAAATTTCCGAAGCTCACGCCATTGCTGATAAATTAGAAAATTCTATCAAAAAAGAATTTGGAGATGATATAGAGATAAATACTCATATCGAACCTCTTCGTTCCAACATGCTTGAAGGAAAGAAAATCGAAAAAATAGAAGAAGAAAAAATAATAAAAAAAATAAACGATATATCTAACAAATTTAAAGACATTTATGAAATACATAATTTTGAAATAAGAAAAATTAATGAAAAAATATTTATATCATTTCACGCACACACTAATGGGAATACCTTACTCGAAAATGCACATGATGAAGCAGGAGATTTAGAATATTTAATCAAACAAAATATAAAAAATGTGGCTCGAGTGGTAGTTCACTTAGAACCAAAAGAATAGTACAAAAAAAACTTGCAATTAATTGCAAGTTTTTTTTGTACTATTTATAAGATTTTTTTAATTCTGTTGTTTGCGATAAATTTTTCGGAATAGTAAGATTGCAAGTAATATCAAGATTAATAGTAGCAACCATCCCAGTATCCCCATTCCAAACATACTACCAAACAATGCAGCTGCTCCAAGTCCGAAACTATTAGTAGAACCCATAGGATTATTCAAGACATAAGCTATAGCATTTTCTTGAGCTCCATTTTGAGCAGTATAAACGAGAAGTGCTGTTGTTACAATTTGTGCATTACCTGTATCAATAGAATCAACTCTGCCTTGTACATAGACTACTCCTTCAACATTTGGAACTAAATCCTCAAGTGAAACTGTAAGAGTATATGTATCACTTGAATATGTGCCACGTGAAGAATTTAAGTATGTTACTCCTTTCGGCAAAACTACCTGCAAAATCGGATGAGTTAATGTTCTACTACTTATGTTTTTGTAAGTAATAGTATAGTCAATGCTATCACCTACTTTGATTGATTGATATCTATTTTCAATCTTTAACATAATTGGAGATGCAGTTCCCACAACCGTTGTACCTTGTCTGATTATTGTTGTAGTGGTAGTGTTCCCGGAAGTTTGGAATATTTCTATTGAACCCCTTGAGAGACCACTATTATTACAATTTGAAACTAGACGGAAGAAGTATATTGTATTAGGAGAAAGACCTGTTAGGTAATCACTAAACGAAGTATTGCCATTGGTTGATTTAGGACTTGTTTGAGAACCTAATCCTACATCAGTACCATATTCAAAATACGTACTTGAATTATAGGTTGTATTTGTAAGCAAGCCATTTAACGTAGCACTATTTCGAGTAACATTGGTAGCAACCGATGTAACAGCGCAAGTATTATTTATTGGAATAGGAGGAGCGACATAATTATTTACAGCTACTTGTACCGTTTGAGTTACTGCTGTTCCACTTGAACCATAAGCATTGATAGAATAATTTGTAGTACTGGTTGGATATACCGTTTGACTTCCATAAGTATTCACACTTCCAAGATTTGAAATACTTACTGAGGTACAATTACTAGTACTCCAAGAGAGTGTGGAGAGTCCCCCATAATTTATCGAAGTTGGACTTGCAGTAAAGTAAGAAATCGTACAATTGTTGTATTGATAATTATTTACACTTACATAGACACTTTGTGTTTGAGTTCCAGAATTTGAACTATATGCAGTTAAAGTATATGTTCCAGAATAGGTAGGATATATGGTTTGACTTCCGCTAGTACTATAACTACTGAAGTTTGGACCTGAAACAGTTACGGTACAATTATTTCCTGATGTTGACCAAACAAGATTTACAGCATTACCTGATTGGATAGTAGTACTAGAAGAGCCGTTCGCAGTGAAATTTGAAATGTAGCAATTACTATTTTGATTATTGTTTACAGTCACAAAAACACTCTGTGTTTGACTTTGAGAATTTGAACTAGAAGCAGTTAAAACATATGTTCCGGAATATGTAGGATATATTGTTTGACTACCGTTGGTACTACTACTTGTAAAGCTTGGACCCGAAACATAAACTGAATTACAATTGTTTGTATTCCAAACTAGATTTACCGCACCACCTGATTGAACAGTTGTACTTGAAGATCCATTTGCCGTGAAATTTGAAATGGTACAATTATTTTGAGTTACACTTACATAGACACTTTGTGGAGCAGTATAAGATCCACTTGCCCCATAAGGCGTAAGTGTGTATGTTCCTGAAGAAGTCGGATATATGGTTTGACTTCCACTCAAACTACTACTATTGAAGTTTGGACCTGAAACAGTCACAGATAAACAGTTGTTTGTATTCCAGACTAGATTTACCGCACCACCTGATTGGATAGTAGTACTAGAAGATCCGTTTACAGTGAAGCTAGAAATTATACAACTTTGAACTTGGTTTACACTAACACTCACAGCTTGAGATACCGAAACTCCGTTACTGCCAAGTGCCGTCAAAGTATAGGTAGTCGTAACTGTAGGGGTTACTGCCTGACTTCCATTCAAACTTACGTTCCAAAAATTTGGAACAATATTTGCTGAAGTACAATTACTTGTATTCCAAGAAAGAGTCGAGGAGCCTCCGGAAGTAATTTGCATTGGATTTGCAGTAAAACTCGATATTGAACAACTTGCACTACTTGCACAAGAACTACCATTCCAAGATGAACCTGGAGAACAACTTGCAGTTACGGTTGATTGATCAAGTAAAATAGAACTATTGTATAAATAATATGATTGTGGGCCATTTAAAATGGTAAATGATTGATTGCCAGAATTTCCTGTTGCTACCGTACTACCATTGTGAGTCACTGCAGAAATTGATCCTACTGGAGGGTTTACAGTATTCCAAGAAAATGGAATAGCACAAGAATTTCCTCCCATTGGAATTAAACATGAAAGCATTGAAGGGGTTAACGTACCTGTTGTAGGTAAACTATTTACGAACACAGTGACACTCATAGGAGCGACATTGCCTCCCCCTTGTCCTGTAGCTGTAAGGGTATAAGTTTTTGTTGTGGTAGGAAATACTGCTTGACTCCCATTTACTGGAACACTTCCAATGTTTGGAGAGATAGATGCAGTTGTACAATTACTGGTACTCCAAGAAAGAGTGGAAGAGCCACCAGAAGTTATCTGAGTTGGATTTGCAGTAAAGCTTTGAATTACACAATTTTGAATTTGAGTTACATTGACTGTTACAGACTGAGTGACACTGCCATTACTACCATTTGCGGTCAAGGTATAAGTAGTCGTAATCGTCGGAGACACTGCCTGGCTTCCATTTAAACTTACGTTCCAAAAATTTGGAGAGATAGAAGCTGAAGTACAATTGCTAGTGTTCCAAGACAAAGTCGAAGAACCACCAGAAGTTATTTGAATTGGATTTGCTGAAAAATTTTGAATTGTACAACTTAACTGTTGGACACTTACTGTTGCAGTTTGAGTTACAGTATTACCGCCACTACCGTGTGCAGTTAAAGTGTAAGTTGTTGTAGTTGTAGGAGAAACTGACTGACTTCCGTTCACATTCACATTTCCAACATTTGGGGAAATAGAAGCTGAAGTACAGTTGCTAGTGTTCCAAGACAAAGTAGAAGAACCACCAGAAGTTATCTGAGTTGGGTTTGCAGAAAAATTTGAAATTGCACAATTTTGTGGTGGAGGAGTAGTACCAACTAAAAAGCTGGTTACAGTAGAACCTTGTGATGGCCATCCTGGATTAATTGTTCCAAGTAGTAAACCATTTGAGGACATAATTTCATTCCCACTCACAATATATGTACTTCCTTGATTTGGATACCAATAAGTAGAACCGAAACTCAAAGCTTGAGCAGTTGAAAGATTCACATGGGTAACTCCAAGAGGAGTACCTCCCTGATTTGAAGAAAGGCTACTAGTGAAAGTATGAGTGGTTGAAGCTTGACCGAGGGCTGGAGAAACTGTTATATAAACCTTAGTATTTGTTGCAGGTTGGTCGCCAGTGTTGTGATAATATAATTGGACATTAATTGAATCTCCTGAACTTGCGGACACACTTGAATTATTCCAGCAGTTTGCAGGATTATTTGGAATACCTACTCCGGTAGTGTAGTTGCCTATTGCACTACCTGGACAATCTGGACCTTGTGCACCGTTATTCCAAGCGACAAAGGCGAAAGCACTTTGCCCCATCAAAAGGAAAGCAAAACTTAGGAAACCAATTATTATTTTTTTCATATTATTTTTCATACTAATTTTTAATATTGTTACTTTTTAATATACAATTTTAAACCTTTAATGTCAATCTTTTCAAAAATTCATTCAAGGCTTAAAAAAGTGGTGAATAAATAAGTTAGACTTATTTTATATTCACCAGGATTATAAATTATCTTTAATGCATTGTCAGTGTCCACCTCTGGAAACATTTCTTCCACCACCAGCGGGCATACCAGGGTTGGATCTACTTGATCCATTGCCTGCAGCCATGCCTGTATTGGAAACATGAGATCCTGTATTAGCAGGATGCCCAGGGTTAGAATAATGTGTTCCTTGCGGTTGACGACGAGGTTGTTCCCTTCTCTCGCCACGGTAGCATTGCTGCTGTTGTGGTCTTTTTACATAACATTGCTGTTGCTGTTGTGGATAACAACCAGGTTGTTGCGGAAGATAATAACCGTACCCCCCGTTATAATCAGACGGCAACGGAAGCTCTCTTCCCCGAAAGTATCCTGGTTGGGATGGGTTCGGGTAGAACTCCACTGAATATGGTTTATGATAGCCGTCACGACGACATTCATTTCCACCAGTTGTAGTGGTAGTGTTAAACGAATTAGAATTATTACTATTTGTTGTGTTAAAACAATTCGTATAATTATTCGTTGTTCCACCACCGTTATTGGAAGAAGGAGTAACAGGATTAGGATTAGGGTTGGGAGTTGGAGTATAGACATAATTATCTTCATACTCTAATGGATTTCCACAATCAAGCTTGATTGTAGGAATTCCATTTATAAGAAGCACCCAGACACCAAGCTCGGCACCTGAGTAGTTATCGGTAAAAGTTACCTGGCCGTTTGAATTGACCCAGTAATTTTTTACGTGAACAGATATGTCATTACCCCACTGGGTTTTTTCACCCCCTTTAATAGCTTTTATCATGTCAACTATTGTTGTAGCATGGGGGTCGGATTTTTTAATAACCATTTTCAGGTATTCAAAATATAACTCAGGGTTTTGGATTTTAAAGCTGTTTCCACCAACTTGGTAAATTCCATTTGCTGAGATTGTATTTTGACTGAGCGCAGCGAAAATATCTGCTGTCTCATTTTGGTTTGCAATGTGGTTTGGGTCACTTACCCAAACAATCCAACGCTGATAACTACCAGCATTGACAGTCTGCGTTCCTAACAAGGCCACAAACACAATAAAGATTAATTTTTTCATTTGGTCTATCGTTTTTAGAGTTTATCCTCTCAACTTCTGGAAAAAGCGAAGAAAATAAACCCTAAAACACTAAAAACCAAACTATTATTAAAGGACAATTTCTACCTTATAGTATAGCATATTGGAGTTTAAAAGTCAACCCCTATTGGCATTCCCTAACTTTGACGAATTAAACAGGGAAAAATTACAATTTGTGCCAAAATAGCTTTATTTTTAAATATTAAAATTAGAATTTAGATAAAAAGAAAATTCCAGAAAAAACTATGGTGTGTCTAGTCTGGAATTTTAATTTTTTACAAGTCCTAAAAAAGAACTTTCGGACCGGAGGAAGGATTTGAACCTTCAGCGGAAAGCTTTCTTACGGCCTTCGCCCCGCTGCCTTGCAAGGGCGTCTTGCAAGTTTTCCCCGGCCATTTATTTAATTATATCATATTTAATTATAAAAAGCAAGCAAAAAACCCTTATATAATAAAGGTTTTTTGCGAGTATCTTTTGTTTAACTTACAAAAGTAAGGGCAATGCCTGTTTGGTTTGCTCTGCCTGTTCGGCCGATGCGATGCACATAATCTTCATAGGTTGCAGGCACATCGAAGTTTATTACATGAGTCACATTTGGAATATCAAGTCCGCGTGCGGCTACATCTGTCGCTACAAGAATCTGGCTTTGATTTTCTTTAAAAGCTTTCAGTGCCCGCTGTCGAGCCCCTTGATTTTTATCTCCATGGATTGACTCTGCCCTGAATCCCCTTTTGATTAAATCTTTCGAGAGTTTTTCTACTCCATGCTTGGTGCGTCCAAAGATTAGAACTTTTGAAAATTCTTTTTTTCTTAAAAGAAGTTCTAGTAAATCTGATTTGTCGGCACCTTTGGGAACGCGTACAATATCTTGTTCCACATTTTTTGCAGTTTCCCCAGTCTTCACGGAAATTTTTTCTGGGTTAGTTAAAAATTCTTTGATTAAAGAATCAATTTCGCTAGTGATAGTTGCCGAGAAAAATAATGTCTGACGATTGGGTGCCATGCCTGCCATCAGTGACCTCATGTCATGCACAAAACCCATATCAAGCATTCGATCAGCTTCATCGAGTACAATGGTTTTGAATTCAATCAATCGCAAAACTTTTCGGTCTACTAAATCTTTCAAACGTCCCGGAGTCCCTATTACAATATTGTGCATTCTTCGCAAGTTTGAAATTTGCCCGTGAATTCCTATTCCTCCAACACAGCAAACAGAAAAAACTGGAAGTCCTCCTCGGAAATCCATAAGTTCCTGATTTATTTGAGTTGCAAGTTCGCGAGTTGGCACAATTACCAAAACTTTCTCTTGTCTATTATTTAATATTTTATCAAGCAAGGGCAAAAGAAAGGCTGCTGTTTTCCCAGTACCAGTGTTTGCAATCCCGACAACGTCTCGCCCTGCGAGAACAAATGGTATTGCACTATCTTGAATTGGGGTTGGGCTTATGTATCCCTTTTTTAAAATATTTGCTTTGAGAGTCGCATGAATTTTAAAATCTTCGAATTTGTGTTTTGAAACATACGGAGCTCTCTCAATAATTGGCTCTGCTTTTTTTATAAAGTGAGAATGATGAATTTTTGTTCCACCACTAAAACCACTTCTACCTTGTCTTCGAGAAGAATGGCTAAAACCACTTCGAGTTTTTCCTCGAGAGTATCCACCTCCATGACGAGATGAACTTGCGTGTGGCTTCCCCGCACCACTATGAAAACTACTTTTTTTACCACCAAAAGAGTGTGTTCCAGAGTGAGAACTCTGACTATTATTTTTACTAAACATACATATTTCTTCGAGTCTTAAAAATTAAAAAGTAAGACGGACTCGTCTCTCCCTTCAGTTTCCAATAAGACTATCGCAAAAATGCAAAAGATAATATGTAATAGTGGCTTTAAAAACCACAAGAAAACCAATGAGAATACAACTTACTAAAAGAGTGTATCATTTTAAAACATTTTTGTCAAATAAAAAAGGCCAACAGTAATAAATTACATACTGTTAGCCTGATAAATACTCTAATAAATTGCTTTGACAAGATTTTTATCCTTGTCGAAAATAATTGTCCCTTCTTCAGGGTGGACCATAATTGGCCAACTTTTATCTATCCCGAAGTAACGTTTAAACTCCCAACCTCTTTTTTCAAGATCTTCAAAAGGGATAATATCAAATTTTTTTATTTTTTTTTCTTCCATAATGTTATTATTAAGTTCTCTTAAATCCTATAAAGAAACTAAGAGAACCCAATAAAAACTTATGAGAAAATTCAAAAGAACTTCAAATCTAAAAAGATATTAGCATATCAAGCATCTATCTTCAAATATATTGATTATTATTATTTTTTCATTTCTATCGTTTTACGAATTTCTTCAAGTTCTTCATTTTGATTTTCAAGATGCTGTAAAATAGTTTCAATTTCTAGCTCTGCCTTTGTATCTATATCAAAATCAGCTTCTGCTCTTGCTTCAGAACGTTTATTTTGAAGATTCTGTCCAACCATAATAACCGAAAGCAATACAAGTTGTAAAAAAGTCTGGGCAATCCAAGATATTATCGTGGGTCTTCCCCCTCTTATAGCATCTGGCAAACTTATCAGTGCAAGAAGGGTAAAAACAATCGCACACCACATGGTCCCTACAAAACTTGTTATCGCAATCGCTGATTTATCAAGAAAATTTAGGCTTTCTTTATGTTTAACATTTATATTTATTGGCTTCTTAAGTTTTGCTAATTCCTCAAATGGAATTGTTTTGTGTTTTTGCATATGATTTTTTTAATTTTAATTTTTTTAAAATATATGTTTTTTTGTTGAAAAATAAGTAACTCCCAAAAGAAGGACAAGAAACAAAACTGACACTAGCTCAAAATGATATTTAAAAAATTGGGAAAGTAAAAGTAGTATACCAAAACACAATATTACCGTTGAAACCATATTGTGTTTTTTAAAATGACGTTCAATAATTGCAAAACCAGAAAATTGATAAATTGCAAGTCCTAATAAAGCAGAAACTATTGCCACTATTCCTAGAAATATATCATTTGTTATAACTCCAATAACTAGTGGTATTGAAAAAATTAATAGATATACCCCTAAGTATTCTGAAATAACATCTCCCATAAACATATGTCTTTGAAATTCTTTCTCATCTTCACCTACTGCTTTTCCACCAGCATTGGCAAAAATTAAGGTTGAATAAAGAAAACCAAAAGTACTTATAATAAGAAATGCTATTGGAATTTTAATTGTAATATCAAATTGGTTAAATGACGCAATTAATAAACCAGTAAAAAATACGACTACTGCCGTCATAAACGACGTAAAACTAACATTCGTTTGAGCTTGAGTTAAATACATTGAAAATTTTTGTTTGTCTTGCATATTTATATTTTATATTATTTTTAATTTATTTACAAAGTTTTTACTTTAAAAGAAAAATAATAAGAATAATGAAAACTACTTGAGATAAAACCCCAATAAATGGTTTGTCATGTAAGCTTGTTTTGGGATGCACCCAAATGTGAAATTTCTGCAAACTTATCAAGGGTTCATGTTTCCATTTGAAATAAAAAAATTGCAAAGCATCGGGCATCATTCCTGCGATAGCCCCTAAAAGAATTATAAAAAAAGAATTATGATAAAGAGTCCCAAGTAAAAAAAGTGCTAAAGAAACTCCAAGCATACCATCAAGCCCGATTTTTATTAAATCTTTCAAAAAATCTTTATTTAGAATCATGTCAGTATCCATAGGATTTTTCTTATCCCCTTTCATACTAGAAAGATGATAATCCCAATGAGGTATAGAATCTAAAACAAAATGACTCCCAAAACCAAGAGCAAAACCAAGCACGGGGTGAGTAGGCACTAAGGTCGCAACCGTTGCTCCTGTTATCGCATGAGTAGTTAATATCATGTTTTTATTTTACCACGAATTTAAATTTGTACTAAGAAAATTTTAATAAGAAAATAAAAAAGACCGACGCACCACAAGGATGTTTCGGTCTTAAATTCGTTAATTTCCGACCTTTATTAGGCCGGCTGCATTTCTCCGATGAAACGATTTTTTAAAAATGAGAATATCTCATCGGGTGCGGTTCCTTCGTTATACTGGATGGACAGGTTGAGCTTTCTTGTAGCCCTGAGCATGTCAGTATGTAAGCTCTTCCTGATGTTTTTAATGAAAGAAGGTTTTTTTAAATCATTCAAAAGGGTTGCCCTCTTTTTCCCTTTATTTCTGGCAGCGAGATCAGTCGCATACCATTCAAGAACTTTCTGTTCCATAGTTAATTAATTAAATTAATACTACTTGGGTTTATAGTTCAAATATATTGAACTTTAAATACATATAATTGTAAATTATTTAAGAAGTTAACTAAACCCTCAGATTGTCCTTGAAAATCTTATTGGACTCTCTCGGGTTTTTCTTAAGATCATCGGCTATTTCCCTCAGTTCATTTCTTGATTTCTTTGTCCATCCAGTCTTTAGACTGAACTTATAAGAAAACATAGAAAAAGGAAAGAGCCATGGGACTCCGTCCCAGTTTTTATCCACGGTGTCGTGGACGAAATGAGCTAGAATCATTACAGATACAAGAACGGAAAACAGCCAGTCAGGATAAAGTACTCCTGATACAAAAAAAACTACAGGTAATACTATCAATGGCACGTGAAAAATAAATTTGTGCGAGTACGAATACTCGTCCAAAAAATTTTTCACACCGAGCTTTTTTTCGTTCTTGATGAATATCCGATATAATTCATTCACGACTATGTCTAAGTCGGGAAGAAAGGCAGCGACAAACAGGACGGAAGAGTACCATCCTCCATAACCGAGTAACAGCCCAATTACGAGGCCGAATACCCCAATAATTAAATCTATAAGCATAGTTCAGGGGGGTTTTAAGATTAATTTATTTTGATTTAGTTTTCTCAATTTCCAAAAAGAAGCTAAGAAAACTAAACCAAAAATCAACCAAACCAATTGTCAAAAAAACTATTATTACCTGTATAATAACATATAAATATTTATTTGTCTAGCCTAGTGCCTAAATGACTCGTAAAAGATATTAAAAAGAGTAAATTTGATAATTAATTAATTTTGATTATCATCATATTAATTTTTTATCTTTTTGAATGTATATCATCCGATAATTAATGGCAAAATAAAATTTACCCAAAAATTTTCTGATTTTTGATTTCATATATTTTATACTAACATTTTTATTTTAAATTGTTTATTCTTTCTTTTTTAACCAAAAACCAGAATGCCTTGTATTTAAGAATTCAACTTCCTCAGGCTTAAATCTGATTATCTCTGGATAATCTCCTTTGGTCCAAGGTTGTGTACGGCCACTTTTCCCATCTCTTTCTATAAATCTTTCTGTGCCATCTACTACATACGAATCACCGTCCTTCTTTAGTCCTGCTCGTAAGGTCAATTCCCCAATAGTAAAATGTCCTAACTCTCTTCCAGAAATTATTCTATCAAGTCCAGTTTTCATATTTTCAGGACTTGAATTCAAAAAATCATTATATGTTTTGGAATTTTCTTGTTTACCTTTCCAAGTTTTATAACTTTCCATAAAATCATCAACAAGTGGTTTTCTTTCAAAATTTTCTTTTACCATAATTTTTTTATTAATTACTAATAATTAATAGTATTATACCATAAATCTATGGTATATCCAAGGTAAAAAAACTGTTATAAAATATAGTTAAAATTTTTCTCACTAATTTGAGAAGATATTCAAATAAAATCTGCAAAGAAATATTAATTAAGGACAAATAAATTCACAATTAGGACCAGTGCGTCCAACATATGATCCATCAGGGCATTGTTTGGCATCCATCGTACAGGCAACTGATGCTTTTAATCCTGTGCATCTCCAATTTATTTCAGCTGTTTTTGTCTCTTCACTTACCACACAAGCTGGATTGCATCCTTCACGTGTTGCATTTAAATTAGCATCATACCACCAAGTTTTAGAATTTTTATTATAAGTACCAGTTGCCAAAACTTCACCACCTTTGATACAAGTTTTTTCAGCAATAATACGAGCTTCTGTTTCTAATAAAATAGATTCTTTAACTTCTTTAGGATTTTCTACAACGTTTTTAGGGCTATAAATTTTTTCACCATTTTCATTATAAACATCATCATTTGTAAAATTAAATTTATATATCCCTAAACCTAAAATTATTAAGACCAAAACTACTAAAATTATCAGCATTTTTTTCATGTATTTAATACTAACATTTTTTTTGAAAATTGTTTATTCTGACATATTTAAGTTAAAACTACTTCAATTTTTTTAAAGGAATATTTAATCGATAGAGTTTATTAGGTATAGAATGTTTTGATGTTTTTGGTTTTAAGAGATCACCCGATAACCCTGCTTTAATCACATTTTGTTTATTTATTTTTTCTCCCTTTCGCCAGGAAGTAACTTTTATGTTTTTATCTTTATAGTCAACAAAGACATACTGGGGCGTGCGTTAGTCCAAGTAATTTAATAACATTAAACCGATGATGGCCATCTAAAATTATCATTGTATTTTTATCAACAACAATTGGATTATTAATACATTTATCTAATTTAATTTTTTTCATTAATTTAATTAAATAAATTTTTCTAACTTTCTCGTGTTCTTTTAATAAACTATTTTTAATTATTTTAATTTTTGTTTTCATATATAATTTATTCTTGGAATAATGGAGTACTAAGATATCTTTCACCAGTATCTGGCAAAATTGCGACTATTATTTTTCCTTTTCCTAATTCTTTAGCTTTCTTTACTGAGATGTACATTACCGCTGCTGCGCTTATCCCAGCTAGAATTCCTTCTTTTTTTGCTAATTCCCTACCAACTTCAAGAGTTTTTGGTACTAACTCTTTTGATATTTCTATTACCTCATCAAAAACATTCTCATCATAAAGTTCTGTCGGATTTAATTCTTTTGGATTTCTAAGTCCTTGTATTGATACACCCAACTCTGGCATTACAGCTACAATTTTAATTTTCGAATTATATTCTTTTAATCTCCTAGAAACTCCCACCCCAGTGCCTGCAGTACCGACCCCAATAATTACCATGTCTACTTTTCCTTGTGTCTGTTCAATGATTTCCAATCCAGTCGTTTCATAATGAGCTTTAATATTTGCGGGATTTTTGAATTGATTTAAATCAATATATTTATTTGGCTCACATTGAAGCATTTTATTTTTTAATTCAATTGAACCAGCTGTCCCCTTTTCTCCTTGTGATAAAATTAATTCTGCACCATAAACTTTAATTAATTTTCTTCTCTCGATGCTTACAGATTCAGGAATTATGATAGTAATTTTATAACCTTTGATTGCAGCAATCATAGACATAGCAATCCCAGTGTTTCCTGAACTTGCTTCTAATAACATTTTTGATTTACTTATTATGCCTCTTTTTTCTGCATCTTCTATGAGAGATAAAGCCATTCTATCTTTCAGTGAACCTCCAATATTGTATTCTTCGAGTTTTGCAAAAATCGAAGCATTATTTTTGTCTGTTAAATTATTTATTTGTACCATTGGAGTATTCCCAATTAAACTTAATATATTTTTATGTATCATTTTTTTATTTGTTATATTTTTAATATTAAAATCTTAATTAATAAAAACTAAAAAACAGCCCTAGTTGGCTGTTTTTGGAATAAATTATATTTCAACTTTAATACAGAGATAGACAAACTCCGAAAACCAACCCACTAAGGCATCGACAACAACAAATGATTTGGTTTTTGTGTTTTTTGTTCATTTTTAATTACTCTAATTATATTAGAAATATATATTTATTGCAAATAATTTAAATTTAACCCTAATTTTAAAACATAGCTATTATTGCTAGCAAAAAACTATTTTCCCTCAAAATGCTATAATAAAAAAATGAAAGAATATTTTAAAAAAATACGAACTTGGCTAAACAATTATTCCCCATTAAGAACCTTGCTTATTTTCTGTCTTTTATTGGCATGCCTTTTTGAAATAAGTTTTATTGTCCAAAATCTGCGTGCTGCATCAAAAAATTCTAATAAATTTCTAATAAATCAAACCTTACCAAATAGATTTATAACCACCGCAGAAGAAATAGATCAGTGGATGACCTTTTCATATATCAATTTCATATTTAAGTTGCCATCGGATTATTTAAAAACAATTCTATCTATTACCGATCCAAGATACCCGAATATTCCCATAGAAAGATATGCTCGCAAACACCACATCAGTATTCCCCAATTGCTCGAACAAATAAAAAATTCCATTGTCGATTATAAACAGAAATAAATTATGAATTCTTTAGTAACATTAGTCCTACCATATATTCTTTTATATAAATACTGGGCAATATTCGGGATTACACTTGTCGCAGCTTTAGCCTTCCCTGTTCCGCCCGGCACTCTTTTAATGGCTTCCTCTGCTTTTGCGAGCCAAGGATATTTTTCACTTTTTTGGGTTATCGCCATCGGAAGCTTGGGAAACATCGTAGGAGACAATATTGGATATTGGCTCACTAGACTCTATGGTAAACGGGTACTTCGTAAAATTGGATTTCGAAAAACACTTGAATCTGAGAAATATGAGAAATTGGAACGACGACTCAAGAAACACCCTGAATTTTTGATTTTTATCACACGGTTTGAAGTTTTTTCAAACTTAGCCGTAAACATCATTTGTGGCTTAGGAGAAGTATCTTATCGAAAATATTTAATCTTTGAAATCGCAGGTGAAGTAGCCCAAGTAACCCTGTATTGTCTCATCGGATATTTTGTAGGCGATAATTGGCAAGCAATCAGTGGAATCGTAAACAATTCACTTTTGCTTATCATTCTTATAATGGCACTTTTTGTTACGGTTTTTTGGCGAAAAATCTGGAAAAAGAAATAGTTTCATATTGCAATTACATATAAAATGGGAGAATATTTTTTTATATTTAAATTACATCACAAAAGATAATAAATTCTGATAATGCATATGGTATCCCTAAAAGACTTTACAAAAATCTACCAACTGAGCAAAAAAATAAAAGACCCCTGCTGTTCTGGGGTCTTTTCTTCTTAATTTGAAGAAACAGTAATATTAATTATCTTTTCAGTGGTAAAGGAAGAAATTCTTTGGTATAACCTTAACCACTCCGTCAGGGTGTCTTTCTCTAATTCAGTAAGGAACTTTACTGTTCTAGAAATTTCTGAAGAGAGATAAAAATAAAATTTTTCTCCACAGTAGATGTTTTCAGAAAAATCATCTGTTGTGAAGATAATTTTTTCAATTTTTATCCCCAAAACACACATTCTATTCCCTACTTGGTATTCCCTCATGAAAAGAATGAATACCTTCCCGTCGGGATTTTCGATGACCCTTAAAGAGTTATTCTTAATTTTTTCAATCAAGAATTCAATGTTGCTTTTTTTCATGGTTTGGTTGAATTTGAGTTATTGGTGATTAAAAAGTTCAAAAATTTAAACTCTTTAGTCACCAATAACCTTACTGTCAAAAAACAATACTTTGTCCCTAAACTACCACATATTAAATTATGAGTCAATGTTTTTTCAATGATCCCCTTCTACTGGACGCATTTATCTTTCGAGTCTTTTTCTTAGTTCGTCTATGACAGCCTTCTGCCAATATTTCATGGAAAACCAACCAATTAATGGTTTTGCAACCGCGCGGAGCCAGCGCCTATGGATAGCAACTTGATAAATATAATCGATCATAGTTCCTTCTCTATGTTCTGAGAGTAAAAATTCTTCATGGCCGGAAGTTCCAAATTTAGGACTTTCATTGTCCGAAATGTACCCCTTTAGAGGTAGAATCTTCATTTTCATTTTTACCGGAAACTTTTGGCCGAACGATTTAACAGTCGCGTTCATTTCCAAATAATTTCCTTCACGCTTTATAATTTCAATAGATTCCGCAACTTTCGGAAAATACTCGGGCCACTTTTCAAAATCAGTCATAATGTTGTACACCTCCGAGAGAGGTGCCTTGATAAGCCACTTCGCATTAAGAGTAATTTTTTCTTTCATCTAAAAATTATACCAAAAAAAAACTCAGACATCCAACTTAGGCTAGAAAAAATATTTATCTCTGTTCGCTTACCTACCGAATCATAGTCGTATAATGTAATGCTTATTAATGAATCCTTTATACTGATAAATACAAGATTTAAACGATCCATTTTATCATAACGATACTGGCTCCCTCCCCCAGCCATTATTTTTCGGAGCATACTTTTTAAACTTGGTGGTTTCAATATACCATCCCTTTGCCTTCTGGCTTTTATCCTGAGACATGGATGCATTAGACAACCAAGAAATCATAATTAATATGATTCCTAAAACGAAAAAGGAAAAATAATGATATAATCTAAGGTATATTTTTATGAAAAAAAATAATGAAATTCAGAATTTAATTAAATTGCATACACATACATATGATGCACTTGCAAAAGATTATGAAAAAAGAGCTAAAGATCTAATTGTAGTTACTAAAAAAAATACAGATTGGATGTCAAAATATGTTTCTAAGAATGGAAAAATTTTAGATCTTGGTTGTGGAGTAGGTTTAGCTACAAGTTTTTTTATTAAAAAAGGTTTTAAATTAACTTGTATTGATATTTCCTCAAAAATGATTTCTTATGCAAAAAAAAGAAATAAAAATGCTAATTTTGTCAAAGGAGATTTTTTAACAACTAATTTTAATTCTCAATTTGATGGAATATTTGCTTTTTCTTTTATCCATCTTTTTCCAAAAATTATAGTAAATCAAATTTTAAAGAAGATTTATAATATATTAAATCCTGGAGGAATAGCATTTATTGAAAGTACAAAATCCAAAAAAGGCAGTGAGGGATGGGAAATAAAAAAAGATTATTTTGGTAAGCATAAAAGATTCAGAAAACACTGGACAAAAAAAGAGCTCCAAGAAACATTAATACAAGCTAATTTTAGAATATTAGATTCAAGAGAATGCTTAGACCCTTTTGGCAAAACATGGATTAGTTTTATTGTACAAAAACCATTTTAGAATAAGGTTATTTTCATTGCTCCGAACTTGGGAGGATGTTCGAATAAGTATTATAAAAAATAAAGAAAGCCCACAAAGTAAGCGTAAGCTTTCTCTATGGGCTCGGGTGATGGTTAAATAATGTTTCGTGCCATTTTAAAAAAGTGGCAAACTCATTTTCAGAAAGATACTTTTCGGCATATGTTTTTGTCATAACCGATGATTTTTCGTGTGCATCCTTTTCTGATAGACCAAAAACAATTTGTAATTCAGCTTCCACAAGTTCGTGGTACATTACGATGTCCTTATAATTTTTTGGGACATTTTCATAGATCCATATACTTAAAGAGTAATTGTGATCCCCTAGATTTGGGG
>CAZJQE010000010.1:0-18686 GCA_964548505.1 uncultured Candidatus Saccharibacteria bacterium | reverse complement strand
TATTTCTCATATATTTATATCTTATATGAGTTGCATTTCAAACAAGAATCTTCATTCATTTAAAATATTCATGAGTTTGGTTCAGTATGGCTCTTTGAGCGCCAATTATATTGGTTTTTAGAGAGCCGTACTGAGTTTAATTAATAAAAAGACAAGGTACGCCAAAAAAAGAAATCTAACTATCCATTTTTTTATTAACCTAAACCAAATCCAAAATGAAAAAGATCGCAGTCGCCATTTTCGCAATGGCAATTTTTAGCATTATGATTTCTTGCAACCAGGCCCCGGTCCAGCAGCCAAAAACCTCCGTTTATTTAATCAGCGAGGGAGGCGGGAATGACACCATTAAAACAGTGGCAAAGTCCTATGAAAGAACCATAACGGACAGCCTTGGTGTTATGCACCACAGTGGCAAAACCACCACAACAGCAGTGGTCAAAAAAGACCCATCGCAACTGAAACTGGTGGTCACGGATATGCCACAGAACCAACCGATTCAGCAACAGGCTCAGCCGGTAACCACCACCCAATCACATATTTCAGATTGGGGAATGATTGCAATGATCCTTGCGATCGCTGCACTGCTTGGTCTCTTCTGTTATTTTCTTTTCCACCGGAACACGTCTGCCTATGCCAGCGCCAACGCAACGGTGGTAAACATCCCCCGCGGTGGAAACATCGAAGATGCAACGATTATTGACATCATCAACCAGCGCCAGGCTTTCCGCAACAATACACTTGCCCTCGCTTACAAAGGTGTCAAAAAAGGTACACTGAAGGGAATCTTCATTGACGAAACCCCTTTAAGTTTTACTTTTGGTGCGAATTTCAGGGACGGAAGAAATATTCCTTCCAAAAAGCCTAAACCTCACGATGAGATAAAGTAAATCTGACCACTAAGGTCAAACACCGTTGAGCAATCAACGGTGTTTTTTTATAACAATTTTATGAATTTTTATTAATAATTAATCGTTTGTAAGAAGAAAATATTAGTGGTACAATAAATAACAATATAATTATAGGCAAATAAACAATTTTTATGGAAGCAACAGCAACAAAACCAAAACAAGAAAAGTATCAAGAAGATCTTTTAGAAGTAGTAAATCTTATAAAAAAAGAGGGTATTGGACAGGTAATAATCCACGGAAAAGAACTTTATAAAGAAGGAAAAAAAACAGGGGATATGGCTTTTGATTCTGATCTTGATGCCCAAATGGCCTTGACGTTACTCAATGACTATAACAATCTATCAACCGAAAAACTTTATACCAAAGGAGCTACAAGTTCCATTATCCCAATGGGTGGGTCTCAAAAAGATTTAACATATAAAAATCCAAATGGGGTACGGATTTTTTTAGACGTGGGCGGAGAATGGTTAAAAATAAAAGAAAAAGATGGTAAAACTACTACCGTACATATCGACCACCATGGAGAAGGAAAAGGAGAAGCAACTTCTGCAACAAAGATGGTGTATGAAATATTAAAAGAAGGAGACCTACTAAGCGAAGAAGGAAAAAAAGACAAGAAATTAAAAGATTTTGTAAATTTTGTAAATGATTTTGATAATTTATCTTATCGAGATAATAAAGACAAAGAAGGAAATAAGGTTTTAACTAAAAAATGGTTTAAATACACATGGCCTAGAACTCTTTATGCTATGGCTGATAATATCCCACCAGATATAATTTTTAAATTATACAAAGAAGGAAAAATAAAAGACTTATCAAAGCCATTTACTAGAAAAGAGATAGAAGGGGAAATCGGGGACACGGTGGTCGGGAAAACTACTGATAAAAAAGGCAAGGAAAAATATTTAACTATCAGAGATATTTGCAAACAAAAAGAACAGGAAGCAAGAATTGCTGTTACTGGAGTAAACCAAGCAGATAAATATGCTGAAGAAAATAAATTAAATTTAGACATTAGTTCACTTGGTGGTAAAATTGTTTTCCAAAATTTCCCACAAGTAAAAACAAAAGACGGTAAACTTTATACCAATAAAATTCCTCAGAAAATAGCATACCTTGCATCTCTTGCAACCGGTCATGTCGGTATTGCGTTTTGGAATCCTAAAAATACAAATGGGGACAGGAGATTCTTTTTTAATGCAAATAGCCCTGAAGTAAGTAAGATAGCAAAAGAATTGATGAAAATAGCTCCAGGAACTACAGACGTACGAGGAATTTTTATTTTTCCACCAAAAAATAGAGAAGGAGTAGAAAACATAACCCAAGAACAATTTTTAAATATTATTGATCCCAAAATTTTAGAAAACGCAAAAGTAATAAAGGGCGAAGGCTTTAAAGAAGAAGATAATGAATATGTGGTTGATGAGGTAATTGATAAAGATGATGCTAAGAAAGAATCTAATGAAATTGAAATAAAAAAATTAAAAGAAAAATTAAAAAAAGCAGAAAAAGCAAACAACGAAGAGGAGGTTCTTAAAATTGAAGACCAAATTAGAAAACTTGAGTCCGAAGGAGGAGAAGAAATAGATGAAGACGAAGAAGGAAATATTGTTGAAGAAACTCTAGAAACAAAAGAAGGAGAACCAGTGGATACAAAAAAGTTAGCAAAAGAAAAAATAAAAACTGATCCCGAGCAGGCTTCAAAAGAGTTAAAAGAGAAAATAATTAGTGAAGAAGAAATAAAAGAAGAAAGAGAAGAAGCTATGCGAAGAGAAATGGAATTACAGTCAAATTTGGAAGAAATAAGAAATAAATATGCACAAGCTTATACAGCTTTTATGGAAGAAAGAAAAAAGAAAGCTGGATTTTTTACTAGAATAAAAAGAACGCTTGTCGGAGAAACAGTAAAAGATAATGAAATTCCCGAAAGTCTAAAAAAACTTGAAATTGAATACACAAAAGCCACTGCTCTTTATGGTCAAAGTATGTATGAAAATGCAAAAAGAGAACTTGCTTTATCTAATCTTTCACCAGAAGAACAAGCAGCAAAATTAGAACACTACAAACAAAGAGAAATTTTCGGAGAAGTAGTAATAAACGAAGAACAAAGATTGAGTGCCCTAAAAGCAGAAGGTCTTCCTCCAAAGGAAAAAAGTATTTTTAGAAAAGGATTGGATTGGTACATGAAACAAAATAGATTCGTAAAAGTTGCAGTTTCTGTGGGATTGTCAACAATAGCGATTGCTACTTTCATGCCTAGTATGGTAGCAGCTGGAGGTGGAATTGCTGCTTACATCGCAACCAAATTTGGAAGAGGAATAATCGGGGGAGCAGTAGGTCAACTTGCAGCTAAAGGTTATGACTTATTAGTAAAAGAAAAATATACACAAAGAAAAGAAGAATCTTTGGAAGAGCTCCAGAAAAAATTTGGAGACAATATAAGCGAACAAGATCTTTTGCAATACAAAAAAGAGTATGCGGAAATTTTAGAAAAGGAAAGAAAATCAAAGAGAAATAGATTAATCCATAAAGCTGGAATTGCAATACTCGCCGGAGCAGGAACTGCTATCGAGGGTCAACATCTTCTAAATCAATATTTTTCGGCTACAGGAGTAATAGACAATGGAACTGGTACACAAAATGCAACTGAACATATTTTCAAAGCAGGTAAGCCTGTAGAATTTAGCTCAAGAGGATCAATACAAACTATTGAAAATCTAAAAATGAAAATTAATGCCGATTATGGTGGAGATTTTTCTAAGGCACCACACAGTATTCAAGAATTCATGAAAACAAATTCCACCCAAGAAGCAATTAAACTTGGATTTTATAATCCAAATTCTACCGCTGAAAGTGCAATGATGTTAAAAGGTTCAACTTTAGGCTTTGATGAGCATGGAAATCTTTCATACCACGATATAAAAACAGGACAAACACATAACTTGATAACAGAACAAGGAAATGCTGAAACTACAGAAAAATATGGTGGTAAAATGTTCGATGCACATAAAAGTGGAATAAATACCACTCATGATACTAATTTAGATAACCAAGAACCAATAAAGATAGATGGAGCAGCTGATGACTTAACAAACCAAAAACCAATAAATATAGACGGGTCATCTTCGGGTGATTTAACACATCAAGCTCCAATTGATATAAATGGGTCAGCATCAGATAATCTTGGGAACCAACAACCAATTAAAATAGACAATACAGCTAACAATATTGATGGTCAAAAACCAATAAATATAGATAATGCCTCAAAAAATCTTGATGACCAACAACCAATAGATATAAACGGAGCATCAAATCATCCGTTAGATCAAACACAAAACTTAAATGAGAACACTAATCTGACTCCTGAACAATTAACTGAATTGACAAAAACAACAAAAATTGTTTACGAAAGTAATATTCATAAAATATTTCCTAATGAACAAAGTTTACAAGCATGGGATAGTGTAAAAAATTCAAATAGCTTACATCCTGCCGAGCAATTTATTTCATGGAAAGGACCCGTAAATGAAACATTTGAACCTTTAGTCAATCATATGAAAACTTTGTCTGAAGTTACAAAACTTTCTCCAAACGTACCAGATACCTATCCACCAATACCATTAACAGCTGAGGAATATATAACACATGCCACTCAAAAAGCAGCCGAAATGGGACCAGAATATCTTGAGAAGGTAAAATATAAATAATAATTTATTATTAATTAATTTAAAATTAAAATATGAATCCAATACAAGACAAAATCGTAAAAAATTTAGAACTTGATAAACTCTCTCCGAGCGAACAAGAAGAAACACTACTTCGTATCGGAGGGATAATTTATCAAAACGTTTTAGGAAGAGTTATGGAGACAATGGAAGATAAAGATATGGATGAATTTGAAAAAATTTTAGATAATAACGCAAAACCTGAAGAAATTTTTGCTTTTTTAAGAAAAGTGAACCCACAATTTGAACAAATCATCGCTGAAGAGTCAGGTAAATTCAACAGTAGAGCTTCCGACATAATGAGCAAAATAGGATAACCAGCTCTGTTGTACCCCGTAGTAGATTTTAATAAAGCAAAATTTTTTTAAATTTTGCATATATCTTATGTTATTAAAATTCACTACTGGGTGGTATAGTTAGACTCATGAGTCATCTAAAAGGACTAAATAACGCACAAAGAGAAGCGGCAATTCACAAAAACGGCCCTATTTTAATCGTGGCAGGAGCAGGGGCAGGAAAAACTAAAACAATTACCCATAGAATTGTTAATTTAATTAAAGAAGGAGTAACCCCTGAAAGAATTTTGGCTGTAACCTTCACAAATAAAGCGGCAAAAGAAATGAAAGACCGAATAAATTTGGAAATTGAAAAAAATGCCAAAGGACAAAATAGTTTACCTTTTGTTTCAACTTTTCATTCACTGGGAGTCTATATTATAAAAGAGAATGCAAGACTATTGGGACTTACAAAGTATTTTACAATACTAGATGACAACGACACAAATTCGCTCATAAAAGAAACTTTAAAAGAAATAGGGCTTGACCCAAAACAATACGACCCAAGACGAATCAAAAATATCATTAGCCGAGAAAAAGGGAAATTTACCAATCTTGCAGATTATGCAGAAAATAAAAATGACTATTTGAGTAAAATTGTTGCACAAGTTTGGAAAATTTATGAAAATAAAAAATCAAAAGAAAATTCTTTAGATTTCGATGACCTACTTTTAAAAGCAACAAAACTATTAAAGGAACGGGAGGATATCAGAAAAATGTATCAAGAAAGATGGCAATATATTCACATTGATGAGTATCAGGACACCAACGAAGTGCAATATTTAATGTCAAAATTACTCGCAGGAGAGACAAAAAATATCTGCGTGGTAGGAGACGCAGACCAGAATATTTATTCTTGGCGTGGAGCAAATTTAAAAAATATTTTGAATTTTGAAAAAGATTATCCAGGTGCAAAAATAATTTTACTTGAAGAAAATTATCGTTCAACACAAAATATTTTAGAAGCAGCAAATGAAATAATAAAGAAAAATATTTATCGTCCTGACAAAAATCTATTTACCAAAAATAAAACTGGTGAAAAAATCTCACTTTATGAAGCACTCGATGAAGGGGACGAAGCAGACCACGTGGCAACAAAAATTTTAGAAATTTTGGACTCCGTACCAGATTCTTCCTTTTTGGGGTCGCTGTCTGTGTCTACTGACACAGCGCTGCCTCTCAGCTCGTCAGCTTGCGAGAGTCCCCAAAAAGAAAAATCCAATGCTACGCTAGAAAACGAAAGAAAGGATATTGTTTTGGAAAGCCTTGGGAGTCGCGACGGCGAGGACTCTCAAAAATTTTCAACAGAAAATTTTTGTGCTTTACAAAATAAAATCCTTTCTGAAGTAGCTATTTTATATCGTGCAAACTTTCAATCGCGAGCACTTGAAGAAAAAATGATTGCATATAATATTCCTTACCAAGTACTTGGAGTAAAATTTTTCGAAAGAAAAGAAATCAAAGACACACTTGCATATTTGCGAGCGTCTCTCAATAGAGAAAGTTTGTCTGATATAAAAAGAATTATAAATTTCCCAGCACGAGGAATCGGGAAGGCAACAATCGCAAAAATATTTGCCGGAGAAATGGAAAGTCTCCCAATAAAAACAAAAATCAAAATTGATAATTTTTATAAAACCCTAGATGCTATAAAAGAAAAAATAGAAAGTGATATACCTTCAAACGTAATAAAATTTGCAGTAAAAAAATCAGGCATTGAGACAGAGCTTTCAACTGGAACAGATGAAGACATAGAAAGGCTTGAAAACATTAAGGAATTAGCAACTTTGGCTCTAAAATATGATAACCTGCCTGCGCAGGCGGGTTTAAAAGGGGAGGGAATAGAAAAACTGTTGGAAGATGCATCACTTGCTTCAGATCAAGATAGTATTATGCACAACCAAGAAAAAAAAGAAAACAAATATGGAATTAAACTTATGACAGTGCACGCTTCAAAAGGACTTGAATTTAAATATGTTTTTATTACAGGACTCGAAGACGGACTTTTTCCACATCAAAAAGATGGTGAATCAAAAAGCGCTGAAGACCAAGAAGAAGAACGAAGGCTTTTCTATGTGGCATTAACTCGCGCAAAAGAAAAATTATTTTTATCATTCGCAAATTTTCGAACAATTTTTGGCTCGCGACAAATAAATGCGCCATCGGAATTTCTTAGTGATATCCCGGCTGATTTAATTGAGAAGGGAGACGAAGACCCAAGAATAAAAACAATTTATATATGAAAACATATAGAGCAAAAAAATCTTTAGGGCTAAAAAAGTTTTCGCCCGAGCATACGAAAGCTTTAGGGCTAAAACCTGAATACAGGTTCGCCCGAGCCAAAAAGACTTTAGGGCAAAATTTTTTAAAATCTGTTCCAGCACTTAATAAAATTGTGGAAGCTGGGGAAATAGATCCATATGATGTTATTTTAGAAATCGGACCAGGCAAAGGAGCACTTACAGAAAAACTACTAGAGAAAAGTAATTGTGTTATTGCGATTGAAAAAGATAGAAACCTTGTCGAATTTTTAAAAGAAAAATTCTCAAAAGAAATTTCTGAAAAGAAATTAGTTTTGCTTGAAGAAAATATTTTAGACTTTAACGTTACAGAGAAGATGCTCTCGGACTCACCACAAAAAATTTCTGCTGAAATTTTTCTCTGTCCGTCGTCGCCACTCCTCCCAAGGGTTCACTCGAGAGCATCTTCCCCTTCACTTGATTATAAAATCATCGCAAATATTCCATACAATATCACTGGTGCAATTTTGAAAAAGTTTCTGACAGAAAAAAATCAGCCCAAAACGATGGTTCTTATGGTGCAAAATGAAGTTGCAAAGAGAATAGTTGCTCGTGATAAAAAAGAAAGCATCTTATCTATTTCAGTAAAAGCATATGGAACCCCACAAATGGTTATGAAAGTACCTGCCCGATATTTCTCTCCAGCCCCAAAAGTGGATTCAGCGGTTATTTCTATAAAAAATATTTCAAGAAACTTCTTTATTGAAAATAAAATTGATGAAAATAAATTTTGGGAAATTATTCATGCTGGTTTTGCCCATAAACGTAAAAAATTAAGTTCAAATTTGAAAAATCTTTCTTCTCCCATAGACAAGGCCTATGGAATAGAGCTTGGAAATAAGAGAGCCGAGGATTTAACACTTTCTGACTGGCTTTTATTAACAAAAACAGACTAGTTCTTGTTTTATTTTGTAATAGAGAATGATATAATGATAGTGTGAAAAGAAATTTTTCAAAGCTCACAATAATATTTTTATTTCTTTTTGTTTCAATAAACACAGTTCATGCTGCTGCCTCTGTTGCTTTTGGAGGTAAGGTAAAAGCAACGACAGTCCCAATGGTAAAATGTTCTGGAAGTGGAACAATTTTTATTTTATCAAGTAATCTTACAAGTCTGACAAAAGCTGGAATAGGCGCAGCAACCACCTCTAGTGAAGGAACTGAACAAAAAGTCCAAAAAGCCGTTGCAGCATTAAAGGCACTTGGTGATACTGTCCCTTTTTATTCTACTGATTCACAAAAAAATCCAAAAGTAGGAGATATGATTATGGGCAAAGCAAAATCAATCCCTGATTTTTCTACTTGTAAAATGAGGATAGGCCCATATGAGATACCATTTCCAGTAAGAAAAACTACCGACAATTATAATGTTGCCGGGCAATCCAAAAGTGGCGGATCTTTAAATAGCGGGTCTTGGTCAGGTTCAACATACAATTATGAATAAGTATATGGAAAAATATTTACCAAGCAAAAAATTTCAATACGTTTTAGGCTCATTTGTTATCGTAGCTCTTGTTTTTTTCTTAGCTTTTAAACTATTCTCAAGTAAAGATAGTTTTTTTTCATCAAAAAAAGACACAAAATTAAGTACAGCGCAATTAACAGTAAACGGGCTTATTGAAAGAGATTCTGATGCAGATGGAATCACCGATTGGGAAGAATCACTTTGGGGAACAGACCCAAAAAATAAAGTAACCTTCGGAGTAGCTGACGAAATTTATGTAAAAAATAAAAGAGAAGAACTTAAAAAAAGTGAAGGAATAGACCAAAATACTAATGGCGGGGCAGAAACAGAAACAGAAAAATTTGCTAGACAATTTTTTGCATCATATGCTGCGATGAAAACATCCGGTGAGATAAGTGATGCAACAATTAACGATTTTTCAAGTGCTTTAGCTGAAAAGGTATCCGACCCTGTTATTATTGATCAATATACAGAAAGAGACATTAAATTAACAGAAACTGATGAAAAAACTGACAAAGAAAATTATTATATTACTGTAGGAAACTTGTTTGAAATATATAAAGGTAAAGGAATTGGAGATGAACTTGTAGTAGCAGGGAACATGGCTGGTGCCGAAAAAGCAGAAGATCCAAAAGGAGAAAGTGCCTTACTTGAGATTGCGAGTGCATACAAAGAATTGGCACAAAAATTAATTCTAATTCCTGTTCCAGAGAGTTTAGTAATTTATCACTTAAAAATAATAAATAGTTCAAATAATACAAGTATTGCTGTATTAAATATGTCAAAAATGCTTGCAGACCCTATTGTTGGAATGTCAGGGACCTCTCAATATGAGAAATATAGCAAAGACTTAATAAATTCTGTTAATGATTTGGAAACTTTTTTATCAAATAATGGTATAATATAAAATAAAAAATGAGTACATATCTCAAAAAAACAATCTGTTTACTTTTAATTATATTTGTATTTATGATGCCGTTTTTTGGTTTCACTATAAAAAAAGCTGAAGCTGCTAATTCTGTTGCTGTTTATATAAAAGAATTATCTCCTTTGATATCAAAAATGCCTGGGTGTCAAAAAGCTCTAGGTAGCGGAATTACGGATTTATTTAAAAAAGTAAAAGATTTGTTCAGTAGTAAGGGTTCTGGTAGTACAGACCTAGCCCCTAGTACTCCCACTGAAGCTGGTTTTAGTGATAGCGGTGGTGGCGATGCTACAGTTCCAACAACTAATGCTAAACAAGAAAAATTAACCTCTGAAGGAAACAAAAAATTAGATGCTGCAGCAAAATCCCAAGAAAATATTGATAATGCTCAAAATTGTACAAATGGAATCGGTAAGGCTATTGCCAAAGTTCTCGTAAATAAAGCCACTGATAGTATTATAAATTGGGTAAATACGGGTGACGCAGGAAATCCATTATTTGTACAAGACCAAGGTGCATATTTTAAAAACATCGCTGAAGAACAAATCCTTGCCTTTGGAGAAGAACTGAAAGACCCTGAAAAATTTCCTTATGGAAAAGCTTTCATGCAAACGCAAGCAAATTCTTACAAAAATAAATTTGCAAATAATGCACAATATTCATTGAATGAAATGATTATAAATTCAAATCCAAACTATTCAGCTGAAACATTTAGGGGTGATTTTTCTCAAGGTGGCTGGGATGCATGGGATGCTATGACCCAAAATCCTGCAAATAATCCTCTCGGTTTTTCTCTTATGGCTTCCAATGAAATTGGAAAAAGAATTGAAGTAGAAACAAATTTAGCAAAAGGGTCTCTCCAGATGGGAAGTGGATTCTTGGGGGTAAAAGAATGTTCTGACCCAATAGGAGTTACAAAATCTCAAGATGAACTTGGACGAGAAGAAAGAAAAGTAAGTCCAACGGGCCCATATGAAAACCCTATTTGTACCGGAGGGTTCATTGACGTCACCCCAGGGAAATTTGTGGGCGATCAATTAGTTAGTTCAGTTCAAAAAAAAGACAATGCACTTATGGATGTATCAACATTAAATGATGCAATGGCAGCGATACTTGATTCAGTGTTAGCAAAGTTTACCAGCACATTACAAACAGAAGGTATTTCAAACATAAAGCCCCCAGTAAATGATGAATACTATGCTATTGATCCCCAAGCTCAAGGATTTGGAACCCCTCAAAATGAACAAGACTACTCAAAAGCTCAAATAAATGCAAGCAAATGGATCAAGGACCATCCAGATTTTAATATCCGTACTGATTTTAACCAAGCATTGATAGATGAACAAAGAATATATGCTGACAAACTAAAAGAACAAAATAAAGAACTTTATTCCCTAGTATCAGGAAGTCTCGAATTTCCTCTTGGAAATTACGGCCTTGTCCCTACTATTTATCAACTTGATTATTGTGTTCCAGGTCCTCATCCAGGATGGGAAGAAGATTCTTCTAATAGTTTAGAAGAGGCAAAAAAAACAATTTTAGATACTACAGGGATGGATTTTATAAAAATTGCAGAAGCAACTGGATTTGCTTCAAGTAATTTTGGAATACAAGCATATGTTATAATACAAGCCATCCCTCTTGTTGGAGGTTCTGTTACTGGCACAGACCAATTAGACACTCTCGCATCTATCGTAGGCACAGGAAACAAAAACTGTGGTGGTGGTATATCTATAACGGGCTGTGTAAATACAAAATTAAACACAAAAACTTTAGAAAAATTTACCCATATCAAAGCAACCAATCTTATTGAGCGTCTTATGTCTTTTGAAGAAATTACAGGGTTATTTGACAGAATCTATGATGAATATGTAAAAGCAATAAATAATCTTTATATTCCTGAGATTCTTCCTTCTGTTACAAAAGAAAATAAAACTTACTTTGAAAAATTACCTGGATACTATAAAACATTTAATGGAAATAGAAAAACAATTGACATAGTAAATGCAAATGTTACAAGACTCGGTAACTTAAAAATTGAAGTTGACAAACTAAACACAGCCCTTACTACAGGAGATTTCACTCAGGTGGAGGAAAAAGGCACTAAACTTACTGACCCAGATGAAATAACGGCTAAATATGAAGAATTACTTACTCCTTGGAAGCTTGCATTTGTAAGAATGACTTACGGAATGTATTCCGGAGATGATATTTCTGCCGCCCATGATTTAACTAAACAAATTGTTGACGAGAAAGATTATATATATAAAAATTTAATAAAAGGCAAAACAGGTTGTGAAACATACCTTGATAATTCTAATGCTACCACTGTTGAAAAAGATGCAGAATTCCCTTGGCAATTAAGTGGGGGAAATTATTTAGATAGGCCAGATTATCCAATGCCACATCTATATGATTACCCTTCAATTACAACAGCGGCAGGGAAAAAAGGTTTCCTTTGGTATGGAGCTTATTCAAATTGGAGTTTTGCTATAGATGCAAATGTAAAAAAATTATGTAATTTTTATGAACAATTTGGCATAAGTAATGCAAGTGACTGCCAGATACAAAAGGGCCCAAATTTCCTTTATATATCTGATTTATTGGGTCCTTCAAATCGAATAACACCTGGCTCTACTAAATTATTAGGTGGAGAAACTAATAATTTTGAGAGAGATGTTTTGAAAGTCTGGTAAAAACTAGTTTAGAATTCTAAAGAATAAAATTTATAAAGTAAAATGAAAAACAAAAAAATGAACATAATAAAAAAATCTTATAAATACCCTCTAGTTGGTTTTTTAGTTGTTTCTATTTTGTTTTCTATTTTTTCTTTTAAAACAACTTTTGGACAATCTGTCCCTACAATTCGGCTTGATTACAATTTTGGTAATAATACGGTTTCATGGACATCCACTAATTTATCAGATTCTGAAGCAAGTTGTACTTTGTTTTTGACTCGATTTTTAAACTCAGTCGAAGACCAACTTTTATACAAAAAAAGTATTAACCCTAGTGGTGGTAGCGTTAATTTTGATCAAGCCATGGCGGGCTGGAATGACAAAAGGAGTTATCTCACTGTAATTGACTGTAAGATAGATAAAGGCCCTTGGGTGGTACATAGCAACCAATTATTCTTGAAGTGGCATGGTGAACTTAAGGGCAATGATTGGTATGAAGCACAATATGAACCAGTAGCAACAGACAAAGTAAGAGTTTTCGGTGGTAGAAGTTGGGATAGGTCTCCCGAAAATGATTTTTTAGCTCCTTATGATAGTTCAGATATTCCCTTTGAAATCGCATTTGAAGTGCAAAATATGCGAGGTCCTAATCCAGATTACGATGTACCAAATCAAACTGATAGAGATGGAAGGGAGATGACTGTTACTTGCTCTTTCACCCGTTCTGATGAACCTAATTTCATAGAGCAAAATCCAGAAAAAATAATAAAAATTTATAATATAAAAAATAATTTTGAGGCAAAAGTTACATGTCATAATATTATATCTTTAGATTACACAGGTGGGCCAAAAGGATTCAGAGCTTATATCACAACTTCAGATACTTTATTTATTAGAGTAAGACCAAATCCTGAATATAAAAGGGTCTTGGTGACCCCAGTTCCACCGCTTGTCCCATTTGGGGGTAACACTAAAATTAATTTCAAATCAAATGGAGACTTCTGTAATATATCTGAGATTCCTCTTGCTAATGGTGACCGTAAATTTCCAGCAGATTGGACACTAAGAGCAGATACAGCAAATGGCGACTTTCCTATCTCTGATATCCAAAAACAAGCTAAATTTAAAGTTGAATGTTATACCGAACACACCTGCGTTGGAAGATTGCCTGCTGATGATGCAAAATGTGGTGTTACAAAATCAAAAAATGATTGCTTTAACGTAAATACAGAATCCCCCGTTCATACCAGTATTTGCAATTGGAAAGAAGCCACAGGATCATGCAAAAAATCGGGCCCTCCTCCTTGGCCTTGGTCACCTCCATGTACCGCCTTTAATAAACAAGATGGTTGCGATAAACAACCTTACTGTAAATGGAAATCAGAAAGTGAAGCCATGTGCAATGGAATCAACTCATCCGATAACAATACTTGCAAAACAAATACAAACTCAATTGATTGCGCCAATACTGTATCTTCTTACATATCATCTCTCTGTAATTGGGGCCGGGTTAATAATAGCACCACCGGTGGAAATGTCGGAGCAAAAGATCCAACTGCTACATTTTTGAATTTTGAAACTGCTACTGTGCGTATTTACAATTTTGCATTAGACATGATGGGGCTTGGATATATTGTGGATACAGAAACTACCGCTGCAGAAAGCATTACAAATACAACCGCAGTACTTACTGGTGAAATGAACCCAAGTGGTTCCGATGATGGAGTGTTACGTAGCGCAAAAGCATATTTTCGTTACACATATGTAGATACATTTCCTCCAATATTTTGTAATGATATCTTCGGCTCAAACATGCTTTCAACTACCGAACAAGAAGTAGGCCCAGCAAACAGTATCCAAAAAGTTACTTCATCTGTTGCAAATCTCTTTCCAAATACTACTTATTACTACTGTATCGTGGGTTCCAACAGTGACCAAATAACATATGGTGGAGTAAGTTCGTTTAAAACAAGTCTAACAGACCCAAATATAAATGGAAACCCAGATCCAAATTATTATTTAAACAAAATTTCAGTTACAACAAAAAGTGCTACTGTCGCAAATGGTAACTCAGCATATTTGAGAGGAGATTTTAATACAGAAATAGCTGCAACTACTTGGTTCGAATATAGAAAAAAAAGTAGTGGAGCTATAGAACAAAATGTAAATAATGATACTAGGTCTAGTGCAAGTATTTTTGATTTTTTCTTTAAACCAAACACCGCGATAGCTGCTACTACGTCAACAGGGAATCTCATTTATCAGTGGAGTAAAAAAGTTGGCGAAAAAGAACGCTTGCCAAATACTAATGGTAATTTTAGTACCCTATTGGATGGGCTTTCTCCTTCTACCACTTATGAATTTCGAGCGATAATCAAAGATACCAGATTTTCTAGTGTTAAGTTTGGTGATACTTTTTCATTTACAACAAAAAGTGCTACCACAAGTGAAAAAAGAACAACTCCACCAGTAGGCGGGGTCCCATACCAAAATCCTTGCACTAATATAAAAGATTTAAATTGTAACGGCACAGGCCCTGAAAACGAAGGAGGAGAAACGGGAGGAAATGGAATAGGATTAGTTAGTTTATCAGATTTAACTGCTGGTATTACTACTGCTTCTTCTCTTTCAATAAAAATTCCAATTACATTATCTGTTACAATAGTAAACCAAGGAAGTGATACTACTTCTGCAAATATAAATGACCAGAGAAGTAAGCCTAGAGAGCGCACTCCTACTACAGACAAAACCGGAAGCAGCACTACTCCTGCGGTAAAAATAATAAATAATCAAAAAAGGGTTACTCCTACTTCTATTCCTTTACCTAATTCTAAACCTACCACCAAGGGTACCCCAATAGATAGCATTAAACCTACAACAGGAAAAGAGATAGAGGAAGAATATCCTAGTTCCTTTATGGAAGGAATCCCAACAGCCCCTAATACTTACTATGCCCCTTCTATGGGAGGTGGTGGATCTACAAGTTTCCTAAGAGATTTGTTTAAAGTAAATACTGCCATGGCTGCAACGAATAACAACCCCACAGCAACTGGAACAAGGACAAGTGGTATTTTCTCTAGCGCCCTTGATGTAAGAGGTGCTATCAGTGGACCTCCTCCTGCTCCTGTTGCAAATGATACCAAAACTTCAACTGGGGCTATTTCTCCTGATTCTAGTGCTCCCACAACAGGTGATTTTTATAGTTTCTTTCAAGTATCAAAAATAGACCCAACTACTGTCAGTGAAAAAAATGGCAGTTTTATCAACTTACCTTCAGTAAAGATGGGCAATCTTGGTCCAAAAAATTCACGAGTAATGACTCAAGAATATACATTTAATTCAGAGGGAACATATTACATTCGTGCTTGTGCGGATAAAAAAAATCCATCTGACACAGGAATGATCCAAGAGTCGTATGAAAATAACAATTGCGGACCTTGGGCTACTTTTGTCACAGGAAATCTTTCAAAGTGTATGGACCAAAATGCATTGAACTACGGGATGTCTCTTCCTTGTGTTTCCAAGGTTGGTAAATGTTTAGATTTCTCTTCTACAAATTATGGAGCTGCTTTACCATGTACTTTTGCACCAGCAAACGACGTTATCATTGATAATATTATTGATAGTGGGAACAATACAACAACAAATATTAATAATGTAAAATTAGGAGATACTGCCACTCCTCCATCCGATGCAATAGTGCGTTCTAGAGAAGGAATTGAAACAGTCTTTGCACGACAAATAATGAAAAATATTCCTCTAGCAAAAAGTTATGGCTATCAAGAGGGTGCCAACTTGCAATCTTTTGCTTGGAATTTATCAGACTTGCTTGCTAAAACATTCGGATACGTAAACAACAATAAACAAGAAATACGAGTTAGCCAGCCAGATATCGCTGCCTATGAACTATTTATAGATAAAAACGGGATACTAACAGTAAATGAATACTATAATTTAAAGATAGTAAACACTCAGAAAATGACCGACACATTGCGAAGTAAATACAATTACGAATATTATTTCAAAAAGTAAAACAGGCTCTAGGTAACTAGGCACTGGGTATTAGCAGGGAAGTTAATACCTAGAACCTAGGGTCCAAGACCTTAGAAAGTGGAAAAAGTTAGAAAATACAAAATAATAAAAAAGGTTATCGTTCCAATACTCGCATTGGCAATTTTCTTGTTGCCTATTAGCCCAAGTTTTGAAATAAAGAAAGATGGAAATTTTCCAGTTGAAGTAAAAACAAAAAAGGCAATGGCCGCAAGTATTGAAGACTTGATGGGTGCTTCTACCTTGGAACAAGTTTCAGTTAATTCAAATTCTGGTCAATTTACAATTAATTTAATTTTAAACCAAGATTATGCCAAGTTGGCCAGTGATGGAAAATCTTTAGACTTTTATTACAACATAAATGGAACAACCCCAGATGAGGGAATATTCATTATTATAAAAAAAACAGCTACCGAAGAAGAAGTATTAAATAAATCTTTGAAGGATTTAAATATCCCTTTTAATCCACTGAAAACAAGTAATATTATAAATTTTGATACTGGTTCAATCCTTACCCCAGAAACAAACTACTCAGTACATGTATACATAAAAGCAAATAATTCATTTATGTTTGGTATTAGATGGAGTGGCTGGGATAGTAAAGAATTGGCTTTTAAAACGAGTGTAAAAAATGATGCTGACGCAAAAGATACTAAAACCAGTGGAACAGTCAATTCTTCGGGAGATGGTTCTGGATATGATTTAGCTTGTAGTTTAATTGCTGCTATTGATCCAACCACAAAAGCAACTGGTGCACAAGGGCTCGTGGGTTGTGTTGCTACGTTATTTTATTTAGTTTGGCAAATATCCGAATTTGTTGCCAAACTAGCTGGAAAAATTTTAGATTTTATGGTTTATTATTCGACAAATAGTGATGCTTATAAAAGTGGTTTCGTAACACAAGGTTGGGCAGCAGTAAGAGATATGGCAAACATCTTCTTTATAGTCGCACTTCTATATATTGCAATTAAAACAATACTTGGTTTGAATGTTTCTAGTAATAAAAAAATCATAGGTACAATAGTGGTAGTCGGACTTATTATTAATTTTAGTCTATTTTTTACGGAAGTAATAATAGACGGATCAAATATTCTGGCAAAGATATTTTATAATAATATTTCCCCAAAATACGAAGATGGAAAAGCTGCTACTGGTCAAAAAGGAGAAAAATCTATTTCTGTTGGACTAATTAATAAATTTAATCCACAAAACATCATACCTGCAACAGACTATTTAAAAAATCAAGGCACTTTTATTTTTATAACAATCTTACTTATCGCCATTACTCTGTACGCTGCTTATATATTCTTTACCGTTGGTTTGCTTTTTGTAAGTAGAGTCATCTCGCTGTGGTTTTCTATGATTTTTTCACCAATTGCTTTTGCCTCATACACTTTACCTTTCGATATCCCAGGTTTAGGACACAAGGAATGGTGGGATGAATTACTGAAAAATGCATTCCTAGCACCTCTTTTTATCTTTATGTTGTATCTGGTAGTAATGTTTGCTGGATTTTTGAGTTCAATTATTTCTTATCCAAAAGACGGAGACTGGATGATACAAGTTATGTCTATTGTAATTCCTTTTATTATGTTAGCTGTTATTTTGATGAAAGCTAAGGACATGGCCATAAAATATGCAGGGGAAATGGGTAAAGCGGTACAAAAAGCTGGTGCCATGGTTGCAGGAGCTGCGGTGGGTGTTGCAGCAGGAGGTGTTGGATTGTTAGGACGAGAAACAATTGGTTGGGCTGGAAACAAACTTGCAAATTCTGCAGCTCTTGCAAAAATGGAAGCAAAGGGGGGAAGAATGGGAATGCTTGCTACAGGTACTAGAAATCTTGGGAAAACGGCAGGGAAGGGAAGCTTTGATGTCCGTGGAGTTAAAATTGCTGGGAAAGATTTGGCTTCAACTGGCCTAAAGACAGGAAAGGCAGGAGGACAAGGTGGTTATGATAAATCAAAGGCAGACAAGACAGAAAGTAGACAAAAGAGAGCAGATGAATTGAAAGGAACAATTGCGAAAGGAAAATTAGGACAAAACGTTAAAAATACAGAACTAGACTTGCAAAAATTATTAAATGACAACCAAAAAGAATTAGCTGCATTTGATAAACAAATAACAGAACAAGAAAAAGTATTGAGTGAGGCTAACCAAACATTTGGACCAGGAAGTCAACAGGCGGTTGAAGCCGGTGCAAAATTAGCAAGTACAAGAGCTCAGAAAAAAGCGTTAAGAGAAGGAAGTGAATATAAAGGAGATATGAAAGTAGTAAATAAAAAAGATACAGATGGTAATGA
>CAZJQE010000009.1:0-19758 GCA_964548505.1 uncultured Candidatus Saccharibacteria bacterium | reverse complement strand
TTATTATACTTGTCATCATAATAATTTTTCAACGTTTTCATATAAAAAAATTGAAAAGTATAATAAAACATGATAAAGCAAAAAGGGTATAAAAAATAATAATTTCCTTAAGCAGTGAATTTTTTTATTTATGTTAATATAAATTATTATGATTTTAATTGATGTGCGAACAAAAGAAGAATATGATGCTGGGCATATAGATGGAGCAATACTCCACGATATCATGGATATGATGGAAGGGAAATTCCCTAATGTTCCAAAAGATACAGAAATATCAGTTTATTGCGAATCAGGTAATAGATCTATGATGGCAAAAAATATGATGGAAAAGGCGGGATTTGTAAAAGTCACAGACAAGGGGAGCATTGATAATTTAAGATAAAAAAATAAATAATGTTCAAAATTCCAAAAACTATGGCGACCCAACATCCAGACAATGCACTTGCGCCTTATTGGGAGCGAGACGGGGATGGTTTCGTTAGCGCGAAAGAAGAAATTACTGAATGCGTAGATGCATTTAAAACACTTCAAGTTGAAGAATTTATGTGGGATTGGGAGGGAAAGTTTACCGACGAAGCAGTAGTGGACAGACTTTTTCATCATCACTTTGAATATTTTAAACAGAATCCTTTAGGATTGGAAAAACGTCTTACTTTTCGTATCCCAAATATTTGGCATGAGAAGGGCTACAGTCTTATTCGTTCTCTTATGGTGGTGCTTACGAGTGAAGATTTTGCACGCGATTTAAATTTTTATTCACCGCCACTTTTTGAAGTAATTTTACCAATGACTGAAAATGCGAGACAGCTTATTTTTATTCAGAAATCTTTTCGGGAACTTGCCAAACTGAAGTCAAAAATGTTTAGTAAGTTCAAGAAAAATACTGAGCACGTAGAAATAATTCCACTTTTTGAAAGTATTGAAACACAAATAAATGCAAAAAAGATTTTAAAAACATATTTAAAATTACATAAAGATGCCTTTGGATTCAACCCACCTTACTTGCGAGTTTTTATTGCACGTAGTGATCCGGCAATGGTTTCAGGTCTTGTGTCCACAGTACTGGCAAACAAAATAATTCTTTCAGATTTAAGAGAGCTAGAAAGAGAAACTGGTATTCGTTTTTTTCCAATTTTAGGAGCAGGCTCTTTGCCGTTTCGAGGTGCGCTGAATCCAAGAAAAATAAAAGAATTTGATTTAGAGTATCCAGGACTAAATACTATTACAGTTCAATCTGCTTTTCGTTATGATTATCCACTCAAAGAAGTAAAGAAAGCTATTAATTTTTATAACAAGAGATATCATGGACAATCTGAAATTGTTCTTAAAAAAGATAGAAAAAAATTAATTGAACTGATTTTCTTTTTTGAAAAAGAATATAAGAGAAGGCTAGATAAGGTTATAAAGGACATGAAACCAATATTTGGAGCTTTTCCACGTAGGCGTGAGAGACATTTACATATTGGATTACTTTCTTATGGAAGAAAAGTAAACAAAATGGTACTACCTAGAGCGATAACTTTTACTGGGTCTTTTTATTCTTTAGGAATACCACCAGAATTTTTAGGAATCGGTGCTTTTTCAAAAGTAAAAGAAAATGATTTTATTCTAATTAATAAATATTACAAAAACTATATAAGTAACTTGACAGATGCAGGTAGATTTTTAAATTGGAAGAATTTAAAAAAAATTGGAGAAGAAAATAAAAAATGGGCAAAAATTGAACAAGATATAAAGAAAGCAGAAAAAACTCTAGGATTGACATTTGGGCCGATAAATAAAGAAGAATTTGAACATCAGAAACTTACTGGTATGTTATTAAAATCAAAAAATAATCATAAAAAAGTTCAAAAATTGATCAGCCAGACTGGAGTTTTGAGAAAAAGTTTAGGGTAATTATATTAAAATATTATAAATTATGATAAAAGCTATTGCGTTTGATTACGGAGGAGTTATCGAAAAAATAGAAAAAGGATTAATGCAAAAAATTGCAGACTTTTTAAAAGTCCCCAAAAGTGAGTGGATGAAAGCATATTTTTCATATAATCATCTATGTAATACTGGTAAAAATACTTATGAAGAAGTTTATGCTTTTGCGGCAAATGAATTCGGAGCATCAGACGAACAAATAGCTCAAATTCATCAAATGATGAAAGAAAATAGAGAAACAAGGAAGATTGATTTAGAGCTTATTGAAAAAATTAAAGAATTAAAAAAGAATTATAAGATTGGTTTATTAAGTAATAATTATACTGCTCTAAGGCAAGAACTTATTGACGAGAAAATAATTGATATTTTTGATGCAGTTATTATTTCTGCTGAAGTTGGTTTTTACAAACCTCAACCTGAAATTTTTGAAATTTTATTTAAAAAATTGGGCGTAAAAAATAGCGAAGTTATTTTCATTGATGATACAAAACAATCTTTAATTGGAGCTGAGGCAGTTGGTTATATTCCAGTATTATTTAGGAATAATGATTTGTTATTCGAAGATTTACAAAAATTAGGAGTAAAAATATAAGATGAAAACTTCAGTTTTAATTATTGCGCATAATGAAGAAAAATATATTGAAAAATGTATTACTTCTATTTTAAATCAAAACGAAAAGCCAGATGAAATTGTGCTAGTTGCTCATAATTGCGCTGATAAAACTGTTGAAATTTCAAAAAAATATCCAATAAAAATAATTGAATTCAAAGGTGAAACAGGAATTATTCAAGCTCGATTAAAGGGAATTGAGAATTTATCTGGAGATATTATTTTATGTATTGATGGAGATTCATGCGCAGAAAAAAATTGGATAGAAGAAATGAAAAAATTATTTCAAAAAAATGTAGTACTAATTGGTTCTTATGTAAAACTTTCTGGTGGAATTTTTAATTCAATAGGTAATTTTTTCAATAAGTTAAGTTGTACGAAATCAAATAACGCCACGCATTGGATTTGGGGACCAAGCTTTGGATTTTTAGGAAAAGATAAAGATAAAATTCAGACTGGATTTCTAAAAAGTATTGAAATTAGAGAAAAATTAAAACTCTCTAGAGATGTTGATGACTATATGCTTGGCTTATTTATCAAACGATATGGGGACATAAGAATAACAAATAAAACTTACGTTACCACAAACATAAAGGAACGTGGATTTCTGAATGAAGTTAAAAGAAGTATCGAAAATATCCAAAATGGATTGAGAGTAGATAAGTTTCTAAAAAATTCACTTAAAAACTAATTATTTCTATCAATTTTTTTGAAACTATAGTAATATAAAATCCAATGGAAAAAAGTTATAAATATTTAGGAACGATAAGTGTTTTCTTTGTCTCAGTGCTACTTATTTCAAATGTAGCATCGACCAAGATTGTAGATTTCGGATGGTTTACTTTTGATGGAGGAACATTACTATTTCCCCTTAGCTATATTTTTGGAGATATTTTGACCGAAGTATATGGATACAAGCGCTCAAGATCTATTATCTGGCTTGGATTTTTTTCAGCTCTCGCAATGTCAGTAATTTTTATTATTGTGGGTAAGCTTCCTTCTGCTCCAGGTTGGAATAATCAGGCAGCTTATGATACAATTTTAGGACTAACTCCACGACTAGTGATTGCAAGTCTCGTAGCATATTCTTGCGGAGAATTCTCAAATTCGTATATTCTTGCAAAAATGAAGATTTGGACTAAAGGGAAAGTTCTTTGGGCACGTACCATTGGTTCAACTGTCGTTGGAGAATTGGTAGATAGTGGTCTTTTTATAATAATTGCATTTTTGGGGATATTGCCGAATTCACTTTTAATAACATTGATAATTTCAAATTATATTTTTAAAACTGGAGTAGAAGTGATATTTACACCACTAACTTATAAAATAATAGGTTTTCTTAAGAAGCAGGAAGGAGAGGATTACTATGATATAGATACAAATTTTAACCCCTTTTCACTTAAATAATGGCATTTTGTTTTTCTTAAATTTATACTACCCAGTAGTGAATTTTGGCAATGCGCAATGCGCTTTTATCTTAAAAAAGATTTTGCCAAAATCTACTACTGGGTGCTATAATGGGTACATATGATTTCGCGGATTTATGTTGTTCCAAAAATAAAAGACAGCCGAGAACGGCTGTTTCTTAATTCATGGAATTCTTTAAATATTAGAGGCAAGGTGAAAGCTATTACGATAGTTGATTCATATTTGATTGATTCGGAGCTTTCTACTCATAAAATATTAGAATCTGCAAAAATTTTAGCTAATCCAATTTTAGAAAATTTTTCAATAAATGAAATTGTAAACAATGTAGATATTTTTGATTTTGCAATTGAGATAGGGTATTTACCAGGAGTGACAGACAATGTTGGGCATACAGCAAGGGAGACAATTACTGATTATTTGCATTTAAATAAAGATTCAAATATTAAAGTATATTCTTCTAAAATATTTTTGATTTCTGGGAAATTAAAAATGGATGATATTAAAAAAATTTCTTTTTCACTTTATAATGCTTTAATAGAGAGAGCTTATATTGCAAATTTTAAAGAAGTAAAAAAACAAAATGGATTGCCATTAAAAGCGCCTGAAGTTGTACTAGAAAAAAGGAATCCAGTTATCTCAGTTTCATTGCGTGTATCTGATGAAGAACTTATAAAAATTGGGAAAGAAGGAATATTGGGTGAAAGCGGGGTTAGACGCGGGCCTCTGGCACTTGATCTCGCGTCCATGAAAGTAATTAAGGAATATTTTAATAAATTAGGAAGAGACCCAAGAGACATTGAACTTGAAGCTTTGGCTCAAACATGGAGTGAACATTGCAAACATACAATTTTTGCAAATCCAATCGATACTATAAAAGATGGTTTGTATAAAACTTATATCAAAGGTGCAACAAATTTAATTAGAAAAAATAAAGGAGATAAAGATTTTTGTGTTTCAGTTTTTTCTGATAATTCTGGTGGAATCATTTTTGATGATGAATTTTTAATTACTCATAAAGTTGAAACACACAATAGTCCTTCAGCTCTTGATCCATTCGGTGGAGCAATTACAGGTATTGTAGGAGTCAATCGTGATACTATGGGTTTTGGACTAGGGGCGAAGCCAGTTGGAAATGCATATGGATTTTGTTTTGGAAACCCAGAAGATGAAAGGAGTTTATATAGAGATAAAGAAAAAAAGCAAAAAATGTTTCCACCAAAACGCATTATGGAAGGAGTCATAAAAGGGGTAAATGTTGGAGGAAATTGTTCAGGAATTCCAACAGTTTCTGGATTTGTGAAATACGATGACAGATTTCGAGGTAAGCCATTGGTTTTTGTTGGTACAGTTGGTCTTATACCTCGCAAGATTAATGGAAAACTTTCTCATGAAAAATGTGCACAAGCCGGAGATTATATTGTTATGCTTGGAGGAAGAGTTGGAGCTGATGGAATTCATGGAGCTACTTTTTCTTCAGTAACTATGGATTCATCAAGCCCTGCAACGGCAGTTCAAATTGGAGACCCAATTACTCAGAAAAAAATGAGTGATGCGATTGTGAAAGAAGCACGTGCTATGGATTTATATAACAGTATTACCGACAATGGTGCGGGAGGAATTTCATGTTCAGTAGCGGAGATGGCAAAAGAGTCTGGTGGGGCAGAAGTAAATTTAGAAAAAGTTCCATTAAAATATCCAGGGTTACAACCTTGGCAAATTTGGATTTCTGAATCTCAAGAAAGAATGACACTTTCAATTCCAAAAAAGAAATGGGAAGTATTTAAAAAATTAATGGACAGTCGTTCTGTTGAAGCTACAATAATTGGAGAATTTACTAATTCAGGGAAATGTATAGTCAAATATGAAGATAGAACCATAATGAATATTGATTTAAAATTCTTGCATGAAGGATTGCCGAATCATCCACTTGAGAGTAATTTTATTGAAAATAATTTTCAAGAACCAAAAATCAAAAATGGGAATAGAACAAAAATCCTAGAAGAATTAATTGCAAATAAAAATATTAGTGGATTTTCTTTTATAGGGGAACAATATGACCATGAAGTGCAGGCAGGTTCAGTATTAAAGCCTCTTTCGGGACGAGGACGCATAAATACCGATGCACAAGTTTTTCGTCCAGTTCTTACTTCCAAAAAAGGAGTAATTTTATCAACTGGGCTTTATCCATCTTATGGAGATATCAATACTTATCATATGACTGCATCTGCACTTGATACTGCGGTCAGAAACATAATCGCTTCAGGTGGCACAATGTCGCATTTAGCAATTCTTGATAACTTCTGCTGGTGCTCTTCTTATGATAAAAACAGGCTTTATGAACTCGTAGAGTCTGTAAAGGCATGTTTTGATTATTCTGTGGGATATGGCACACCATTAATCTCTGGGAAAGATAGTATGTGGAATGACTTTAAAGGTTATGATGAAAAAGGAAATTCTGTAGCGATTTCTATTCCGCCTACAATTTTAATCTCTGCAATTGGAGTAGTCTCTGATATATATAAAGTTGTTTCTCCTGAATTTAAAGAGGCTGGAGACTATATATATTTAATAGGAGAAACGTATGACGAGCTTGGAGCTTCTGAATACTATAAAGTGTTAGCAGAGAAGAATAAGAATGATTCAATTGGGAATAATGTACCAAAAGTAAATTTAGAAAAAAATTTAAAGACCTACTTAGCCCTAGAAGAAATAATTAAAAAAGAATTGTTAAATTCTTCAATATCAGTTACTTCTGGGGGGCTTGCAGTTGCACTTGCAAAAGCATCAGTTGGTGGGATGCTCGGATGTCAGGTATCTCTTAAAAATAATTTTGGAGAAATAAAAAATGAAGATATCGTATTGTTTTCTGAAAGTCAGGGAAGGATTCTGGTCACAGTTCCACCTAAAAATATTTCTAAGTTTGAAAAAATGATGAAAGAGATTCCATTTAAAAAGATTGGCCAAGTGATAAAAAATAATAAATTTATAATTACTGATATTAATGATAAGAAAATTGTAGATACAAATGTAAAAAAACTTTATGAAGCTTATCACTCTTTTAGTAATAAAATGAAATAAAATGGACCCAAAATTGCCACAAATAAATATTGAACAAAGAAGACAAAATTTTGCTGAAAAAGTGAAAGTTAATTTAGAAAAATATAAAGATAAAATAACGCAATTCAATCTCCTAACTTCTTCAAAAAATGCTGGTGGTTTTTTTGGTACAAATGATGATGTAAAACAGGTCAATTATGACAGTCGTTATGAAAATTTTTATAAATTTCATAATATAAAAGGAGATTATCCGTATAATGTTAAGAAAAGTGGGTATGTCATTGATAATGATTTGAATAAAGTTACTTTAATTGGAGTTCTCGGTAGAACTCTTTTGCCTGGAGACAATAGGGAAGGAAATGGTTTTTATATTACCTTAAAATTTGATAAAGAATTTAAGGAAAATACTGAACTAATAAATTCAATTTCAAATTTACTCGAAACACTCGTTGTTGTTAAAGGAAACGACGAAACAAAAACGGGACTTGAGAGTATTAAAGAGATTGCAAAAGAAGGTATTGTTGTATTAGAGGCATTTGAAAAAATTAGTGAAAAATTTCCAAGCAATGGAAGAGTTTCTATTAAATCACTTATTGAAGAGTATCGAGAAATAATTAATAGTTAATAATTTATGCAAAAAATTAAAATAAAAAAACCAAAAGTTATCATAATGTCAGGATATGGACTAAACTGTGAAGAAGAAACAAAGTTTGCGTTTGAGTCTGCTGGTGGAATTGCTGAAATTGTACATATTAATGATTTAATTGCAAAGCCAAAAATGTTAAAAGAATTTAATATTTTAGCTTTTCCAGGAGGTTTCTCTTATGGGGATGATACAGGCAGTGGAAAAGCATATGCAAATAAAATGAAAAATCATTTGTCGAAAGAACTGGAAGAATTTTTATCTCGAGATACTTTGATGATAGGGATATGTAATGGTTTTCAAATTTTGACAAATCTTGAAATATTACCTGGAGCGTTGACATACAATAAAAATGGAAAATACATTGATCGATGGGTTGATTTGAAAGTTGAAGGCAAGAGCCCGTGGCTCTCAGGTTTGAAAGATATTTCTCTTCCAATTGCTCACGGAGAAGGACGATATATTGTTGATGAAAAGAAATACAAAGATATGAAGAAAAAAGGAAAGATTGCTTTTGTTTATACAAATGGAGAGATTTGTAAATATCAAAATTTAGAAAAAAATCCAAATGGTGCAATGCATGACATAGCGGGGGTATTGGGCTATAATGGCCGGGTGCTTGGGATGATGCCACATCCCGAGCGTGCTATGTTTTATCACCATTCACCACTTTGGCAAATAAAAAAAATAAATGGGAATTTAGAAAAAGAAGGTGTAGGAATATTATTATTTAAAAACGCAATTAATTATTTCAAATAAGAAAAATAATGAATAACTTGAACGAAAAATGTGCAGTGTTTGGGATTTGGGATGGCGTTGAGGCATCTCGTCATGCATATTTTGGACTCTTTGCATTACAACATAGAGGTCAAGAACAGACAGGCATTGCGTCAACTGATGGTAAAAAAATATTTTCATATAAGCACGTCGGTCTTGTTAGTCAGGCATATACTGAAAAAGTGATAAAAAGCCTACCTGGTTTTGCGGCAATAGGGCACAATAGATATTCGACTTCTAAAGGTACTAATATAAAACATATACAACCAATTGTGATAAATAACAATGTGGCTGTTTTTGCTCATAATGGCAATCTTCCAAGTGTAAAAGCTTTAGAAGAGTTTCTCAAAAAAAATAAAATTTCAATAAAAAATTGTTCTGATTCAGAATTAATGGCAAAGGTTATTGGTTTTTATATGAAAGATGGAAAATCCCTTAGTGAAGCAATAAAAATTGCTTACCCACTTTTTACTGGAGCATTTTCTTGTGTCGCTTTATCAATTGATGAAATGGTCGCATTTCGAGACCCTAGAGGAATTCGTCCGCTAGTTTTGGGGAAGAGAGGAAAAGAGGTAATTGTTGCATCAGAAACCTGTGCTTTTTCAACAACAGGGGCAAAACTTGTGAGAGAAATTAACGCAGGAGAAATGGTTGTAATTTCTAAAAAAGGAATCAAAAGTGTAATACTTGCAAAAGAAAAACCAAAATTTGATATTTTTGAATTTGTATATTTTTCACGCCATGATAGTATCCATATTGGAAAACTAGTTTATGAAGTTCGAAAAAATTTCGGAAAAATGCTCTTCAAAGAACATCCTAAAATAAAAGTAGATATAGTTGTGCCAGTTCCCGAATCCTCAATCCCTGCAGCTATTGGATACTCAGAAGCCTCTGGTGTACCATTTGAAATGGCTTTAAATAAAAATAGATATATTCATCGTACTTTTATTGCGCCACCCGAAGAAGACAGAAGTCATAAAGTAAAAATGAAGCTCTCTGTGCTTGAAAATGTGGTAAAAGGGAAAAGAGTTGCTGTTATAGATGATTCAATTGTTCGTGGGACAACTTCTGGTGCAATAGTCAAGATGTTCTTTGATGCGGGAGCAAAAGAAGTTCATTTTATGTCAGCATCTGCACCGGTTAAGTTCCCAGATTTTTATGGCATAGATACTCCAAAACAAGAAAAACTTGTAGCTTCACAAAAAACAATAAAGGAAATTTGTAAAGACATCGGAGCAACCTCATTGTCTTATATTTCCATCGATGCTATGGTGCGTGCCACAGGACTACCAAAAGATCGTCTTTCACTTTCTGCTTTTAATGGTGAATATCCACTTCCAATATATGAGCGAGCTAAAGAAGTAAAATATGATAGTTTAAAATTTATAGATTAAATTTTTGTATGAAAATAGCAATACTTATTTCTAATTCTGGGACTGGCACAAATCTCCAAGCAATTATCGATGCAGTGGAGCAAGGTAAATTAAAGGCCGAAATTTGCGCGGTAATTTCTGATAAAACTGAAAGTTTAGGGTTGGAACGAGCTAAGAAACATAATCTCCCAATCGAAATTTGTTCAAAAAAAGAAGAATTATTGCCACTCTTTAGAAAACTTAATCCTGATTACATTTGTCTGGCCGGCTGGAAACAAATTATATTGGATGAAGTTATATTAGCGTACCCAAATAAAATTTTAAATTTACATCCAGGGCTTATCCCGGATTCAGTGAATGGAAAAATAGAAAACCCTGATGGAAGTTATGCTCTTTGGAATAAAGGAACGTTGACTGATAAGGCAATCCAGAATTTTTTGGAACAAAAGTGTACATTCGCTGGGTCTTCGATTCATTTTTTAACCTTAGATTTTGATTTTGGTCCAGTCCTCGCAAGAGTGTTTGAGGTAATTAAAGAAGGAGATAATATTGCGTCTTTATATGAAAGATTAAAGACAAAAGAAAATCAAATGTATGTGAATGTCTTGGTTAATTTAGCTAAAAAATAAATGGAAGGTAAATATATTTTTGGCAACTTTACTAAACTAAAGTAATATAGAAACAAAATGGAGTATCAAGCTAAAAAGAAAATATGTCAAAATTGTAAATCCGATTTTATAATTGAGTCTGAAGATTTTAAATATTATGAAAAAATACAAGTGCCAGCACCAACATTTTGTCCAGAATGCAGATCTATAAGAAGACTCTCTTGGAGAAACGAGCGAACTCTTTACAAGAGTATTTGTAAATTATGTAGTAAATCTATTTTTTCTATTTACTCATATGATAATGAATATACTCATTACTGTTCGTCTTGTTGGTATGGAGATAAGTGGGATCCAATGAATTATAGGCGAGATTACGATTTTTCAAAAAACTTTTTTGAACAGTTTAGGGATTTAATGTTGAGTGTGCCATTACCTGCTCTTAAAGTTTCTTCTTCTACGAATTGCGATTTTAATAATAATATGAGCAATTCAAAAGATTGCTACTTATCTTTTCGGGTGCATAGGTCAGACAATATTCTTTATACTTATCGAGCAAAACCATCTTCTTATTGCGTGGACTGCTTTAGTGCATTTAACTCTCAGTACCTTTTTCAATGTATTGAATGTACAAATTGTAACAACGGACAGTATTTATATTTTTGTGTAGGTTGCGTTGATTCCAAGTTTCTTTTTAATTGTAGAAATTGCACTGATTGTTTTATGTGTTCAAATTTAAGAAATAAAAGTTATTGTTTTAAAAATCAACAGTTAACCAGAGAAGAATATAAGAAAAAAATATCTGAAATAGAAAATGGCTCTTATAAAACAATACTTGAATGTATAAATCTCTTTAAGGAAATTAGACAAAAATCTATAAGAAAAAATTTATCTATTGTAAATTCACCTAATAGTTTGGGAGATAATTTAGCTAATTGTAAAAATTGCTATATGTGTTTTGATTGTGGATTGATTGAAGATTCTCGTTATGTTATGGAGATACTTACACCATCTAGTCAAATAATGGATGCAAGTAGCGGAGGTCAAAGCGAACTTGTTTATGAAACAACAGGAGGTGCACATGCAGTAAATGCTAGATTTTGCGATCGTCCATCGAATAGTAGAAATGTAGAATATTGTTTCCATTTAGATTCTTCGGCCAATCTTTTTGGTTGTGTTGGTTTACGTCATAAAGAATATTGTATTTTAAATAAACAATACTCAAAAGAAGAATATGAAAAGTTGGTTTCAAGGATAAAAAAACAAATGTTTGAAATACCTTTTATTGATAAAGGAGGATGTGTTTACAGGTATGGTGAATTTTTTCCAAGTGAATTTTCTCCTTGGGCTTACAATGAAACTCCCGCTCAGGAAGTTTCTCCAATAAATAAAAATATTGCTGAGAAAAAATTTCACAAGTGGAAAGAAAAAAGTGAGAGAGATTATAAAATTTCAATATATGCCAATCAATTGTCTGACAATATTAAAGACACAGGGGATGATATTCTAAATGAAACAATTGGTTGTGCTCATGAAGGTAAATGCTATGATAATACAGAGTTTTGTGGGGCTGATTGCACTACTGCATATAGGATAATTCCAGCAGAACTAAATTTTTACCGTAGAATAAACTTACCACTACCAAGACTTTGTCCAAATTGTCGGCACTACCAGAGATTAAAAGAAAAAAATCCAAATAAATTATGGCATAGAAATTGTATGTGTGATAAATCAAGTCATTCACATGGTAAAGAAAAGTGTAAGATTGAATTTGAAACCAGCTATTCTCCTGGAAGACCAGAAATAATATATTGTGAAAAATGTTATCAACAAGAAGTATATTAAATGTTAGAATAACTATATGCAAAAACAAAAAATATTAATATTAGGAGCGGGGGGGGGAAGAGAGCATTCTTTAGGCTGGAAAATATCTCAATCACCACAGGCTGGTGAGATGTTTTTTGCTAAAGGAAATCCAGGTACTGCACAAATAGGAACAAATTTAGATATAAAAGAAACTGATTTTCCTGTGCTCGTTGAGTTTGCAAATAGTAGAAAAATTGATTTAGTTTGCGTAGTCTCGGATGACTTACTCGCACTTGGCGCAGTAGATGAATTCAGAAAAGCAGGTTTTCGCGTTTGGGGACCGACTAAAGCAGCTTCCGAGATAGAATGGTCAAAAGCATTTTCAAAAGACTTTATGGAGAGGCATAATCTTCCAACCGCAAAATTTAAAACATTCACTGATTTTGAAAAAGCAAAAGAATATGTTGCTACTGGAGAGATGCCAATTGTTATAAAGGCAGATGGGCTTGCTTTGGGCAAGGGTGTTGTTATTGCTCAAACATTGAGTGAAGCAAATGAAGCGCTTGAAAACATGATGGTTAAAAAAATATTTGGCAATTCTGGTAATGAAGTAGTTATTGAAGAATTTTTAGTAGGTCCAGAAATTTCGATCCATGCATTGTCTGACGGAGTAAATTACAAAATGTTTCCAACCTCTCAAGACCATAAGAGAGTGGGCGAAGGGGATAACGGGCCAAATACTGGTGGTATGGGAGTGATAGGACCATTGCCATTTGTTGATGTGGAAATGCTAAATAGGATTGAGAAAGAAATAATTTCTCCCACAATAAAAGCAATGTCGAATGATGGCATTCCATTTGAGGGAATTTTGTATCCGAGCTTGATGCTAACAAAAGATGGTCCAAAAATTATTGAATTCAATTCTCGTTTTGGTGATCCAGAGTGTCAGGTTTATATGCGACTACTCGACAGTGATTTATTGGAAATAATTAATTCTTGTGTTGATAAAAAACTTAATGTTCAAGAAATAAAATGGAAAAAAGTTTTTGCTTGCAATATTGCTGTTGCCTCGGGAGGATATCCTGGAGCTTATGAAAAAGGAAAAATTATTACTGGGATTGGAGATGCAGAACAAATAGAAAATGTTGTAGTATTTCACGCAGGCACCACCCATTCAACAAGCTCAGGGCAAGAAAATAATAATTTAGTTACAAACGGTGGACGTGTATTAGGGATATCTACAACTGGAGAAACACTAGAAGGTGCACTTAAAACAGCTTATGACGCAGTTTCCAAAATTTCATTCGAAGGAATGCAATATAGGCATGATATTGGTAAATCTGCACTAGAAATGATAAAATAACTTTATGAAAAAAGATGCAAAAGTTTTGATAATTATGGGCTCAGACTCGGATCTTTCCGTTATGTCAGGGGCCGCATCACTTTTAGAAGAATTTGGAGTAACTTACGAAATGACTGTAGCCTCAGCTCACCGCACTCCAGCACTTGTGCATAAACATATTACAAATGCAGTTTTAAATGGAGTAAAGGTTTTTTTAGCAGGCGCTGGTGGAGCAGCGCATCTTGCTGGTGTTGTGGCTTCGTTTACAGCTCTCCCTGTGATAGGTATTCCTGTTAAATCAAAAAGTCTTGATGGGCTTGATTCGCTCCTTTCTATGGTACAAATGCCACCTGGAATTCCAGTTGCAACGGTTGGAATTGATTCAGCAAAAAATGCTGGGATACTGGCAGTTCAGATTTTAGCAATTTCAGATAAAAATCTTGCGAAAAAATTATCTGCATATAAAGAAAAAATGGCAACCGAAGTGAAAGCAAAAGGAGAAAAATTATCAAAGATTGGATATAAAAAATACTTAGAGAAATAATTATGTCTGATTTGATTGATTCTATTATTAAGACAAGAGAGTTAACGGCTGATATTTTTGTGAAGTCTCTGGTTGATCTTGAAAATAAATCTGAAGTTGAAATTGCACAAAATATTTTATCTGAAGTAAAAAATCAAAATGAAATATTTTCTGAGGGGTGGTATAGTCCGCCTCCCTTTGGAGTTGCTGTGCTTTTAGATAAAGTGCCATTTGGTAGATTGAAATATGATTCATTAAGGAATTTTGAGTTTCAGCCTAAACAAAATATTTTCTTTGAAAAAGAAACAGCAGGGCTTATATATTTTTCTCCAATTAATTCTAAAACAAATATGATAGGAGACATTGGTTTTACTATTTATAGTGGCGATAATAAAGAAATTCAAGAGCATCTTAAGAAGGTATATAAAAACATATTAGAAGTTGCAAAACATGCCGAGATTGGAATGAGATTTTCTGATTTATGTGTGTTTGCTATTAATTTATTTAAAGATAAATTTAAGTTAACTAAATGGACTACAGTTAGTTCTGATTCAGATGTATCAATAAATATTGGGCATACAATTCCAGGATCATTTGAAAATTATTTTGTTTTTGGAAAAACTTTTGATGAAATTAAAGACAGCATCAGAACAAAACGAGTCCATCTTAATGAAAAAGAAAATTTTGTGATTCCTGAAACTTGTGCTTTTACTATTGAATCAAGACTGGAAGATATAAATAATCCAAATCTTCCAAGTGCATATTTTCACTTTATCGTATGCTTTGACAATGGAAAGAAAACTATTTTAGAAAATTTTGAAAATATCTTTAAAATTGCTAATATGGATTATATATATGACAAATAAACAACAAAGCGAATATGCAAAAACAGGAGTAGATTATTCAAAGTTAGAACCATTCAAACAAAAAATGATTGAAGCTGGTAAAAGAACTACTAGTTTCGCAAATCGTCGAGGAGTATATATTAACAGGGATGTAATGCATTCACACGGAGGGATTTTTGAATACAAGGGTAATTTGCCACATATTTGGTGTAATACTCAAGAGGGACTTGGAAACAAAAATTGGATTGCAGAGTGGATGTATCAAAATGATGGAACAGGACGTACTCATTATGACAAGATTGCAGTAGATGCAGCTTTGATGATTGTTAATGATGTTATTGCCCAGGGGGCAATGCCTGTTGTTTATACTGACGAAATAGCTGTTGGAGATAGTGAATGGTTTACTGACGAAAAAAGAGTTAAAGATTTAGCTGATGGATTTGTTAAAATTTGTGAAGAAGTCGGCATGTCTCTTCCTGCTGGAGAATCTCCAGCGTTGCCATATTTGCTAAAGCCCCAATTGCCAGTCACAAGTGCTCCCTCAATTTCCGGTTGCGTAACTGGAATAATTGCGCCTAGTAGTCGTTTGATTACAGGGAAAGAATTAGGGGCTGGAGACCATATAATAGGAGTGGCATCATCTGGAATTCATGCAAATGGCATTAGTTTGGTTATTAAAAAAGCCATGGAGTTGCCAGAAAAATTCTTAACAAAACTACCAAACGGAAATACTCTTGGCGATGAAGCACTTATTCCAACGCGTTCATATGTTGCACTCATCGAAGCGCTCCTTGACGCTGGAATAAAAATTCATGCATTATTGCCAGGGACAGGTGATGGAGTTGGTAAAATTGCTTTTGATAAAAGGCCATTTACCTACAGAGTTTATTCTTGGCTTACAGTACCGCCACTATTTAAATTTTTCCGTGAGCAATTAAATTTGCCACTTATTGATTGTTTGAAAACATTCAACTGGGGAGTAGGGTATTATCTATTTGTTCCACCTGAAGAAGTAGAAAAGATTTTGAAAATCGGAAAAGAAGTCGGATATGATTTAGCTGATATTGGGCAAGTGGAAGAAGGGGAACGAAAAGTTATTTTTGAGCCTGAGAATATAACTCTTCCGCCACCGGGAGAGTAATTATAAATATAATTTTTAATGTATGCAAATTGAAAAAATAAAAGAACATATAAAGGATGTACTAGTGGAAACGAATTTTACAAATTTTGGCGAGCGAAAAGTTGGCAAGGTGCGAGATATTTATACAATGCCTGACAAAATCACTCTTATTTCTACTGACAGGCATTCTTCTTTTGATCGAGTAATTGCGTACGTGCCATTTAAAGGAGAAGTATTAAATCAAATCAGTCTCTTTTGGTTTGAAAATACCAAGGACATAATTCAAAATCATGTTATCTCTTGCCCTGATCCGAATGTCTTGATTGCAAAAAAGTGTAAACCTCTACCGATTGAGGCAATAGTTCGGGGATATATTACCGGAGTTACTTCTACTTCACTTTGGACACATTATTCAAGTGGTATGCGTGATTTTGGCAATTTTACTCTACCAGAAGAACTGAAAAAGAATCAAAAACTTGCAGAACCTGTTTTTACTCCTACTACAAAACATGAGGAACATGATAGGCCTATTTCACCAGCTGAAATGGTTACTGAAGGACTAGTGACAAAAGAGATTGCAGATGAAGTGGAGAGAGTGGCAAAAGCATTGTTTAAAAAAGGGCAAGAGTTAGCATTATCTCGTGGACTAATACTTGTAGATACAAAATATGAATTTGGAATTGATGAGAGCGGAAAATTAACACTGATTGATGAAATACACACACCAGATTCTTCAAGGTATTGGAAAGCGGGGAGTTACGAAGAAAGATTCGAAAAAGGCGAGGAACCAGAATATTTTGATAAAGAATTTTTGAGAATATGGTTTAAAGATCACTGTGATCCATATAAAGATGAGAAGCTACCAGATGCACCAGCAGATCTAGTGGCAGAACTTTCTCGCCGATATATTGAAATATATGAATTAATTACAGGAAAGCCATTTGAACATGATTTTTCTATGAGCACCGAAGATAGAGTTAAGAAAAATCTTTCGCAAGTTTAGAAAATATTTCTTTTTCAAAATTTTTCTTTGAGGTATCAAACCATTTTATTTCAGGGTCACGTTTAAACCACGTCATTTGACGTTTTGAATAGTGATATATTTCAGAATTTAATTTTTTAATCATTTCGGCTTTTGTAATTTTACCTTGTAAATAAAGGGCAGAATAGCGATATTCAAGACCGAGTTCATTCATACGGCGCCATGACAGACCTTCTTTGTGTAAATTTTCAATTTCTTTTATCATGCCTTTCCTGATTCTCACAAGAAGTCTTTCGTTGATTCTTTCTTTTAAAATATCGCTTGGTGCATAGAGTCCAATTTTTATAAATTCATATGGAGGGGAGTCCTGGATAATTTTTGGGATTTTCCCAAGAGCTTTTACAATTTCAATTGCTCGAATTAATCTAACCTTATTATTTATCTCATTTTTCTTTTTTATTTCTTTTGCCCGGTTGCTGTTTAATTTTTGAAGCATTTTAAAAAGTTCTATTGAAGATTTTTTTTCTAAAATTTTTCGCAAATTTAAATTGGGAGCAACTTCGGGAAATATTTTTCCAGAAACTACAGCATCAATATAAAATCCTGTACCTCCGCAAACTATAGGCACTTTGCGACGGGAGATTATTTCTTTATTTTTTTTATCTACTAATTTTTTATATTCTACAACTGTAAATTTCTTTTTTGGATTTGCGACATTAAGTAAATAATGGGGAACCCTTTGCATTTCTTTCTTGGTAATTTTCCCAGTACCCAAATCAAGTCCCTTATATACTTGTCTAGAATCAGCAGATATGATTTCCCCTAAAACTTCACTTCGTGAAGTTCGGGCGACCAATCCCTTAGATTGGTTTAGCCCCTTTATTTTCTTGGCTATTTTAACAGCTAAATTGCTCTTTCCTGAGGATGTTTGACCCATTATCACTATTACCTTCGGTTTTCTCATAGTATTAATATATCATAAATAAAAATGATATAATAAATTTATGAAATATAAAAGAGTAGAGAATGGATATTTTGTAAAACTTGAAAAAGGGGATGAGATTATTGAAACACTTACGAAGTTATGTAGGGATAATTATATTCGCTCAGGTTCAATTTTAGGTATTGGAGGTACTGATAATATTTCTATTAAATATTATGATTTAGAAAAAAAAGAATATATTCCAAAAAATTTCAGTGGTAAAAATTATGAGATTATTTCTCTGAATGGAAATATTTCTTCGATGGAAGGAATACCAATTTTACATATTCATGTAGTAATTGGTGATTCCGATTATCGTACCTATGGCGGACATTTAAGTACTGCAGTAATAGATATTACAAGCGAAATAATAATAAATACAAAAGATAATATCCTAAATAGAAAACCTGATAGCGAATTTGGTTTAAATCTATGGGATCTTTAGAAAATTATGCATAAACCTTTAATTTCAGTAATAATTCCTGCTTACAACGAAGAGAAGCATATTGAAAAATCCTTAATTTCAATTATTAATTCGTCATATAAAAATTATGAGTTAATTGTTGTGTGTGATTCTTGTTCTGATAAAACAGAGGAAATCTCAAAAAAATACACCGAAAATATTTATTCTATTGATCATAAAAATGTATCTAAGACAAGAAACTATGGAGCACATAAGGCAAAAGGAGATATCCTTGTATTTTTTGATGCAGACACTATTTGCAGTGAAAATTATTTTCTCTCTATCGTGGAAGCTATGAATTCAGGTTTTGATTATGGTTGTTCCGAGATCGTTAGCGAATCAGGAACTAGAAAGGGAAAGTTTGTAACGAAACGGATGAATTTATTTAATAAAGAAAACAAAACAATTGGAGGAAATTGTTTTGTTAAAAAAGATCACTTTTTGAAAGTGAAAGGTTTTGATAATAGTTTAGTAATAGGAGAAGATACGGACTTGGGAAACAAATTAAGGGAAAATAATGCGAAATATATTTTTATAAAAGATTCCCATATAATAACTTCCGAACGAAGATTTAAAGCATATTGGCACGTAAATTATTTTTCTAGCTCACTAAAGAATAGTTTTTTGTACTATATAAGTAGAAAGAAATACAAAAAAGTTTACAGTAAAAAAGTAATTTAAATATTTTTTTTACTTCAATATCTTTATATCAGCTCCAATGGAATTTAGACGTTCAGCAATTTCTTCATAGCCTCGATTTATCATATATACGTTGCGTAAAATTGAAGTTCCTGGGGTTCCAAGCATAGAAATGAGTATTACCATCGAAGGGCGAAGAGCCGGTGGGCAGACGACTTGAGCAGGTTTCAGAGGGGTTCCTCCTTGAATATATACCCGATGTGGGTCTGCAAGAGTAATATCGGCTCCTAATCTATTTAACTCAGTAAAATAGATAGCTCGATTTTCATAAACCCAGTCATGAATCATGGTTTGACCTTTTGCGCGAATTGCTATAGGGACAAAAAATGGAAGATTGTCTATGTTGATTCCAGGATACGGATTTGAGTGAATTTTATCTGCAAGAGCATGTAATTTACTTGGAAAAATTTCAATATCAACGAGCTTGGTACGTTCATTGTGTGAATAATATCTTTTTAAAATTTTATACTTCAACCCCATTCTTTTTAATTTTTCAAGTTCAAGAGAAAGAAAATCAATAGGAGAACGAGTAATTGTGAGTTTTGAATCAGTAATAATGCAAGCAGAAATAAAC
>CAZJQE010000008.1:0-19801 GCA_964548505.1 uncultured Candidatus Saccharibacteria bacterium | reverse complement strand
TATTTCTCATATATTTATATCTTATATGAGTTGCATTTCAAACAAGAATCTTCAGAACCTTGAAAACGTTCATGTTTTTGGTTTCAGTGTGGTTTTTTGGATGTCAAAATGGTTTCCAAAAAACCACACTGGGAGGTGTGTTTAATAAATATATTTTTTTATTCACATTTTTAAAAAACCAAATGACCATGAAAAAGATCAAAATTTTCTTCGTAATTTTGCTGACTATTTTTATCGGCAAGAATACTATTGCTCAAGAAGGGTGGACGTTAATCAATTTCCCCTCTTCGTGCATAAATGGCATGATGCCGGTTTTCTCCGGCCCAAATGGGACATATTTAATGGGGTTTGATTACAAAACATGCTATCGTTCTTATGATAAAGGAACAACATGGGAAGAATTTTCATTCCCCATAGTGACAGTAACAACGTATTCCTTTTTTAAAGGAATGATATTTATTGGTGGAATGGAAGGATTATTTTCCAGTATTGATGGATCTAGCTGGGACCTAGTATTAAACCAAACTATCTGGGCATCAACAACCTCTTCTGATCAGAATATTTTATTTGTTTTTGGTTATCACGGGGTTGCAATGAAAACTTTAGATGGGATAATATGGACAACAATAAATTCCCCAAATATTTCATTTTGTTATGGAGTTGCAACAAGTTTTTCAGTGGCAAATGCTATTTTCGTGCTTGAATCTTATGATGCAGTCACCAAAAGTATTCTTTGTAAAACAAACGACGATGGAAATAGTTGGGAGATTGTTGATACCATAGAAATGGAAACAATAGGAACAGCAATGCCTGTTTCGATCGATTCTTTAGGAAATTACACAATTGCTGGAACTTCTTTATATGATTCAGTAAGTAATGATTCTAATTCTAAATTATATGGTGCCTTCAATCTAATTGGTCCAAAAGGAGCATTCACTGGGATATCATCATTTAATAATGATACGTACGCAAGTGCCGGGTATAATGGTTTTACTTGTGTCGGAGGAGTTGTAAAAAATGGCGATATTGAAAATCAAACAGTCTGGGATGATTGGGTTTGGGGAGTATTCCATGATGCTACAAACTTGTATGTGTACACAAGTAACAGATTATATATGCTTGGGATGCCTGTTGGTTTAAAGGAGAAAGATGAATATTTAATTACAAATATTTATCCAAATCCAACCGAAGGAAAAATGATCGTTAATTCAGGATCTAAAAAAGAAATTATGGTTTGGCTTGTAAATATATATGGGCTGAAAATTTCTCAATATAAATTACATTTCGGCGAAAATAGTATTGATCTTTCGAGATTACCTTCCGGGATGTATTTTTTAGAAGGAAGAAAAATTATAAAGATTTGAACAATTGCTCAAAGAGACGGAACTCAAAAGGTTGCCGTCTTTTTTATTTGCAATAAATACGCAGAGGCGCAAATATTGTATAAAACATAAACTTGACTTTTTGTCAAAAGAGATATAGAATACTAAAAAAGTATTATAAATTATTAGCATAACAAGAAACCTTATTTATATAGGGTTTTTTGTATTAAAAAATATAACTATGAGTAAAAAAATATTTATTGGGTTCGCAGTTTTTGGTTTAATGTTTTCTTTTAATTTAGTAAATGCACAAATTAAAACAGATGTTTCTTCTCTTGAAAATTTTTCAGTTGTTTCAGAAAAAACTGAAACAGAAATTTCAGATCAAATAAAAGTAGAAAATCTTACTCAGGTTGAAAAAGGTATTCCAGAGGAGATAGGTACAAGTATTTCTGACCAAACAAAAACAGAAATTAAAACAAATGAATCACAAACTCTAGCTAGTAAATTCAATACTCCTTTTTATACCGACTGGGAAAATGTAGGGAATCCAGATTTCTCTGTAAGTGGAGCAACCTTCACTTCTCTTGTGCTTGATTCAAATAATACTCCATATATTGCATTTTCTGATAATGCTAATAGTGGCAAAATTACTGTTATGAAATTCGATGGAACAAATTGGGTTTATGTTGGGAATCCTGGATTTTCTGCTGGACTAATTCTTCCGCATTCATCTTTGGCGATAGATTCAAACAATGTTCTCTATGTTGTGTATTCAGATTATTCAAATAATTCAGAAGTAAACGTGATGAAGTTTAATGGTTCTACGTGGTCTAATGTTGGTAATTTAGCCACAGGTTATACTTTTAGTACTTCTATTGCTATTGATTCAAATAATATTCCATATGTCGCGTATTCAGATTTTACTGTAGGGAAAGGTTTTGTTAAAAAATTCGATGGCACTGATTGGATATCTATTGGAGGCAATTCAGGATTTTCTGCCTCTGTAGGTACTCTTTCAATAAAAATTGATTCAGACAACAATCCATATGTTGTATATTTAGATGCATCAATATTTAAGGCAAGTGCAAAAAAGTGGAATGGTAATAATTGGGTTTATGTTGGGAATCCTGGATTTTCAGTAGCCAATGTTTATAGTCCATTATTAGTTTTTGACTCTAATAATATTCCTTATGTTTCTTATACTGATGAAGGCAATAATAATAAAGCTACTGTAATGAAATTTGATGGAACAAATTGGGCAAGTGTAGGAAACGCAGGTTTTTCGGTCGGAGTTTCATGGGATCCTTCTTTAGCTATTGACTCAAATAATTTTCCATATGTTTCTTTCACCGATATTTCAAGTGGTGGAAAATCTACTGTAATGAAATTCGATGGAACTAATTGGGTTAATCTTGGTAGCTCTGGATTTTCTATAGTAAATATTGAATGTTCTTCTCTTGCGATGGATTCAAATAATAATCCATATATTTCTTTTACAGATAAAACAAACGGGTATAAGGCAACGGTAATGAAGTATGGCAATATTAATCCTTCAATAACTATTATTTCTCCAAATGGCGGAGAAGTATTTACAGCGGGACAGCAATTTACCGCAACGTGGACGACAACAGGAATTCCAGCAACCGATGAAATTTATTTTGGTTTAATCCAAGATGGAACTAATTTATATTATTCTTTAACTGGAAATACCATAAATGACGGAACAGAAGTATTTACAATTCCGGCAAACATTCAAGTCGGACAATATCGAATGTACGCAAGATATGCAAATTCGAGCATTGATGATTTTTCTGATAATAGTTTTACAATTGTACTTTCAAGTGTTTCAGACTGGGTAAATGTAGGTACTCCAGGATTTTCTTTAGGCGAAACATGGAATTCTACTATTGCAATTAATTCAAACAATATTCCTTATGTAGCCTTTTCAGATGCCGGAGATAATTATCAAGTATCTGTGAAAAAATTTAATGGTTCTAATTGGGAATATGTAGGCATTCCAGGATTTTCTATTAGCCCTGCAGCTTTCCCTGAATTAATTATTGATTCAAATGACATTCCTTATGTTGCTTATCAAGATAATGGTTATAGTAATAAAATAACTGTAATGAAATTTGATGGTACAAGTTGGATTCCAGTTGGTATTCCGGGATTTTCAGCAGGAATGGCATCTTGGATTTCTCTTGCTCTTGATTCAAATAATAATCCTTATGTATCTTTTCAAGATTATCCAAATGGTCTAAAAATAACTGTTATGAAATTTGATGGTACAAGTTGGATGCCGGTTGGTACTTCAGGATTTTCTACCAATCAGGTATTGGAAACTTCTCTCGCGATCGATGGAAATAATATTCCCTATGTAGCATATAGAAATGAAGCCACTGGTCACAAAGGAACTGTAATGAAATTTGATGGTACAAGTTGGATAACCGTAGGTGGCTTAGAATTTTCTACAGAAGAGGCAAGTTCTGAATCATTAGCAATTAGTCCAAATAATGTTCCATATATTGCTTTTGTAGATGGTTCTACGAATGTTATAAACAAAGCAAGTGTTATGAAATTTAATGGTACAAACTGGGAATATGTAGGTACTTCAGGATTTTCTCCGGGGTATGCTATGTTTACCTCTCTTGCTTTTGGTTTAAATAATACTCCATATGTGGTATATACAGATGGAGCAAATAGTTATAAAGCAACAACCATGAAATTTGATGGTGCAAATTGGGTGCCGGTTGGAACTCCTGATTTTTCACAACCAGATTCTTATTGGGTATCTCTCGCACTTGATTCAAATAATGTTCCATATGTGGTTTATCAAGATGGTGCAAATAGTAATAAGGTAACTGTAATGAAACATCCAGAAATAATTATTCCATCTATAACTATAACTTCTCCAAGTGGGGTGGAAACATTTTCTACTGGACAGCAAATTAATGTAACTTGGACAAGTCAAAATCTTCCTTCCACTACAAATTTGACTCTTGGTTTATATATTGATATTGGGAATAATTATGGAGCAGTCTCAAGTACTCCAGTATTAAATTCTGGACAAGGAACAATTACTATCCCAACTACTGCTATCGCAGGTCATTATATAATAAAACTTTATGATTCATCTGTCTCTGCGACATCAAATCCATTCAACGTGATACTTGCTTCAATTTCAGATTGGGTAAATGTCGGGAATCCAGGGTTTTCTGGGGCACAGGCAGATTCGACATCTTTAGTTCTCGATTCAAATAACGTTCCATATGTTGCATATCTTGATAATTTAAATAGCAATAAAGCAACAGTGATGAAGTTTGATGGGAATAACTGGGTTTCAGTTGGTACTCCAGGTTTTTCTGCAGGGTCAGCGGGTAACATTTCTTTTATTTTTGATTTAAATAATATTCCATATATAGCATATGAAGATGGTGGGAATAATTATAAAGCAACAGTGATGAAGTTTGATGGGAATAACTGGGTTCCAGTTGGTACTCCAGGGTTTTCTATAGGGCAAGCATTTTATACTTCATTAGCATTTGACTCAAATAATATTCCATATATTACCTATCCAAATTATACAAGTGGAAATGAAGCATCATTAGTTGTTATGAAATTCGATGGTACAACTTGGGTGAACGTAGGAGATCCAGGAATAAATGATACAGTTGGTCCAACGATGGTAATTGATTCAAATGATGTTATTTATGTTACTTATTTATCTGATTGTTTTACTACTACTTGTAGTACCAAGATATTAAAATACGATGGTGCTAGTTGGACAAACATAGGTAATTTAGGGGCCACATCTTGGTCATCAGCTTTGGCGATTGATTCAAATAACATTCTTTATGTTGCTTATACCTATGGTCAAAATGAAGACAATGTAGCTGTCTCAAAATTTGATGGTACAAATTGGATATTGGTTGGCAATCCAGGGATTTCATCAGGAATGGCTTTTGGTTATTCATTGAAAATTGATTCAAACAATTTTCCTTATGTGGCATACACAAATGGCATTTGTTATAGTGCTGGTTGTGGTAAAGCATCAGTAGATAAATTTAATGGTACAAGTTGGGTGCCGGTTGGGACTCCAGGATTTTCAGTAGACGGAGCACAATCTATATCTCTTGATTTTGACTCAAATGATGTTCCATATGTTGCTTTTCAAGATTGGGCAAATGGTAGAAAAGCAACAGTCATGAAACATCCAGAAAATATTGTTTCATCTCTAACCATTACTTCTCCAAATGGCGGGGAAACATTTACAGTTGGACAGCAATTTACTTCAACTTGGATAAGTACTGGGTTTACGTCAAATGATGAAATGTATTTTGGATTAATACAAGAAGGAACAAATATTTATTATATTTTGATTGGGCAAACTCTAAATGATGGAACAGAAGTATTTACAATTCCTGTAAACATTCAGCCTGGACAATATAAGATGTATGGAAGGTTTGTTGGAACAGCAGTTGAAGATTTTTCAGATAATAGTTTTACAATTAATTAAAGAGATTACCAAAAAGCCCCTCCGGCCTTTTGCCGGAGGGGCTTTTTGTGTTATTATACAAATACTTGTCCTATACTAAATTTTTGATTAAGTAATATAAAAAAAATTAGTAGATGGGGCAAATATTATAAAATAATTTTTTTTAATTTTTTAAAAAATTTTAGTATTGGGATGTTTGAGAAAAATGGTATAAATTCTATTTCAATATCTACAGAGACTATTATCCGAACGGTTTTAGTTTTATTTGCTGTCTATATATTTTGGACATTACGAGATTTTGTTTTGGTGATTCTCACTTCTATGGTCATAGCTTCTTTTGTTGAATCCGCAATTCCTTCCTTTAAAAAAATAGGAATTGGAAGGGTTTTTGGAGTGGTAATTATTTATGTTTTTTCAATTTCTTTTTTAGCTGGAATATTTTATCTATTTGCTCCACTTCTAATTACCGAAGTTTATAATTTTGCAGTTTTCATTTCAAAATATGCTCCTGGAATAGATTTTCTAAATTATTTTAACAATCAAGCTTTTTCTGGAGCAAAAGATGTAGTGAATGGTTTGTCTCATGGTATGTCTATCTCAAGTTTACTTGCAACATCCAAAGCTTTTATTACAAGTCTTTCAGATGGATTTTTTACAACTCTTTCAGTAGCCTTTGGTAGTATATTAAATGTTATTTTTATTACAGTGATTTCTTTTTATCTTTCAATACAAGAAAATGGGATAGAAGATTTTCTAAAAATTATTTTACCTATCAAACACGAGGATTACGTTGTTGATTTGTGGAGAAGAACAAAGAAAAAAATTGGTCTTTGGATGCGAGGGCAATTACTTTTAGGGGTGCTTATTGCAATTTTGACATATCTTGTTCTTGCTATTATGGGTATCGAATATGCTCTTCTTCTGTCTATCATAGCTGGAATTATGGAACTCATTCCTTATGGTATTTTAATCGCTCTTGTTCCTGCAGTCTCCTTTTCATATCTTTCTGGAGGTGTTTCAACTGCACTTATGGTACTTGGAGCCTATTTAATAATTCATCAATTTGAAGTTTATCTATTTTCTCCACTCGTGATAAAAAAAGTTACAGGTCTTTCCCCGCTTATTATTATTTTAGCAGTTCTTGTTGGAGTAGAACTTGGTGGTTTTTGGGGATTATTCCTTGCGATTCCAGGTGCGGTATTGTTTATGGAGATAGCTAACGATATTGATAAACATAAAACTGCCATTAGAACAAAAAATGGATAATAATAAAAAAACTTTTTACTTAACCACTACGCTGCCTTACGTAAATGCACCACTGCATATGGGACATGCACTTGAATTCGTGCGAGCGGATACTATTGCAAGATACAAAAAACTTCAAGGTTTTGATGTTTTTTTCAATACCGGCACTGACGAACATGGAATGAAAATATATGAGAAAGCAAAAGAAAAAGGGGTAGATCCGAAAAAATTTGTCGATGAAGGATTTGAAATTTTTAAAGAGCAACTTAAAATGTTTGGTATGTCACAGGATGTGCACTTTGTGCGAACTACTGATCCCTATCACATTATCGCGGCGCAGGAATTCTGGAAAAGGGTGAAAGACAATGGATATATTTATAAAAAAAGTTATCAAGCGAAATATTGTGTAGGGTGTGAGAGTGAAAAAACAGATTCGGAATTAAATGATGTTGGAGAGTGTCCGGTGCATCCTGGGCGAGCGCTAGAACTCATTGATGAAGAGAATTATTTTTTTAAATTCTCAGTTTTTGGAGATAAACTTTTAAAGTTTTATGAAAAGAATCCAAATTTTGTAATTCCTTATTTTCGTTTGAATGAAATGAAAAATTTTATTAAAGGAGGTCTTCAAGATTTTTCTATTTCAAGATTGAAAGAAAAAATGCCATGGGGGATAGAAGTACCGGACGATGTGGATCACGTAATGTATGTCTGGTTTGATGCACTCGTAAATTATATTTCTACGTTAGGGTGGCCTAAAACTTGCGCTAATTGCGCAAGTTCGGCCGAACTCGCACAAAGTCCGAGTTTTAGGCCTGATAAAGAATGTAATTTTTGTAAATATTGGGTCAATGGAAATCCGACACAGTACTGCGGGAAAGATAATACTCGTTTTCAGGCGGTAATGTGGCAAGCGATGCTTATGGCCTCTGATGTACCAAATTCTTACCAGATAGTTGTGAACGGATTTATTACAGGCGAGGGTGGAGTAAGGATGTCTAAATCATTAGGCAACGGAGTTGATCCAAAAGATATCGTGAGCGAATATGGCACCGATGCACTACGATATTTTCTCTTACGCGAAGTTGGAAGTTTCGAAGACAGTCCGTTTACAATTGAAAGATTTAAAGATTCCTATAATTCCGGACTCGCCAACGGTTTAGGTAATTTAACTTCGAGAATTATGAAAATGGCAACCGCGAATAATATTTCTTTTGATAAAGATTTTATTAATAAAGAAAACGATTCTTTTTATAAAGAATACAAAAATGCAATTGACAATTTTGACCTGTCGAAAGCGATGAATTCAATATGGAATATAATTTCTTGGGCAGACAAATCAATTCAATCGAATGAACCATTTAAAAAAATAAAAACCGATAGACAAGAAGCAGAAAAAGAAATTAAGTTTTTGTTATGGGATTTGTATTTAATTTCAACCGATATGTTGGTGCCATTTTTACCAGAAACTGCAGAAAAAATAAAAAAATGTGTTTTAGAAAATATAATGCCAGAAATACCACTATTTTTGAGGAAATAAAAATATGAGAAAAAAATTTTTAATTATTGGCTTAATTTCTTTATTTCTAATATTAGGATGCTTGTTTATTTTCGTTACTAAAAAAGAGAAAAAAGGGGAAAACCTTCCTACCGAATTACCACCACAAAGTAACGATGTACAAATAACCCCAAAAATCTTAAAAGAGATCAATTATACTGAGGAAGAAATAAAAGAACAGAAAGATTCTTGTCTCAAAAAATCTGATAGTATTAATGAACAAGATATTTACGTGCATACCATAGTAAAACAAGTTATTTCTGAGACAAGAATGAGTGAGCAATATTTTAATGATCACTTTAAGTTTGTATGTGGTATACCGGTGTATAATGGAAAAATAATCGAAAAGACAGTCCTTCTCTTTGCTTATTCAATTGGGGATTATAGTATCATGATTTCTTTTATTGATCCAATTTCAGAATATCCTATTTGGTTTAATGGTCTTCATGAAATAAAAAATGTTATTTCTATAAAAGATGCAATATTCAAGCTTAATGAATGTATAGAAAAAAACCAGACCCCATATGTGAAATACTCCGTGCCTCGTCTATCTCCGGAAGGTATTTTTTTAGATGCTTTTGGAAAGTATTGGGAGGGATCTTTAAATCTAGAAACTGGTGAGTGTAAAAAAGCCAAACACCTAATACGTATAGAGTAATTTTATAAATTAGAAATAACTAACAGTTTTATGCCAAAATATATTGATATCCATGCACATGTGAATTTTAAAGCGTTTCGTGATGATACGGATGAGGTGATTCATCGGGCGCTTAATGCAGATACATGGTTGTTTAATGTTGGCAGTCAATATTCTACTTCTAAAAGAGCAGTAGAAATGGCGCATGAATACAAAGAAGGAGTTTATGCAATTATTGGGCTCCACCCAGTGCATCTCGAAGAATCATTTCATGATGAAGAAGAGACTGGCGGAGAAGGTTTTATGTCTCATAAGGAAGAATTTAATAAAGAAAAATATTTAGAACTTGCGCGTGATTCGAAAGTCGTGGCGATAGGGGAATGTGGACTTGATTATTATCATTTAGATCCTCTCTCAATAGAAAAACAGAAAAAAGTGTTGATAGAACAAATTGAAGTTGCAAATGAAGTTGGGAAACCACTTATGCTTCACATTAGAAATAATCCTACTGATAATACTTATAATGCATACAAAGACACAGCAGAAATTTTAAAACAATATGCCAAAGTTTCTGGAGTATCGCATTTTTTTGCCGGAAGCGTAGAAGATATGAAAAGATTTGTTGAGATGGGAATACATGTATCTTTTGCTGGGCCTATCACTTACAAACCAAAACCAGAAATTTGTGATTATGTTGCAGTTATTCACGAGACTCCACTTGAGTTTATTTTAACCGATACAGATTCCCCATATGTCGCCCCTGTGCCGTATCGCGGGAAAAGGAACGAGCCCTCATATGTATGTGAAATCGTAAAAAAAATTGCTGAGATAAAAAATTTACCAGAGAGTGTTATTGCACAGGCAATTGTTGCGAATGCTAAACGACTTTTTGGAATATAATGTATAATAGTTATATATGAATTGGTTTTTATTTGCACTTGCTGCTCCAATGATTTGGGCAGTTGTAAATCATATTGATAAATATGTAGTAGCAAGATATTCAGAAAATAAAAAACCTGAAGCGTTGGTGATTTTTTCTAGCCTTACAGCGGGACTTGCTTGTATTTTAATAATTATTTTTGCTCCAATTCAGAAGATTTCAATATTCCAAATTGCCACAAGTATCATAGCAGGAATGATTTTTATTGCAAGTTATATTCCTTATATGTATGCATTGAAAGAAGATGAGGTTTCTGTTGTGGCGCCTCTTTGGCAAATGATTGTTCCTATTTCTTATTTTTTTGGTGCAATTCTTTTACAAGAACATCTTTCCTTAAAACAAATTTTAGCTGGAGTTCTTATAATTATTGGGGCAGTCCTTATGACTATTGATTTTAGTAAATTTACTTGGAAGGGGCGTATTTTCAAATTGATGTTTTTTTCTTCCTTTCTTATAGCCAGCAATACTGTGATATTTAAAGTTATTGGACTTGAGTCGTCATTTTGGACGGTCTCTTTTTGGGAATACCTCGGAGCCTTTATTTTTGGTGTTATTATTCTTTGTTTTCCAGTATATCGTAATGATTTTAAAAGTTTTTTAAAAGAAGGTGGGCGAAAAATAGTTTCGTTAAATATTTTTGCTGAAAGCATGAATATAGTTGGACGATTATTTTTTAATTTTGCTGCTTTAATTTCTCCTATTGCATTAGTTTATATATTAAATGGAACTCAACCACTTTTTATTTTTCTTTACGGGTTTATTCTGTTTTTGTTCTTTCCAAAAGTAGAAGCAGGAAATTTTTCTAAAAAACATTTTTTAATGAAATTTTCTGCAATTGTGGTCATGATTCTTGGTTCAACGCTTTTGTTTCTATGATTTTCTCATACTAGATGATATAATGTTATATAAATAAAATTTATGATTCCTACATTCCCAAGTTTTAAAAAATTAGAATTAACTGACAGGGAAGAAATAGAAAAGTTTACAAAAAAATTTCCGCCTTACTCGGATTTTAATTTTATTTCTATGTGGGCTTGGGATATAAAAGGAGAAATGAGAGTATCTAAACTAAATGATAATCTTGTTGTTTTATTTACTGATTATTTAACAGGAGAACCTTTTTACTCATTTTTAGGTGACCATAAAGTGAACGAAACCGCAGAAACATTGTTAAATCTTTCAACAAAAGAAGGGTTAAAACCAATTTTGAAACTTGTGCCAGAAGAATCAGTAAATAAAATTGACAATAACAAATTTCAAATAGGGGAAGACAGAGATCATTTTGATTATATATTTTCTACGGATAGTTTGAAAAAAATGGAAGGTAGAAAATTTGAAGTAAAAAGAAAACATCTTAGATTTTTTAAAAAAAAATTTCCACATGAAATAAAAATTTTAGATTTAAGTAGCCCAGCAATTAAAGACGAAATAATAAATTTATTTGATGATTGGGCTAACGATAAAGGGAAAGACTCTGTTGATTACTTTGAAAATGAATTTTTAGCATTATCTCGTTTTTTAAGTTTTTCAGAATCTGTAAAAATATTTACAATTGGAATTTATTTTAAAAATAAATTAATTGCTGTATCAATAACTGAAAATACTCACAATGCACACAACCTGGGTCATTTCCAAAAATCTAGAACTCGTCTTTATAAGGGTATTAATGATCATCTAGTGCGTGAGCTTGCTTCATTATTAAGTGAAAAAAAGATTACGCATATGAATCATGAGCAAGATTTGGGAATAATTGGTTTAAGAAAAAGTAAAGAATCATATGTTCCGTCTCATTTTTTAAAGAAATTTTCCTTATCATTGTTAACTAAATGAGTTTGGTGATATAATCTAATTATATTATAATAATATCAATAATTATGATAAAAAACATAAAGCAATTTTTTAAAAGCCGAATGGTGCAAACAGATATTGTGTTGATGGTTGTTATTACTATTTGGTGGTTATTTGTAAAACCATTTAGTCCTGATGCTATTGTAGATGCTAAACATTTTTGGAGTTCTACCTATATGCTTATTTCTATTATGGGTGGAATTTTTGGTTTAATTATTTCAAAATATTGGGGCGGATATAAAAGCATAATAGGTAAAGCAATTCTTTGTTTTTCTGTAGGCTTGTTTCTTCAGTCTTTTGGACAGTTAATATATAATTATCATACTTTAGTTACAAAAATTGAAGCACCATATCCATCACTTGGGGATGTGGGATATTTTGGCAGTGTCTTATCCTATATATATGGTGTATTGCTTTTGGGGCGTGCAACTGGGCTGAAAGTTTCTTCTAAAACTTATAGTAATAAAATTCTCACAATAGTGTTTCCACTATTAATGTTGATTTTTTCATATTTTTTCTTTTTAAAAGGTTATCAATTTGATTGGTCTAAGCCACTCACAGTCTTTTTAGATTTTGGGTACCCTTTTGGTCAGGCAATTTATGTTTCTCTAACATTGCTTGTACTTTTTGTTTCTAGAAAATTTTTAGGTGGAATAATGAGAAGACCAATTTTATTGTTACTTTTTGCTCTTGTTGTCCAATATATATGTGATTTTAATTTTTTGTACCAAGCAAATCACGGCAGTTGGTATGCTGGTGGTTGGGGAGATTATTTGTATGCAATTTCATATTTTATTATGACTTTAGCTATTATTTATATAGGTTTTGCTTTTGAAAAAATAAAAAATAGTTAATTTTTATGGATACAATTTTAAAAATTCCAATAAGAATAATTAAAGAGCAAGAACTTGTGATAGGTCCTTTGGCGTGGGATGAAGCAGGAAAAGTCTCTGGGCTTGTGATTAGTCAAAAACACGATTCTGTTTCTTTTTCGGGGGATAGTAAAGATATAATAAATCGTCTTGTTGCCCAATATGAAAGGCTATTCGGTAAAGCCTCACGTGCTGTTTGTCATGATGCAGTGCAAGATTTAATAGTAAATATGTCCCCAGAAGAAATTCCTTCAAGTCTTAAATAATAATTCATTATGATAACTGACGATAAAAATTCTATTGCTCCTGAAGAATACAAGAGAGTAACAGAGGCAATGTATAAGCAGAATCTAGAACTTGCAAGATTGTACAAAGAAGTTGATAGTTTAAACAAGGATTTACAACAGCTTATCCAACAAAGGGAATCACTTGAACATCTTATTACCCACAAGGTTAAAGGTTCTTTTACACACACGAAATATATTTTCTCGGAAATTTTACAAGGAAGCTATGGTGCAATAACTCCGGAACTAAAAAGAATGGCAGAATTAGGGCTCGATTCAGATGAAATGGGAGTACGAACAGTTGACCTTATTTTGAACGCTTCCAATTTACAAAAAGGCACAGTAAAATATGACATAAAGCCAGTTGATATGAAATTGATCGTCCTTGAAGAAGTAAATCATAAAAAAGATTTAATGGATAGTAAGGGATTGAAACTAGAAACTGAAATAAAAGATGAAAATTATTTAGTCAATGGTGATATTTTTTGGCTCAAAGAAGTTGTAAATAATCTAATAGAAAATTCTCTTAATTATACAAAAGAAGGGAAGATAACAGTTTCTTTATACAAGAAAAATAAAAAGATTCTCTTTTCTGTAAAAGATACTGGGATTGGCATAAGTCCTGAAGATAAAAATAATTTATTTACCGAAGGGGGAAGGGGGAAAGAATCTGTAAAAACAAATGTGAATAGTACTGGTTATGGGCTTTACTCAGTAAAATTAATTGTGGAGGCTCATCATGGTCGTGTTTGGGTAGAGTCTGAAGGTCCTGGAAAAGGAGCAGACTTTTTTGTTGAATTAGATGCAATAGAGAATTAAGAAAGACAGATACTTTACCCCCACACTTAAAATTAAGTGTGGGGGTTTACTTTTTGAGGTGTTTTTGGTAGTATGAAACTTATGCAAGAAAACGAAAATAATGATAAAAATATAGAAAGGGAAGACAACTTAAATGTTGGAGATTCTCGTGTGTACGAAGTTGGGTACTTATTAGTTCCTTCAATTAAAGAGGAAGAAATTCCAATAGTTTACGGAGATTTAAAAGAGTTAGTTTCTTCTTTTGATGGAAAGGCAATTTCAGACGAAATACCAGTAATGATAAATTTGGCTTATACTATGCAGAAAACAGTTCAAAATGTTCGAACTAAATACGACACAGCTTATTTTGGTTGGATGAAGTTTTATATGGATGCCGATAAAGTTGTAAACTTAAAAAAGAAATTGGATTTGAATCCTCTTGTCATTAGATTTTTAACGATGAAAACAGTAAAAGAAAATACTGTTGCCGCAAAAAGATTTGTCCACAAAGATATTACTCGAAAGAAAACTCCAATAGTGAAAAGTGCTGAAAATGAAGAAGCTGTTGTAGTCAATAAAGAGGAGATAGATAAAGAAATAGATGCAATGGTTGCAGAATAAATTGGTTATTAAAGTAAATTAAAAAATTATGTATTTAAACAAAGCAATTGTAATAGGAAATCTCACTCGTGATCCAGAATTAAGGTCACTTCCATCAGGGATAAAAGTTTGTTCATTTTCTTTGGCCACCAATCGTGTTTGGAAAGACAAGAATGGTGCTAAACAAGAATCTGCTGATTATCACAATGTTGTAGTTTTTGGCAGACAAGCAGAAACAGTTGCCCAATATATGAAGAAAGGAAGCTCAATACTTGTAGAAGGGCGAATGCAGACAAGAAGTTGGGACGACAAAACAAGTGGAGAGAAAAAATATCGTACTGAAATTATTGCAGATCGTACTCAGTTTGGTCCAAGAGGAACGGGAACAGGAGGAAGTACACCAGCTCCAAAAGCACAAGGAGAACAAAAAGGTGAGGAATTGGATTCAATCGAATACCCAGAAGAAGACATTAACCCAGAAGACATTCCATTTTAATTATAAAAATATCCCCCTTCGCATAAAGCTACGGCGGGACAAATAAAACATATGAAACAAGATTATTTTTCAGCAAACAATATAAAACATATCGACTATAAGGATATAGCAATTTTAAAGAAATTCTTAAATCCTAATGGCAAAATTATGAGCCACAAGCGAACTGGTGTTACTTCAAAGAACCAAAGAGAACTTACCGCTGCGGTAAAACGTGCTCGTTTCCTTGGACTTCTTCCTTTCGTTGCAAAATAAAAACTTTAATTTTATACTCGCTCTACATATTCACCTGTTTCAGTGTTGATGCGGACAATGTCACCTTCGGCGATAAACATTGGGGCATTTATTGGAGTTCCATTTTCTAAAATAATTACCTTTATTCCTCCTTTTGAAGTATCTCCTCGGACTGCAGGTGGAGCTTCTTTGACTTTGAATTCCATTTTAATTGGAAGCTTGAGGCCGATAGTTTTTTCTTCATCATCTTCATCGGTCCAAACTAAAGCTCCCACAATTTCGTTTGCTTTTAAAAATTTAGCAGAATTTCCTAGTAGACTTTCATCAAGTTTGAAACGGTCTGCTGGGTTGGTAGGACTTGAAAACCAAAATTCACCTTTATTTTGATATAAAAACTTTACATCTCTTTTTTCAATATCAGCTTCGTCTGCCTTGTCTGAAACGTGGTAAGTGGCAGGGAATACCTTTCCTGAAATCAAACTTCGGAGTTTGACCTGGTTTTGAGGTTTTCTTTGTTGAGTACGAGCCACATGAGAGTCAACGACTTCACACGGTTCGTCGTCGTGTAATATTATTTTTCCACCTCTTATTTCACTATATTCTAATGTAGCCATATTTTTTTGCGGTTAATATTTTAATGTCTTCATACTATCAGAAAAACTTATAAAATCAAACTCAAAAATCTTCCCCTCCTTAATAAGGAGGGGAGAGATTCTTGAATTTTAATTCACCTCACCCTAGCCCTCTCCTTATTAAGGAGAGGGGGAATACTTACACCTCTTCAGCAAATTTCTTTTTTATTTCTTTTAGGATATCTCCTGATAGTTTTGCATTTTCTTTTTCGCGCAAGAATTTACGAGTGGAATCATAACCTACACCCAACTTAACCTTTTCAGCGCCTTCTTTTTCTGGAACATAGAAATATGAATTGCCACTTTTCTCAATTACCTTGAATTTCTCGCCAAGAGCAATAATTTCGCCTTCCTTTGAAATTCCTTCATTGTAGATAATATCGAATTCTGTTTGTTTAAATGGTGCTGCAACTTTATTCTTTACTACTTTTACCCGGGTGCGGGAGCCTACGACATCTTCTCCTTTTTTAATTTGAGCAATTTTTCGTATGTCGAGTCGGACTGAAGTGTAGAATTTAAGAGCCTTTCCTCCTGGAGTAGTTTCGGGATTGCCAAACATTACACCTATCTGCATACGAATTTGGTTTATAAATATAACAACAGTTTTTGAACGAGCAACAATTGCTGTAAGTTTTCTTAAAGCTTGTGACATTAATCTTGCTTGTTTCCCAACATGATATGCTCCCATATCTCCTTCAATTTCGTCTTTTGGGGTAAGGGCGGCAACGGAGTCTACAACGATAACATCAATTTTCCCTGTGCGAACTAAACTTTCAACAATTTCGAGTGCTTGTTCTCCCGTGTCGGGTTGTGAAATCAATAGGTCATTAATTTTTACTCCGAGTTTTTTGGTATATTCTGGATCCATTGCATGTTCTGCATCTATATAGGCACAAACTCCACCTAATTTTTGGGCTTCGGCTACGATATGCGAGGCGAGAGTAGTTTTCCCGCTTGACTCTGGTCCAAATATTTCAATAATACGTCCGCGGGGGATGCCACCGACACCGAGTGCCATATCAAGACCAAGCGATCCAGTAGGGATAACATTAAGATCAACTCTTGGAGTATCTCCCATTTTCATAATTGCCCCTTCTCCAAATTTTGTTTGAAGTGCTTTTAATGTTTCGTTCAAACTAGATTCTCCCATTGTTTTATCTTCTTTTTTTGTTTTTTTAACCATAATTTTAATATATTAATTGATAATTTTTTTCATCTACATGCCCAAATTTGTCTTGGGCTTTAATATTGACTACATTATAACCCGAAAGTAGGACTAAAGTCTCATTAAAATTTCCACCTTGGTCTATTGAAATTTCCCGCCCATTTAATGTTAGTTTGACTGCATTTTTTGCGATACCCGTTATTTTTAAAATACTGTCGGAAACTTTCATATTATCAGTAATATTTACGTTCTTTATTTTTACTCCAAAAATCAAATTTCTTGAATTAAAAAACGCAAAAGTTGCAATTAATATAAAAAGTAATGAAACCAGAGATATCTTTAGTATTTTTTTTGCGTCTTGGTTCATATTACGTTTTCTCCATTTTCATTTCGATTTATTTTTTCTAGTACTTCTCTTGGTTTTGCACCATCTGAAGGACCTATTACTCCACGATTCTCCAACATATCCATAAGTCTTGCGGCTCTGGCATATCCTAAGCCTAGTTTTCTCTGAAGATAAGAAGTTGAACCTTTTCCTGCTTGAATAATACATTCACGCGCCTCCTCATACAATTCATCTTCTTCCTCTTCTTTTTCATCATCAAGTACGCTTTCAAAAATAGATTTATCAGCAGAAATTGAACCATTTGAGATTGATATTTCTTCCAAGACTTCATCTTTATAAGCATCTGCAAGGTATTTTACAACTTTTTTTACTTCAGATTCTGAAACATAAGCTGATTGTAAACGTTCAGGTTGAGCATCACCAGAAGAATAGAGCATATCACCAGCACCAAGTAATTTTTCAGCTCCACCCGCATCGAGTATTGTACGAGAATCTATTTGAGAAGAAACCTTTAGTGCGATACGAGCAGGAATGTTTGCCTTGATAAGTCCAGTAATGACGTTTACTTCAGGACGTTGAGTTGAAAGTACAAGGTGAATTCCCACAGCACGAGACATTTGGGCAAGTCGCACTATTGCAGATTCAAGTTCCCGAGGATAGGCACTCATAATGTCGGCAAGTTCATCTATCATTATCACAATATATGGTAGACGATCAGCATTTATTTCTGTTTCTGTACCATCTCCATTCTTCTTCATTTTCTTCCCTCCTTTTCCAAAAACATTATTGTGATACGACTCGATATTTTGGACTGATTCAGCTTCTAGTATGTCATAGCGACGGTCCATCTCTTTTGCTGCCCATTTCAGAGCAAGTATTGTTTTCTTTGCATCAGTAATAACTGGAGTAAGTAAATGTGGAATCTTATTATATAAAGTAAGTTCAACCCTCTTAGGGTCAATTAAAATAAATTTTAAATCATCAGGTCCGTTTCGATAGAGTAGGGAAGTAATCATAGAATGAATCGTAACTGACTTTCCAGAACCGGTTGTTCCTGCAACTAAACAGTGTGGCATCTTTGCAAGATTTCCAAAAATTGCTTTACCAGAAATTCCACGACCAAGTACAACAGTAAGTGGTTTTTGAGAATGTTGGAATTTTTCATCAGCAAGCATTGTAGCGAGACCTACGATAGATTTTGATTTATTTGGAATTTCAATTCCCACGAGTGATTTGCCTGGGATTGGTGCTTCGATTCGAATAGGATGAGCAGCAAGGGCGAGGGATAAATCATTTTGAAGTCCGACGATGCGAGAAAGTTTTACTCCTTCGGCAGGCTTCAAAGCATAACGGGTGACAGTAGGTCCGACGGTTATTTCATCCATCTCAACTTCAATGCCGAAGTTTGCGAGAGTACGTTTAATAATATTTGCATTTGCTTTCACATCTCCAGTATTTGGTTTACCTTGATCTTCTTCCAGTAAGTCTAGTGGGGGAGGCACATAATTTGATCTCCCACTATAAGTTTTTAATTTTAGATTTTTTGGAGTAAATTCTTCTTCTTTCTCAATTTTAGGTTCTTTTTCTTTTTTCCCTAGTCCTAATGCATTTTTTACTTTATCTCCCGTTGTCTCCACTTTTTCTTCTTCTAATTTTTCTACTTTTTCTTCTCTAGAATTTTCATCTTCAGTATTTTCTTGGCTTTCCACATATTTTTTTCTTTGTATCCATGCCCATAATCTTTTAAAAAAAGGAATGAGAGCAGGCTTGGTATCAAACATTATTAAAATTGAAATTACTAAAATTGCTCCAAGTAAAAGTATGCTTGCATAGATGTCAAAAAAATATATAAATGGAGTCGATAAAATTCTTCCCAAAAATCCTCCGGCATGGTTGCTTCCTGCTATGTCTATAATACCGAGTCCTGAAAGTAAAAACATAAACGAACTTATCGTACGAGTAATTCCTATTTTTGGAGTTTCAGATTTTACAAAAGACCATCCGAGTAAAATAAAAAGAATTGGTAAAAGTGAGTATCCGTATCCAAAAAGATAATTAAAAAAATTATAAACTAATTGTCCTGCACGACCTGCCATATTAAATTGAGACATAAACAAAAACAATGCCAAGACAAAAAAAACAATTGCCCAGATGCCATGTTTTGTTTCTGTTTTCAGTTTATTTTTTTGAGAAATATCCTTGTTACTTTTTTTACTTGTATTAGAAGATTTTTGTTTTTCATTTTTTGCCATTTACGTATTTTAGCATAAATCACCCATATCAAAAAGTATCAAGAAACGGGATTATTATTTTATACTGCACGGATATTTTT
>CAZJQE010000007.1:0-19818 GCA_964548505.1 uncultured Candidatus Saccharibacteria bacterium | reverse complement strand
GTGGTATTATTAAAAGTAATTATTAGAAAAGTTGCATTTCAGCCCAGAATTTACATACAAAATACCCGAGTAGTATAGCATATTAGGGTTCAAAAGTCAAGCATACAAAACTCTAATAAAATAAGGCTAAACTAAATATAAAATTGCAAAATAAAAAAGGCGCGTCACTGATCTGTGACGAGCCTTTGAGAAAAACGATTTTTCGAGACATTTATATCTTTTCCTTGTGAAAGGAAATATTTCCAGCGAATATGATTGATTTTATTTCAACATATCCTTTGAATGGAAAACTGCTTTCAGGGTGGTCCTTGATATTAACTGAGACCGGAAAAAGTTCCCCATTGGGAAATTTAGCATCACATTTTACACATCCATTTGGGACAATAATCGCTGAAACTCCAGTAGTTTTTGCAATGATCGTTACGGGGATATTGTCGAAATCTGCAGGCACATCAGGGAAAAAATATTTTAACTTTCCTCCGAGTTCAATGTGACCCTTTGCCCCAGATTTCTGTCCCATAAACTGACCTGTGTTCATAAGAACAATTGCAGTGTCTCCGTTCTGGAGGATTACTTTACATGGGGTAGTTCCCTCGGGAATAATTTTGTACCAAGATTGTTCTGCACGCCCAAGTAAAGTTGCAGTCACCCCGGTGTTTTTATGCTGGGAACAGGAAGTAAAAAAAATGGCAGTTAGTGCCAAAAACAAAAAAATTGACTTTTTCATAGGAAATTTGGTTTAAATGATTTAAAAATAGTGAAAATTACAAATAAGTTTTGCTTAACTATCATTTTTTATCAGACAGTATAGCTTCCTGAAAACCAACGAATTGATATCCAAAAAGCTATACTGAAACCAAAAATCATGAATGTTTTAAAGGTACAAAATACCCGAGTAGTATAGCATATTAGGGTTCAAAAGTCAAGCCAACAAAAAGCCTTTATAAAACAAAGCTCATTCCCCACTACCCCTGAGGCAAGACCTCAGGGGTAACTTCCCTTTTTAATATAAAGGAGCATAATATTAATCGGAGTGAGCCATTGTTCCTCTGTCTTTCTTTGCAAAAAGATAGATTTAATAATAAAATATAATTATATGGAGAAATTTATTGGCATGCCCGATCTTTTCCCTGATGTTCAAAGGGTAAAGAAAGAGAAGCCACCACATACGGCTTCTAATAAAGAAAAACCTAAGGAAAATCTCGGTACAGAGCTTGCTCTCTTTACTGAAGAACCTGAAGTTGAATTGCCTCATGACAATGTTCCTATTGAGTCTTCAACTGTACCATTTAGTAAAATGTCTGATGTAGAAAAAGAAATTTTTGTATTAAATAAAAGAGCGGAAAATAAAGTTCCCCTTACTGAAGAAGAAGAAACATTCTTTTTAAAAAAACAACAGGAAGCTTATGAGTACAATCGAGACAATGCCTCCGAGCCATATAAACACATAGATAAGGTAACTAAAAAACCAAAAACTTATTCTTATGGAAAAGCTCCAAAGCAAAAAAGGAACATAAGAAAGTTTCGTCGCAGGTAAAATCCCACAAAACATGAATCATTAGATTTATATTTTGTGGGATTTTTTATTGATTATAGAGAGACATTGCTTTTTCTTTCCCTTCTGTAAAGATTGTTTCAAGTGCGCTACTGACTTTTTTTGAAAGTTTTTTTAATTCTGCGAGTTCCCCATCTTTGTATTTACCAAGTAAGAATTTTAACATTGCTTCCTCCCCTTTTGGTTTTTTGATTTTTCCAGATGGGGTTGCCGGTGCGATACCAATACGGATACGAACAAATTCTCGAGACTTTAATTTTTTTATAACTGATTCAATTCCATTGTGTCCACCAGAAGATTTATCATATGAGATTTTCATTCTTCCAATCGGCAAATCAATATCATCATAAATAACTACAATATCTTGCAATTTTAATTTAAGATGATCTTTTGTATAAGCTACAGCTAACCCTGAGTTATTCATAAAAGTGGTAGGCTTTAAAAATTCAACAGGCTTTCCACCTAAAGAATCTTTAAAGAAAAGTGCTTTTGTTCCAGATGCTTGTTTCCAATCAATTTTTTTACCCAAAATAAAATCAAGCATTATAAAGCCTGTATTGTGTCTTGAATTTTCATATTCTTCTCCTGGGTTCCCAAGTCCTACAACGAGTTTCATGCTTTATATAATATCATAAAAAACTCATGGACAAAATTTTTGCCGGTACGGATTTTTTGAAGCTTAAAAAATCCTGAAATTTGCTCGCCGTCGCTCGCAAAACCCCTTAAAAACTTTATCCATGAGTTTTTTTATTAAAAGATTTGAATATCAGAATACAAAATACCCCATTGTGTCAAGGAGCATTTGTGATAAAATGGTCAAATGGAACAAAACAAAATTAAGAAAACTGGGTGGCAATCCTTTTGGGAATTGGTGCGCTTTGGACTTATTGCGATTATCATCGTTGTACCTATCAGGATGTTTATCGCTCAGCCTTTTATTGTATCTGGATCTTCGATGGTACCAACCTTCCAAGACGGACAATACTTAATTGTTGATGAAATCTCTTATATTCTAGGCGCTCCAAAAAGAGATGACGTAGTGGTATTTCGAAATCCCAACAATACTAAAATATTTTTTATAAAAAGAATTATCGGACTTCCAGGAGAAACAATTGATATAAATAGTAGTGCAAATGAAGTTACAATTACAAACAAAGAACATCCAAATGGATTTAAGCTAGATCAATCTTTTATCGTAAATACCGGTGGCATAGATGGACATATGGTTCTAGGAGACAAAGAATACTTTGTAATGGGTGACAATCGCCCCGCAAGTTCTGACTCTAGGTACTGGGGAACCGTTCCAAAAAAACTTTTAATCGGAAAAGCATTTTTAAGATTATTACCAATTAATAAAATAAGTTTTATGCCTGGTGCATTTAAACAGGCAGAATAAAAAATATGAAAAAACAAGGAAAAGGTGCTCCAAAAGAAATACAAACTCCAAAAGGTATGAGAGATATCATGAATGATGAATATTATAACTTTCAAGGTTTTTTCGAGAAAGCACAAGAAGTTGCAATATATTACGGCTTCAAACCAATTGAAACTCCAATGCTTGAATACGAAAGAGTCTTTACTTCAGGAATTGGCGAAGGTACTGATATTGTTGATAAAGAAATGTACACCCTAAAAACCAAAGGAGAAGATGCACTCGCATTACGCCCTGAACACACGGCAGCACTCATGAGAGCATATATCGAACACGGAATGCAAACCATGCCTCAACCTGTAATGTTTTACAAATATGGACCAATTTTCCGTCATGACAATCCACAACGTGGACGTTACCGACAATTTTACCAATTTGATTTGGATTCTTTGGGAAGTCAAAAAAGTATTATGGATGCTCTGGTCATTAAAGCTAGTATTACAATTCTCGAAGAAGCAGGTGCTCCAAATCTTTCAGTTGAAATAAACTCGATTGGTGACAAAGAATGCAGAAATGGTTATCTAAAAGAACTTACAAGTTATTATCGTAAAAATATTAGCAGTCTTGCACCAATTGACCGAGAACGATTAAAAACAAATCCTCTACGAATTCTAGATTCAAAAGATCCAAAAACAATCGAAATAAATGTTGAAGCTCCTGATTCAATAAGCTTTTTGTGTCCTTCTTGTAAAAAACATTTTAAAGAAGTACTTGAATATTTAGAAGAAATGGGAATCCAGTATAATATCAATAAAAATTTAGTCCGTGGACTTTCGTATTACACACGTACTGTCTTTGAAATTGTTGAAGAAAAAACTGAAGAAGGTGTTCCCCCACTGGCTCTTGCTGGTGGTGGTAGATATGATTACCTTGCTCGTCAGATTGGTAGTAAAAAAGAAGTTCCTGCGGTAGGTTTTTCAATTGGAGTAGACAGAATTGTAGCGGCTCCATGGTACAAGAAACTTGCTCCACGCATAATAAAAAAACCAAAAGTATATTTTGTGCAATTAGGACCTGAAGCAAAATTAAAAAGTTTGAATGTAATTGAAATTTTGCGTAAAGCTCATATTCCAATAGCTCAGACTCTATCAAAAGACAATCTGGGTTCTCAACTTGCTTCAGCTGAAAAATCAGGCATCCCCTATGTGCTTATTTTTGGACTCAAAGAAGCACTTTCTGATTCAGTAATTGTACGTGATATGTCAAACAGATCTCAAGAGACTGTAAAATTGAGCAAGCTTTTAGATTATCTAAAAGATTTAAAATAGAAAATAAGTATGAAAAAAATTGTTCAAAAAAGTGATGAAGTTTTGCGAAAGACAGTAAAAGAAATTCCTGTATCTCTAATCAAAACTCCAAAAATACAAAAAATACTAAAAGAAATGAGCGAGGCATTAAAAAGCCAAGATGATGGTGTGGCAATTGCTGCCCCCCAAATAGGCTACTCCCTTTCAATTTTCGTTGTATCGGGAAAAATATTTGATAAAGATTTTTTAACTGGAAAAAATTTATCTACAACTCCAAAAGAAAAAAAAGATTATAAAGATATGGTGTTCATAAATCCTTTAATTTCAAAATTATCTAAGGAAAAAGATTGGTTGCCTGAAGGATGTCTTTCTGTTCGTTGGCTCTACGGAAAAACTCTCCGTTCAACCAAAGCAACCGTTACCGCTTATGATGAAAATGGTAAAAAATTTACCCGTGGAGCATCAGGACTACTTGCTCAGATTTTCCAACATGAAACAGACCACCTAAAAGGTGTTCTATTTATTGACCACGCGACAGATATTAAAGAAGAAAAACCTAATAAATAAATTTATCCACCAATTTCTTTAGAACGATTTTGGGCAGAGACTATTACATCACCAAGTAATTTATCTATATTATTTTCTTTGAAAGATTTAAGTCCTGCTTCGGTAACTCCAGCACGACTTGTAATTCTTTCAACTAATTCTGTAATACTTTTTTCATTTTTAAAAGCAGAGAAATACGCATTTGTGCCATCAACTAACCCAAAAAGTAAATCATTTTGAGTTTCTTCGGAAATTTCTAAATCCCCCATTTTATCTTTAAAAACTTTAAATATTTCCAAAAGAAAAGCGGGTCCCGAACCAAAAATTGCAGTAAATAAATCAAATTTGTCTTCCGAAATTTCTATAACTTTACCAAGCTTCCCCAGGTCTTCTTTCACTTTTTTAGAAATTTCCGATTCTTCTTTATTTAAAACATAGGCAGTTACGGATTTTCCATATGCCATGGCAAGATTTGGCATTATTCTTATGATAGTTGCATTTGTACCTAAATATTTTTCATAATAATTAATACTCTTACCTGCTACAGGCGAGACAATAATTTTATTTTTTAAATCAAGATTCTTTAGTTCTTCTAAAACTTCTTCTAGGTTCTGTGGTTTCACACACACCCAAATAACATCAGAATTTAATACCAACTCTTTTATATTTGAAAGTTTTTCAGGCTCTTGTTCGTTATTTAATTTATCAACATAAGAAAATGAAATACTAGATTCATTTTGTAATCCCCGATAGATTGCCTTTGCTAGATTTCCAAATCCAATGAATCCGTATTTCATATTTTCTTGAATTTAAATTTTGTAAAAGGAACTTTTCCATTTAAAGCATTTATTAAAAAATCTTTACCACCACCATTTATAATTCTCATCTCAATACAATTTTTCTTGCAAATATGAGCAGCTTCTATTTTAGAATTCATTCCTCCAACACCCAATTTTGAAACTCTTTCTTGAATAAAAGAAGCAGCTTTTTTTAAATCTTTTACTTCCTTTATGAGTTTTGCATCTTTGTGTAAATATGGATTTTTGTCATACAAACCATTCACATCCGATGCAATGATCAATAAATCAGCATTTAAAATCGAAGCCACCATTGCCGACAGTCTGTCATTGTCTCCTAGAACTATCTCTTCAATCGCCAAAGTGTCATTTTCATTGATAATTGGAATATAATCACATTCAAGTAGTTTATTAAGTGTATTTTTTGTATTTTCTTTAGCATTTTTACTTTCAAAATCGCGATAGGTCATGAGACATTGAGCAACTTTTAATCCAAATCTACTAAAAATATCATCATATATTTTCATTAATTTTGGTTGCCCAATAGCAGCCATCGCTTGTTTTGAGTCAACATCTTTGAGATATCCATCTATTTTTATAAACTGTTTTGCAGTAGCGATAGCCCCAGATGAAACTAAGACAACATTATAAGTTTTTTTTAACTTAACTACCTGTCTTGCTATATCTCTTATTTTCTCAAGTGAAATTTTATTAGTCCCTGCGGTTAGAGTTGAGGTTCCAATTTTTAAAATTAATTTCTTTTTTTTCATAAAATTATTCTCTTATTTGACCGCTACCATTTATATACCATTTATTGGTAACTAATTGTCCGACTCCGATTGGCCCCCTGAAATGCAATTTTTGAGTACTTGTTCCTATTTCTGCTCCGAAACCAAATTGTCCACCGTCAGTCAATCTAACAGAAGAATTATGATGAACCGCGGCACAATCTGCTCCGTCTTGGAATTTTCTAGCTGTCTCTTTGTTGTTGGTTACAATCGACGTAGAATGGTGTCCTGAATATTTATTTATTTTCTCTGTTGCTTCATCCACGTTCTCAACTAAACTTAAAAATATTTTTGCTGCCAAAAATTCTTGACCAAAAATTTCATCTCCATCTATTACTTTTATTTTTTCAGTAAATTGAGACACAGATTTGTCACCTTGAACTTCAATTCCCCTTTCAATTAAAACATCAGTGAGATGCGAAACAAAAGATACTAAGTCTGGTAAATTTTTATTAATTAAAACTTTATCGAGAGCGTTACATACACTAATTCTTGATTTGCCATTTAGAATTAATTTCAAAGCCATCTGAAAATCAGCTTCTTTGTCTACATACAAGAAATTGTTCCCCCTACCACTAACAATCACAGGCAACTTAGTATTTTGTACCACAAAATCTATTAAACCTTCTCCCCCCCTTGGGATAATTAAATCTATTTTTTCTGTATTTTTTATTATTAATTCTTTTGTTTGTTCCCTGTCGTAATCAAGATATTTTACAAAATCTTTTTCCATACCATTTTTAACTAGTGCTTCCTGCCATAGATTTACTAGTACTGTATTTGTCTTACCTGCTTCTTTTCCACCCTTGAGCAATACCCTATTTCCTGCTTTAAAGGCAATACAAGAAGCTTCGATTGTTACATCTGGTCTTGATTCATAGATAATTAAAATTTTTCCAAAAGGAACAGTTTTATTCACAACTTTCATTCCATTCTCATGATCATATGAACTCAAAATTTTTCCTTCTGGATCTTCAAGTTTTAGAACTATTTTTACCGACTCGATCATACCTGAAACTTTTTTTTCATCTACTTTTAATCTATCAAACATCGCTTCATCCTTGCCCGTATAAGCTTTTAGGTCCTCCGTATTCACATCAATAATCTTTTGCTTGTTATCTAAAAGCAATTGCGCAAGATTTTCAAGAACCTTATTTTTTTCCATGGTTTTTTTAGTATACCAAATATATGCCTAGAAATAAAGACTAAAAGAAAAATATGTGTTATTCTATATAAACAATGAAAAGTAAACCCTTAAAATTCGTATTTTTTGGAACTCCGGACGTAGCATCCGAAACATTAGAAATTCTCAAGGGAAATGGCTTCCTGCCGTCGCTCGTTGTCACTGCACCCGACAGACCACAAGGAAGAAAAATGATTATAACTCCCCCACCCGTAAAAATTTGGGCAATAGAAAATAACGTTCCATATATTCAGCCAGAGAATTTAAACCAAAAAGAAATCTGGAATGTTTTGGGAACCCTTGGGAGAAGCGACGGCGACGGACAGAGAAAATTTTCAGCAGAAAATTTTCGTGGTGAACAAAATATACCAGATTTATTTTTGGTTGTTGCATATGGTAAGATCATGCCTGAAGAAATTCTAAATTTTCCAAAATTTGGCTCAATAAATATCCATTATTCCCTACTTCCGAAATATCGTGGCGCTTCCCCTGTCGAATCTGCAATTTTAAATGGAGACAAGGAAACCGGTATTTCAATCCAGAAAATGGAATTAAAAATGGACGCGGGCCCCATAATTGCCCAAGAAAAAATAGAAATATTACCTGATGAAAAAGCATCCGAATCACGAGCTCGTTTGATTAAAATTGGTGGAGAATTGTTGATAAAAACTTTACCAGATTTTATAGCAGGAAAAATTAATCCTATCCCCCAAGATGAATCATTGGCTACCCATTGTAAAAAAATTAAAAAAGAAGACGGTCTAATTGATTTAAACGATGACCCTATAAAAAATTATAATAAATTCCGTGCTTATGCCACCTGGCCCCGCACTTTCTTTTTTAAAGACGGTAAAAGAATAATAATCACAGATGCAAAACTAGAAAATGGACAATTTGTAATAAAGAAAATAATATCAGAAGGTGGTAAAGAAACCACATATAAATTCTAAAAACCTGCCCCGTAGTGAGCTTTGCTCTACTACTGGGGTTATTCCCGAAAACGAAAAAGAAATGGAATGGAATGGAATGGCTAAAAATATAATTTATATGTTACCATCAACTCCATAAAATGAGTTTGATTCATTTGTAGAAATAAATATAAAAAAACCTGATCAATTATTAATAGAAATTGACCAGGTTTTTACAAAATAAATTTAACTGTTTATTCCACTGAAAAATCAAGAAAGAACTTTTCGTCAGGTCCACCTTCGTTTTCGTAAGAATTACCCACCTTGGTTATTGAAATTCCAAAAGTTCCCCGCATTATTTCACAAAAAGCACGCCTACTTCTCGTAGGATTAAAGTAGTACAACTGATGTTCCCAAGAATCAAGGGGCCCAATTTTAAAATCTTTTTCATTTGCTCCTGCACAAATAAGTGCTGCTAAGGATCTTTGAATAGAATTTTTTAGAGCTCCCAACATCATTTCTTCTATTCCGAAAGAAGTAATTTTTTTTACTTTCTCTCTTATTTCTGCTATTTCATTCATAATGATTGCTTTTTAGTTAAACATATGAAACTTTCCGAAATTCCCATACTTAAAAAGAACCTCAGAAAATTTCATATGCTAAAACCTAAAAAAGACCTTAAAGTCAAAGGACTATTATTGTTAATTACAACAGCACATTTATTATACTTTGTAAATTATTACGTTATTATTATTATTATTCGTTTTTACCTAGGCCTTTCCTAGCTAAGTTATAATTTGCAATTATTACGCCCCTGCATATTTATTGCAAATATTATTTAGTAAACCTCCTTGTTATAACATCCCTCACAATAAATAATCTCAGGTCTTTCTGGAGAGTACGAAGTCTCAAATTCATTTGGACATCCTTCTTTCATACAATGTCTATGCCAAAGCTTTAAAGGATTTCTTTGTCTTAAGCGATTGTAGTGTCTGCAGTTAGGACAAAGATGTGGAATAGGAAGATTCATTCTCTGGTAGAATTTAAGTTCATCTCCTATGATTTTGAAGGCTTCAGTGCATTGTTCATTGCAGGTTCCCTTGTGTTCGCACTCTATTACCTTACCTAAGATAGCTTCATCTACTTCTTTTATATTATCTGGAATATCTTCATTTTTAATGTCTATTTTATAATTTCTTTCAACATTATCTTTCCACTTATATCCTTGTGCTAGAGCTTCTTCCTTGGTTAAAGGAAAGTATTCTTGGGCTATGGTTTCGTTGTAGCAAAATGGACTCAGTTCAGGTGGAAAGAACTCCCCGTATTTATATATTCTGCCCTTACTATCTATGTATGGTAAATCACTCATATGTTTGATTATTTTAGGGACAAGAGCCTCGTATTCTTCTTTGGTATATTGCTTGTTTAAGATGCAGTAAGATTTATTTTTTAAACCTACACAACCGAAACAATAAGAACAAACATAACAAAAATCACAATATGAAACTTCATTTGATTCTCCGCAGGTATTCGAAAATTTTGTATTATTATTTTTCCAGAACGAGATGTGCTCATAAGTAAGCTCCATAAATTCACAATAATTTGCATCGTAAACATTTCTACCGTCAATCATCCGTACGCAATATTTCTGATCCTCACATTTTTTTACATCAAAACAATTGTGCGTATTCTTTGATTGCACAATATTATTCCCTGTTACATTTTTACACTGCAATTCTATTGCAAATTTATGTGGAATAGTTAACTTTAATTTCAAAAATTCTTTTTTTATATTTTCAAACCCTTTTGTCCCAACTGAAAGTAACTCTTTTTTCTTTTTAAGATAATCTTCTTTTGAATATGTTTTATTGAAAATAGAATATTTCTGCCCACGAAGCCCGACACAACCAATACATTCCTGACAATTTTTACAATCAAAACAATAAATTAAATCGAAGGAATTTGAGCAATCTTGGGCAAAAAGTGAATGAGAGAGTTTTTCACAATCTACACATTCATAACAATATTCACATTCTCGCACAAGATAAGTATCAACACAATTTTTTGATTCATATGGGGAACCATACATACAATCTTCTATTGCAATCGAGCCAAAGCAAAGATAGGAATTCTTTACATCACCAACATAATTACAAAAATCGCTATTGTGTACAAAATTGGCATTTAAACTTATTCTCGGAACTTTCTCTTGTAATTCCATTAGTTGAACAAAAAAATTCTTTGAAAAATCAAATTCTTTTCCAAGAGATAATGCGTCCCATGCATCAGACCAATAGTAATCACGTTCGTATACCTTAAATGGCACATCTCGCGAATATACGGAAATAATACTTTTTCCACTTCCGTCACATACCCTTTTGTAAAGTGCTCGTTCGTTTCGAAAAGCAAAACGACGTCTCATCCGACACTCCGGACAAAAAGTCGGAGCTGGAACATTTATTTTTTCGTAAAACTTAAAATCTTCAGATTCTACTAAAAAATCTTTTGTGCAATTCTGACATCTTTTATTTTCATTTTTATATTCCACTTTACCAAACTAAAGTAGTTAATAGAGTTTTTTATATATTTTTTTAAAAAATATATTAGTATTTTGAAGTAAAGGGATTTCTTTTTGAAAGTCCTTTCATCATTTTTTTTACACTTGAGGCTCCGCGTTTAAATAAAGTCTGTTTTTTATCTTTATTTTTCGTAATTTCCATAAACAAATCTTCTTTGACGGCATCGATTGCTTCATATAGATCTTGTTTATTCACACTCGCATAAAATTTCTTTCCTTTAATATTTATAGAACAATCTGCATGAAATACTTCTCCCCCTTTATGATGGTGAGTAGTTTTTGAAAGACTAAAAAGGACAGAGATTTCTCCATCACGCTCTTCTATGTCAGACAATAATTTACCTAAGTTTGTTACTCTCTTTTCTACATAATCATGTATTGCATCTGTAATCTCTATATTTTTTGCTTGAAAATTTATTTTCATTCTGTTAAAAGTTGGAAATCAATTGATTCCCGTAAATTATTTTTATAATAACGACATTAAAGCACATCTAAATAATAGCATTATTCTTGCTTTTAATAAACTAGATAATTTAGGAGTTCTTAATACTTTAATCCGTGCACAAGTGCTTTTAAAATAACATCTAATTTCATTGTAGCTACTCCTACAACAGTATCGGCTCCCCCATAATAAATATATAAGAGTTTATCTTTCACTACCATCCCACATGGAAAGACTACATTATTTACGATTCCAACTTTTTCATATTGTTCAACTGGTTCAAATATCGGGTCAGTAGAACGAGCAAGAACTATCGCTGGATCTTTCAAGTCAAGCAAAAGTGCCCCGACCCGATATGCAGAATGACTTTTCGATACACCATGGTAAAGCAACAACCAGCCATATTTTGTTTTAATTGGTGGTGCCGTTATCCCTACCTTTGCACTATCCCAAGAATTTTCTCTCGGCCCTATAATTCGAATACATTTTTTGACTGATTCATTTTTGAAATTAAGTGTTTTAAAATAATCTCCGCAAATTTCATTTCCAACTCTGTGTAAAATAAAGTACCCTTCTTTTAATTTTTCAGGAAAAAGACAAGTGTCTTTGTCGTCAAAACCGGCTGGTGTTATCAATACCGGCTTTTCCCAATTCCATTTTTTTGCAAGAAAATTTTTCAGAGTGATAGACGAAACTGCAACTCTCGGTGGCCCGATACCATCAAATGCGGTATAACAAACATAAATATTTTTCCCAATTTTTGTTAGCCGTGGATCTTCACATCCAGAATTTGCATTATCAATTTTTTTCTTTTCAAATTCTTCACTCGGTAAATATGCTTGGTCTGCGAGTCGTTCTGTAATATCAACACCATTCTTAGTAGATGCATATCCAAAAGAAGATGTATTATGCTCTGAAAGAGCCCGATATAAGATATGAATCTTGCCACCAACTTCAATTGCCGCTGGATTAAAAACTGCTTTTGACTCCCAGTTATGTTCTTTGTTGGGTAATAAAATAGGATTTTTTACTGATCTTTTAAAATACCAGTCATCACGAAAATCTGGATGCATTGAAAATATTAAATCATTAATATTAACATGAGCCACACACACTGTAGTGTCAGCAGCCCCATAATAAATAGTAAGTTTTTCTTTTAAAAGTAGTGCTCCGCTTGGAAAGATGACATTTGAGATATGCCCTGACATTTCGTAAGATTCTTCTGGTACGAGCAATGGACCCTTTGTTCTACCTATAATTTTTTTAGGATCTTTTAGATCTAAAAGTAAAGCCTCGATACCAAAAATTCGGTCTCCACCATTTGGATTGTGGAAATAATTTTGAATATGAGAATAAACAAGCAACCAACCATATTTTGTCTTTATTGGTGGAGCCCCGACTTCAACGTGGTCATATTCATCTCTTCTTGGGTCAATAACATGTTCATCAATATTTTTTTGCCATTTTTCCCAAAAATCCCCGGCCCATAATTCTTCCATTTTATCTACTTCGGCAATAACCATTTTTGCTGGAGGAGAATCAGTATGTGCAGAAAAGATCACAATTATCTTTCCATTTATTCGTTCTGGGAAAAGAGTCATTGCTTTTGCATTGAAAGGAGTCACAAAATGTTTCTCATAAACTTTCTTTAAATCATGAGATAGCGCTACTGCAACCTTAATTCCCTCAGGCCCTACTGGATATTTTGATATAGCAGTATAAAAAGTATAAAAAATACCTTCAAAATAGGTAACTCGCGGATCTTCGCATCCAAACTGTTCCCATTCTTCCCTAGGTGTAATAAATTGAGTACATTCTTTAAAATGAATCCCATCTTTACTTTTTCCTATTCCTATTACTGAAATTTGATGTGGATTTCGAAGTGCATCAAAAGCAGAAATTGCACGATAAAGACCATAAATATTCTTCCCATGTACAATAGGACACATGTTAAAAGTTGCAAATTCTTCCCAATAATGATCTCTATTTGGGATTAAAAACGGATTGTGTTCTGATCTTTTGACTACATACATATCAATTTTTCTTTCCTCCCTTCTTTAATTTTGTAATACCGGTTGAAATAAGTTCTTTCAGGAAAAGTTTCAAATTTGCGGTAGCTACACAAGTAACCATATCAGCTCCACCATAGTAAATAAATAAATCTTCCCCTTTTACTACTGCTCCACAGGAATAAATTACTCCCCACTTATGTCCTTCATTTTCATAAAATGCTTCTGGTTCTAAAATTGGCTCTTTTGAGCGATATAATATTTTTGTTGGATCTTTCAAATCAAGCAACAATGCTCCCATTCGATATCTGTCTGGATTGTTGTGGTCCATAGCATGGTAAAAAACCAACCAACCTTCTTTTGTTTTTATTGGAGCAGGCCCCACTCCCCGAAACCAACTATCCCAATCTCTACTCTCGTCTATCGGCCTTGTATTGTTACTTTTAATAAATTTAGTACCATCTAATTCATCAAGACTATCAAAATAACTAATTAAAATTTTTGGATAAAAACTATGTAAAATCGCATACTTACCATTAATTTTATCAGGAAAAATAACCCAATTTTTATTAACCTCTCCTGGTGGAGAAATTAATACTGGTTTTTTCCAATTCCATTTTTTATTCAAAAAATCTTCGAGATGAATAGAAGTCAAAGCAATGCGCACAGAACCCCAACCATTAAAAGCGGTATAGGTCATATAAAGCATATTATTAATTTTTGTGATTCTTGGATCTTCTGCTCCACCATTCCATCCGCCACCTGAACTATAAAAAAGAGGTTCTTCAGTGTTCTCTCGATAATTTTTGTGAATAAAAATTGGTTTAAAAGTTCGATCAGAAAGATAATATCCATCATTGCTTGATGCATACCCTAGAGTCGATGTGTCATTTACTCCTACCGCTCGATACACTACATGAATCTTACCATCGTGGATAAAAGCAGTTGGATTGAAAGTGGCTTTTGATTCCCAATACATATTCCTAGCTGGATGAATAATAGGATTACCAACAAAGCGCTCAAGTGTTGGGCTTGCTTTTTTAGCATCTTTTTTTGTTACCTTTTTCGAAACTACTTTTTTGGAAAATTTTTTTACTAACTTTTTTTTAGGTTTAACATCAATAAACTTCTTTTTATTTGAAGATTTCTTTTTGAGAATATTTTTTATATCTTTTAAAATTTTAGGCATCTAATATTTAACTATTTACACTCTACCATATTTATCTTCATAATGAACAATATCTTCTTCATTAAAATCCCCAAGAGCAATCTCTAAAACCTGTATCCCATTATTCCCTGAAGATAGACGATGTTTCGTGTTAACTGGTATTTCATGTTCGTCTCCGACAACAGTATCTTTTTTAATTTCTCCTATTAGAACGGTTCCACTTCCTGAAATCACATGCCAAAATTCAGAACGTTTTTTGTGACTTTGCAAACTAAGGCTTTCATTCGGTTTTACGGTTAAAATCTTTACCGTTGATGGTTCATTTAAAGTAAATTGCCTAAAATTACCCCACGGACGCTCTATTTGAAATACTTTATCTAAAATCATATGCGAATATTATACTACACAATAAATCAATAGACAAAAGTTCTAAATTTAATAAAAACACGGCTTAATGGTGAAAAAATTAGCTAACTAATACTGCTTTTATTCTTCTAACTCCTGATGCAACAGCTTCTTCTTTTAAGATTTTAAAGGTTCCAAGTTCTTCAGTATTTTCTACGTGTGGCCCACCACAAAATTCTTTTGAAAGAATATTTCCATTATTATCTTCAACAAAATAAACCGAAACTATTTCAGGATACTTTGCCCCAAACTCCATTTCAGCACCTATCTTTTCTGCATCAGCGAGTGACATTTCTTTTTTTACAACATTTAATTTTTCTCCAATACGAGTATTTACCCATTCTTCCACATTTTTCTTTTCTTCATCAGAAAGTTTATGATCACAAATAAAATCCATTCTCAAGCGCTCTGGGGTAATATTGCTCCCACGTTGTTTTACTTCTTTACCTACCACCACTTGAAGCCCCGCTAATAGTAAATGATGTGCTGTGTGAAGTTTAATAGTTTTTTCATCGTGATTTACAAGACCACCTTTGAACATTCCAGCTGATGATGTTTTTGAAAGTTCTTGGTGTTGTTTTAATTTTTTATTAAAATCTTCTAAATCAATTTCTTTTCCTTTTTCTTTTGCTAATTCTTGCGTTAATTCAATTGGAAAACCATAACTTGAAAAAAGGATAAATGGGTCTTCTCCTTTATCAAACTCTTTTAACCCTTGTTCTAATGTTTTCCTAAATTTATTCTCTTCTTCTTTTATTTCTTTTTTAATTAAATTTTCCTTTTCCAAAAGTTCAGGATAAACATCTTTATATTCTTCTATTACCACATGAGCCAAGGAAAGTAATGTACCATGTTTTAGAGAAATCAAATCTGAATGTCTTACGGCTCTACGAAGTACCCGACGAAGAATATATCCTCGTCCAGTATTAGAAGGAGTAACACCATCAGAAATGATAAATACTGATGTACGAATATGATCCGCTACAATTCTCATTTGTTTTCTAGTATCAACAAAACACTGATTCCCTTCTTTTATATATTCTTCGTCAGCTTTATCTCCGTATTTCAATCCCGACAATTCTTCAATTTTTTTTATTATTGGTAAAAATAAATCTGTTTCATAACTATCTCGTTTACCTTGAACCATTGTAGTAATTCTCTCAAGTCCTGCACCAGTATCTATATTTTTTTGTGGAAGTTCTCCTGCAATTTCTCCATTAACCAACTTATATGCCATAAAAACATCATTCCAAATTTCAACAACTTTTTGTTCATCTTCATTTTTCTCAAACTCTTCTTGTGTCATATCGCCAAGTTCTCCTGTAATATCATAAAACATTTCTGTAGAAGGACCTGCTGGAGAATTTAGCCCTGCACTCCACCAGTTTGATTTTGAACTTTTATAATAAATACGATGTAGTGGTATTCCCAATGATTTCCAAATCTCAACCGATTCATTATCGCGCTCTACTTTTTCATTACCAGCAAAAACTGTAATATAAAGTCTTTTTACGTCAAGCCCCAAACCCTCTTCTTTAGAAGTTAAAAATTGATAACTCCAAGTAATAGCATCTTTTTTGAAATAATCTCCTAAAGACCAATTGCCCAACATCTCAAAAAAAGTATTGTGAGTTCTGTCTCCAACTTCAGACAAATCAATTGTTCTCAAACATTTCTGAACATTTACAAGTCGCATTCCTTTTGGATGTGGCTCCCCTAGTAGGTATGGTACAAAAGGTTGCATTCCCGCAGTATTAAAAAGAGTGGCGTCCATTGCTCCTGCAATAGTTGTAGTCACTAAAGAAGCTGAAGGCAAAACAACATGACCCCTAGCCTCAAAAAACTTCAAAAATCTTAATCTAATTTCTTTAGATTCCATTAATTAGATTTTAGCAGAAAAACCAAAAAACCTCCACTTTCGTGAAGATTTTAAAAAATAAATTATTATAAAAAAAACACAGAACAATACTAATCTTTTTCTAAACGATCCTTGTTTTCAGACATTTTTTGAAGTGGTTTTTCAAGCACATAAACAACAATTAAAATAAAAAGCACCAAGATTGTTGAAATCACAGATAAACCATACAAACCAAAACCACAAGCCATACCAATTCCAGCCGTCACCCAAAGACCTCCTGCGGTCGTAAGACCTTTTAAATGAGTCCCTTGTAAAATTATCGAACCTGCACCCAGAAATCCGATACCTACCACAATCTGTGAAGCCATACGCATTGGATCAAAACCACCAACATTTGCATATTTTGCAACCATCAATTCAGAAATCACAATAAAAAGAGCTGATCCTAAGGAAACAAGCGCGTGTGTTTTCATTCCTGCTTCTTTGTGCACCAAAAAACGTTCCGCTCCAATAAACATACCCAAAACAACTGCCACTACTAATCTTAAAATAATATCACTGTTGTCTATAAAAAATTGTTCCATGATATACATATTATACGACAACCCCACCCCCAAGGCAAATATCCTCATCGTAAATAACAATGGATTGGCCTTGAGCTACGATGGTAGGTTTTAAAAAAAGTATTTCAGTTTCTTCTTTGTTAAGAATTTTAATTCTGCAAGATAATAATTCTCCATGATAACGAATCTGTGCTTGGTATTTTTGGGAGGTTTTAGGAATATCAGAAATCCAATTAATATTTTTAATTTTTATGCCCATTTGTCCTTTGGATACTTCACTTTGGTTAAATGAGTTTTTTTGAGAAACATATAAAATATTTTTCTTTATATCTTTACCGATTACATAATATGGACTGTCTTCTGGTTTCTTTTTTAAAATTGTGAATCCATGTCGTTCTCCAAGAGTATGAAAAACAACTCCATTGTGATATCCAATTTCTTCATTATCCTCATCTAACACCTTACCCTTTTTTTCTTTAATATAATGTTTCAAAAATTCTTTTAAATCTACAGCACCCAAAAAACAAATTCCCTGACTGTCTTTTTTTTCTGCCACTGGCAATTTGAATTTCTTTGCTAATTTTCGAACTTCAGTTTTTTTAAGGTGTCCTATTGGAAACAAAATTTTTGATAATTTTTCTTGATCTAATGTCCAAAGAAAGTAAGCCTGGTCCTTACTGGGATCAAGGCCAGTATAAAGTTGAAAGTTGAAAGTTGAAAGTTGAAAATCTTTACTTTTTACTTTAAACTTTTTACTTTTAACATGCGCTACGCGCGCATAGTGTCCTGTCGCCACATAGTCTGCCCCCATTCTAAGTGCTTTCTCTAGAAATGCTCCAAACTTTACATATTTATTACACATTACATCAGGATTTGGAGTGCGTCCCAATTTATATTCAGAAATCATATAATCTGCAACTTCTTTCTTGTATATATCTTCAAATGGAAATGTTAAAAATGGGATATCTAAATGAGCACAAACTCGCATCGCATCACGCCTTTCATCCTCCTCATTGCATACTAAAAATGCCGGATGCCAAGTCTTTATGAAAACACCAACGACATTATATCCTTGTTTTTTAAGGATAGCAGCACTTACTGAAGAATCCACCCCCCCAGACATACCCACAAATACTGTTTCTTTCTTTTTATTTTTATTCATTATTGTTATAATAGCTATATTATCAACGTTTGTAAATTAAAATTTAATTTATGCACTATTACATAGATGTTTTAAAAAAGTATTTTGTTTTTAGTGGAAGATCACGAAGAGCAGAATATTGGTATTTTATGTTGTTTAATTTCATAGTACTTTTTGTACTTGGAATGATTCAATTCTTCGTCGCACTTTCTGGCGGAAACCCAATGATTGTAAGTGTAATATATTGGCTATATTATTTAGCTATACTAATACCAACATTGGCTGTATCAGTAAGAAGGCTCCATGACATAGGAAAAAGTGGATGGATGATATTAATAAACCTGATTCCGATTATTGGTGCTATTTGGTTTCTTGTACTTACATGTTTTGATAGTACCGAAGGAAACAATGAATATGGACCTAATCCAAAAACATCTTCTTCTGTAAATCCACCAATCGCACCTACTCCTACTCCACAATCAAATCCAGTTAACCCACAATAACTTGAAAATTAAAAAACTCCCGAGCTCGGGAGTTTTTTAATTTTCAAGTTCAATAAGTTTTTTATAAAGAAGATACGTCGCACGAGCATCAGATAATGCACTGTGTGGATTTTCATTTCTTATATCAAAATGTTTACATAGTTCTCTCAAAGAAAAGTGTTCAATATTTAAATCACTATGAAATTTTGCCCAAGCAATCGAGATAGTATCTAACCGATGATAATGTAAACTATTTTTTATATTATTTTTCTCATGTGCATATCCCAAAAAACTAGAATCAAATGCAACATTTTGCCCAACCATGATACAGTCTTTTACTTTTTTAGAAAAAATTTTTAAAGCCTCTTTTAATAGAAGCGCATCCTCCCATTCTTTTTCATTATAATGATTTATTTTCAAAGCAGTCTTATCAGCGTTTTCTATGTGCTCTGGTTTTATTTTTAGTTCAAATTCATCTTTAATTTTTAATTTATAATCAGTAATTACACAACCAATTTGAATAATCTCGTGTTCAATCACGGAGAGTCCTGTCGTTTCTATGTCAATAAAAGCTAAATCATGTTTTCTCATACCGTTAGAAATTTTAATTAATAAACATTTTCATTATAACATGTTCTTTGAATTTCTAACGGGACTCATTTTAAATATCTTAATTTGTTTTTTTTATGTTCCTCGAAGCTTCTAGCGTAATGAAC
>CAZJQE010000006.1:0-22372 GCA_964548505.1 uncultured Candidatus Saccharibacteria bacterium | reverse complement strand
GGTATTATTAAAAGTAATTATTAGAAAAGTTGCATTTCAGCCCAGAATTTACAATATAATTATTATCTATATAATAACACTAGCTTCTAAAAAAGACAAATAGCATGTTTTAATCTTTTAATTAGCTTTAAACTCATAATTCACCCTTTTTTATAAAGAATTAATTAAAATAGCGAATTTATAAAGGTATTTTATACTATTCCCAATCTATCTTTTATTTTTTCAACAATTTCTTCCATGCTCTTTTCGGTTTTTACAAAATAATATGTTGGTTCAAGATTTGTGATATCTTTATTACGGCCTTCATCAGCACTTGAAAGATTGGTTAAAATTATTACTGGAACAGTTTTGCCCCACTCATCACTACGTAATTTTTTAAGCATACTCATTCCATCCATCTTTGGCATTAAAAGATCAAGCAAGATAAGATCTGGATGTTCCTTTAAAGAAATTCCTAATCCTTCCTCTCCATCTTTTGCTTCAATTACTTTAAGACCTGAATTAATTAATTTATCATGAAGAGCTTCACGTAAACTTTTTTCATCCTCGGTAATAAGAACAATCTTTTTATTATTCATAAAATATATAATTAATTTTATTCTTTTAATAAAACTTCTTTTATTTCTCCTATAATTTCATCAAGTTTGTGATTTGATTTCACAAAATACTTGTGAGCACCTAGGGTCATATAAGTAGCAACCTTGTCGGCGCTAGCAGTATTTGAAACCACAAAAATCGGCACATTTTTACATTTAGCATTTTCTTCTTCCTTGCACCAAGCAATAAAGTCTAAACCATCTTCTTTCCCCATTAAGTAATGATCAAGCCAAATTGCATCAATATGATCTAAATCATAGGTGTAACTTTTTGCTTGTTCTACTGTCCGGGCAGTAACAACTTCAAAATCATTTTTTTCTAATTTAATTTTTATGGCTTCAAGTAATGGACGCTCATCTTCTAAAACCAATATTATTTTTTTATCCATGCCAGTATTATAAACCTTTTTAAAAGCTAATCCAACTTTTTTGTCCCTTCTTTTTTCTTCATACCAGTTATAGGGAAAACTACATAAAATTTAGTACCTTTATTTTCTTCAGAACTAAACCAAATTTCTCCACCTGATTGATCTACTATTGATTTTATAATATATAATCCAAGTCCAGTCCCTTCGGTTTCAGATTCTCGAGCATTATCAGCCCGAAAAAGTTTCGTAAATACTTTTTCTTGTTGATTTTTTGGTATGCCCATGCCGGAATCTGATATTGAAATTGCCAATTTTTCTTCATTAAATCCTTTTTGTCCAAAAATTTCTTCTTTCACTAAAACTGATATATTGATTTTAATAATCCCATCTTTTAAAGTATATTTCACTGCATTGGAAAGTAAATTTTGAAATACAATTCGTAATAATTTTTTATCTGCTTTAAATTGTGAAATATTCTCACCATAAAATTCTTCTACTTTTAGATTTTTATCTAATATTTGAGGCTTAAGCTCACTTAAAACACTTTTTGAAATTTCAGAAACATCAATTAATTCTGGTTCAATTATAAAAGTACCCAAATCGAGACGCGAAACATTTAAAAGCGCCCCTACTAATTCAACCATTCTTTTATTTCCATTTGCAACTTCATTCAAATATTTCTTTTGCTCTTCATTTATAGTACCTGCATCTCCGGCTAGTAACATTTCGGTATACCAATTTATAGCAGAAAGTGGTGTACGAAGTTGGTGTGAAGCAAGAGAAACGAATTCTGTTTTTGCTTTATCTATTTCTTTCTCTTTGGAGATATCATGCTCAATCGAAACAAAGTAAATTATATTGTTTTTTTCATCAAGAACTGGGGAAATACTAAGATTTGCGATATAAAGCTCCCCACTTTTTCTTTTGTTTTGTATTTCACTAATAAAAGTTTTTTTCTGATTTTTTATTGTATTCCATAAATTCTCATAATATTCTTTAGGCATTGGTGTTTTCCATAGGACACCCGCCTTTTTACCCAATACCTCTTCTGGCTTATATCCAGTAATTTTCTCAACTGCCATATTACCATAAATAACGATACCCTCATTGTCAGTTATAACAACTTGATCAGAAGCATTATCCACAGCTAATTTAAATTTTTCCAAATCATTAGCAAGTTTTTCTGACATTTCTTTCTCTTTCGTAATATCATCCATAACATTCAAAATGGCATCTTTTTGAGACTCAAGCTTCTTTTCTTTATCTATAATTTCCTTTGTTTGTTCAAATACTTTTTTATCAACTTCCTCCCGAGACTTAACAACACTATCAATCATAGTATTGAATGACCTAGATAACATTCCTATTTCATCTTTATCCGTTGTGTCAACTTTAAAATTAAAATCTCCACTTTCTATTTTTTTAATACCAAGCAAAAGATTATTTATCGATTTGAGCATAACCTTAAGTATTCTAAACAAAATAAATGCCATAATTATCGTGGCTGTTAAGATAAAAACTAAAATGGTATTTATTTGGTTTTGGAAGGGAGCAAGAGCTTCATTTGTTTCTTTGCTAATTATAAGTTTCCATCCTAACCCTCTATAATTTTCATAACCAGCTGATTTGGCAAAACTAAACATTTTTTCTGTTCCATTATAATTATAAACATAATAATTTATTATAGAATCATCTATGCCAATATTTTTTGAAAGAATACTATAATCGCTAAAAATGATATCACCCTTACTCGAGTAAAGTAATTTATTTTCTCTATTAAGCAATAAAACATTTGTAGTTTTTCTAGTTATAAAAAGATTATTAATTGTTTGATCATTCGAATTTTTTACTATATCTCTGAGGAGAGAAAAAATATCTTCAATATTATAGATCACTCTAGACACTCCTAAAAAATTACCATTTTCATCATTTATCCTTATACAAATTGCTAATGAATTAAAACCTGAGCTTTCATCATAAGACATATCCTCAACAAAAACACCATTATCTCTTGCATTTATCCACCAAGTATCTTTTGATTGATCATATCCTGATATTTTATGGTTTTGAGCTACTACTGCTCCATATTTATTTGTAATAAAAAGTTCTGGAAAAATTTCATAATTATATCTTTCATTAAAGAAAGCCAGATTTTTACGAATATCTTTTGAGATAGAATTATTTATCAAAGATTCCACAATAGGATTTGTGTCCTTTTCTTTCATTTCAACTACTATTTCTTCATTTTTAGCCAAAAAAATGTCTCTGTCTTTCATTGAATCAAATTTGGAGTTTAAAGCTTTTAAAAAACTAATTAAATCGTTATTATCTTTTAAATATAAACTCCAATTTTCAATTCTTCTATCTACAAGACGATCTAAAGAATCAATATTTGCTTCAGCTAAAAAAGCATTATAACTGCCTACTGTTTTAGTTGTTACCTCTTTACTAGAATATCGAACAAGAAAAAAGACAACGGCACCGCCAATTATTGAAACTATTAAAAATGATAGAAATATTTTATTTTTTATCTTCATTTCATTTATTTTTCAATTTAGTTAATTCTTTTTTTAATTCAATCATTTTTAACTCTCTGCCTATCATTAAATTATTTGTTTTTTCTAATTCAGCAGACAGAATTCTCATTTTATCCATATCTTCTTCTATTTTCTGACTATTTCTTATTGATTTATTATATAAGTCTTTATATCTTTCTTGATTTTCTTTTAAACTATCCGCGCTTTCTTTTAACTTTTTTGTAATTTTTTTAATTCTTAATATATAAAAAGAAATTGAAAAAAATAAAATCAAAGCAAGAACAGTAGAGACAATTGGCAATAATTGTTGTCTAAAAATAAGAGTTCTATAATTCGAATATTCTATATCCATTCCTAAAATACCCAAAATTTTCCCTGTTTCAAAATTTTTAATAGGAACTAGAACAGAAAGCCATGTTCCCCACTGGTCTGTATCAGGACCTAATATTTCACTATTACCATTTTCAAGTAGATCAAAAATTGCTTGTTTCATTTTTTCGGATGGATCAGCATAGATAGCTCCTGGTTCACTATGCCCATATTCTCCTTTTGGGATTGAGTCTGGCCCAAAAACAATATTATTGTCTTTCTGAAACATCGTATAAATCCAACGAATGTGAGAATTACTACTCGCTTTATACATTTTTGAAAGTTGTTCTTCAATTCTTAGATAATCCTGATTATCTAAATCTTTTTCTGTATTAGAAAGAGTTTCAACACGACTCGGGTTGATGCCTGCGGTAAATATATTAGCATAACCCAACATCTGTGCCTTAGTTTCCTTCTCGACATTATCTGTCATAAAAATAGTAATCAATAACCCAATTACTATTATTACAATAAATCCTAACACTAAAAAAAGGATTTCTTTTGTATTTTTTTCTTCTTTAAGATTTTCTATCATTTGTTTTATTTCAAACCATGCTCATGGAAACATTTAACATATTTCTGATCAACAACCATGAGATGATCAATTAACCAATCTTCCAAGAAATCAATCAACTCAAAAGCAAATTCGACTGTATATGTCGGATATTTTGCTTTCATTTCAGTTAGTTTTTCATTAAATTCTCTGTGTTTTTTAACATGATCATCTGTCTCTTCATAATTGAATTCTTTAAAATATTTTTCTTCAGTTCCAAAGTGAAAAATTTTATATTGAATAAGAGACTCAATAATATGTCCTAAATTCTCTTCTGTGCTTTTTGTACTTATTGCGTCAAGTAATTCATTGATAACCACAAACATGCGTTTGTGTTGATTATCAATTTCTTCTACTCCAACACTATACTTTTCCTCCCACTCTAATTTTTTTGTACTCATATATATTAATTATAACAAATTAAATAATAAAAACTAAGTAAAATTAAGAATTTTCCTGCCAAGAAGAGATAACGAGAGGATTGAAAGCGCTTGTGGTGATATTTAAATTACGAGTTATGCCATTTACTGTGCCTGAAACTGCTACTCCCCTAGTCGTTCCTCCAGTATTTGATATTGTATAATTACAAGTATTGCCACCTAATATCACACTACTCGTTCCTATATAGGCATTATTTTCACGCATTGCTTCAAGAGCCACTTCTGCACAGGCATTCACAAGTGCTTTTGCTTTATTTGAATTTCTGGTATCAATACTTCCTTTTACTGACCAAGCACTACTTGTAATAAGAGTAAGGGCTAAAGTAAGAGCAACAATACCTAAAAGTACCACAATGATTAACGTAGCAAATCCCCTACTTCGCCAATGCTTTGAAGGACAAACATTTTTAAATTTTAAAATTAAATTTGTTTTCATCATTTATTTTCGCAATTGTGCGCTTCCATTAAATGTAAATGAATAAGTTCCACTCATTCCACTAGGATTTGCATTAGTAATAGTAAAACTGATTTTTATTATATTAGGAGTAGAGACTCTCGAAAAATTTGAAAAAGTTAGATTGCTTACAATTACTTTATTATTTGTGAGTGCAACTTGATTACCTAATGCTTCTTTTATATAAAGCACTCCATTATTTAATGAAAAAACAGTTGGATCAGTAAATGTTGTGTACATTACCAAACTCAAACTAGAAGCATTGTTGCCAATAGTTGGACTGTTGACACTACTAGAATTTCGAATAGTTTGAGTAATCGTTTTCATTATTTTTTCACCTTGATCATTGACTTCAAGAATTGCTTGGTTATGTAAACGTGTTGTAGTCATACTATTTGAAAATGAAACAAAAGTAATAACAATCATGCCAAATATTGCAACATAAATAATCATTTCGATAAGACTGAACCCTGTATTATTTTTGTAATTATTTTTTTGCATTTACTTTATAACTTTATAAACTTTCTACTTTTTACTAATTTAAAGTGGATGCAGTGCCACCCCAAAGGCGTGTTTTCCAGTAGAAGCCGAGAATCCAATACTGTCTATTACATTTGTTGCCCCTGATACCGTCATCATCTTACTGAAAGCACTTCTTGAAAACTGTGATGAAGCATTTCCATTTGTATAGTTTTGAGTCCAACCACCACCCTGAGTTAGAGGAGCTGCAAATGTTTTAGTACCACTTGCATTAACACTTGGGAAAATAATTATTGTTGTATATGCTGTTGGTAGTGTCAAAGACGCTGCTCTATATGTCGTGTTGTTTGTAACATATTCGGTGTTCGAAGATGTTTCTATCGGAGTAGCTGGATCAAAGCACCCTCGGTAAGCATTGATCGTAACTGCAAATCTAGAATTTGCTGATAGTCCAAATGTATATGTTGCAGGCTCACTCGCTCCAGCTACTTTGTAAAATAAAGCTTGGTTTGAAGAGCCATTTCTATGTCTACCAATTTCACTCCAACCAGAAGGAATAGAATTAAGTCTATCTGAAGCACTATTGTGTAAGACATATGCAAACATTATATCGTATTGCACCACTCCGGTCGGTTTTGCTACCACTGCTGAAGTAGACGATGAGTTATCGTAAGTGGTAGGAGTAATTCCTGTAACAGCACAAGCCCCACCCAATGTTGTAAATGATCCATCTTTTGAATATCCTGTACCAGTTATGTTTGTTGCATACCCAGCGTAATAATAAATGGTTCCTGGAATAAATCCTGTTCTTGCTTGAACAAAAACTCCAGTTGTAGTTCCTCCTTCCGCCAAACATGTTGCCCCATTTGTCAAAGTTGGGTTTGGTGATGTGCTATAACATGTTCCGCGTTGAGATATCGATGCTGGCATTCCAAGAGATGTTACATTTGCTCCAAGGGTTGCGGTTGTTGAAGTAATAGATGTTGCCGTTGAACTTGTAACCGTTGGAACAACACTGTTATAAGAATAAGTAATGGTACAAATTTTTGCATCTCCGTTTGAAAGGATGATAGTATTACCAGTGCAACTAGAAGAAAGAGAGATAGTATAATTCGGATCACTAGATGTAAGAAAAGTATAAATTCCAGAGACAAGTGTCATAGTAGTAGGAGAAAAAATAATTGGAATATCGACATTAACTGATACTGGAGGATCTTGGGTATTGTCTAGTTGGGTTGTAGAAAGTACTGTCGGCAAAAAATCACTTGGAACTTTTGACCCACCAACTACAACTTTGTTCACGGTAAGTCCAATATTAAGAGGGGCTCGCCAATCCGTGAGATAAGTATTAAAAGACAACGAATTTGTTGGAGAATTAATATCTGCCCATGAAATTGTTGAAATAACTTTTTTTTGACTACCACTAATAGTTGAGATATTTAAAACTCTAGTAAAAATACCTGAAACATCTGAACTTCCTGAGAGACTAAAAATATTACCTAACACAGAAAGTCCATAGGTCCCATCTGGAAGATTGCCAAACCCATTTGATGAATCTCTAATATTTCTCACTGCTTCTAAACCTTCCTCTGCAAGTACGACAGCTCTGTCTCTGTTTGTGGCATTTTTGGTAGCTCTTATAACACTACTTGTGGTACCACTTAAAGCAATGACAAAAATCAAAAAAATTGAAACTGAAATCAGAAGTTCAATCAAAGAAAATCCTTTATTAATATGTGACTGTGCCTTTTGCATTTACAATTAAATTTTTTATTTCACCGTCATTTGTAAGAGTTATCGTACCCCCAATAGTTGTTCCACTTATTTTTTCAAAAACTATTTCCGAAGTTCCGCTTGTGCTTATTCCACTTGAAAACGAAAGTGGTTGATCAAAAGATGTATCACGAACTGCATAAGTATTTCCTTTAAAAACTATAACTTTATTTGTAAGAATTTCTACTCCCCATCTGGAATCACCTTTCCCAGATTGGGAACTTGATTGTGCTAATCGAACTGCCTCAACCACTCCATTGACAGCCACTGCTAAATTATTATGTGACTTATAAGAATTGAATGAATTTAAAGAGACTGCCACCATAATAAAACCAACACTAAGAGCAACCAGAAGTTCGATCAGAGTAAAACCATATTTTTTATTTTTACATTTGTTCCGATATTCCATAAATTGGTCCCATAATGGCAAATACAACAAAAGCAACTATAAGACCAACAATAATTAGCACAATAGGCTCAAGTACCGTAGACAAGTCTCTAGACATTGCTTCAGTTTTTTCTTCAAAAATAACTCCTATTTTAATAGAGGTTTCAGATAATCTTCCAGATTTTTCTGATGCCAAAAAAAGTTGCTGAATAGGTATTGGAATATATTTTTCAGCTTTTGGAAATGTTTGAAATGCAGTTTTGAAAGAATCTCCTTGTAAAATAGATTTCTGTATATGATCATAAAATTTAATGTATCTCCTATAGGTAGTTCCTTTTTTCACTGACTCAAGAGCTTCTGGAACTTGGAAACCTGCTTGAAGTAACACCCCAAAAATATATCCAAAACGAGCAAGCTCTACTCCTTCTATTAAATTTTTAATACCAGGAATTGAAAACAAAATCGCATCTCCTATAAATTTTGTTTTTTTATGAAAAAAAATAAAATAAACTGCTAATATTAAAACAATTAAAATAAGTGGAACAACTACTGCTCCATAATTGGCTAAAAAATTTCCAATTGCTATTAAAATTCTAGTACTGATCGGCAAAACTCCATTGGTTGTTTTAAAAATAGCGATAAGTCTTGGTAGAACAACCCACGCACTAACGAGAGCCACAACAATTGCTAAAATCAAAACTATACCTGGATACATGAGTGCAGATTTAAGTCTGCCATTAAAGACCTTCTCTTTATGTTGTTGTATTGTAACTAAATTTAGATGTTCTGCAAGTTTCCCTGCTTCTTCGCCTGAGCGAATAAGTGAGATAACTCTCTCTGACAATAATTTTGTTTTTTCTATTGCTTTCCATAAAGGCATACCATCATTTACCATTTCTTCTATTGCTTGTGCCATTTTTTTCATGCTCCTACCTTTCAAAGACAGAGTAACTGCAGACAAAGCACTGGTCATCCCCATACCAGAAGAAATAAGGAGGCTTAAATTTTCAATAAAATAATCTTTTTCATCTCCAAACCCAATACTAACATATGGCCAATCTGGACGATACTCAAAAACAGGTCTAGTAAAACCTTCCTTTTCATATGATCTTTTTAATTTAATTTCTCTCATCCCGTTAGAAGTAGATCGCGATCAATTCACGCGTCTGACATTTTATATTAATAATTTTTCTTTTTTTTATTTTAATATTTATTATTTATTTTTTAATTGCAATCGCGACTTCTAACGGGACTAATTTTTTAAAAAAATTACTGAGGAATAACTACCCGTAAAAGTTCTTCTAGTGTAGTCGTCCCTCCTTTTACTTTTTCTATACCATCTTCAAACATTGTCTTAAAACCCTGACTTCGCACAAGATCAGCCACTTCTTTGGTTGAAGGACTTCTACTAATTAAATCTTGAAGTTCGGGTGATGTAGTTAAAAATTCAAATACTCCGATTCGTCCTCGAAAACCAGTATGGGAACAAGATTCACATCCTTTCCCTTTATAAAAAGTAAATGTTTTTCCTTCAAAATATTTTCCTACATCTTTACCTAGTTTATCAATTTTTGTTTTTGAATAAGATTCACTTGCTTTACAAGAATCACAAATTCTACGAACCAATCTCTGTGCAATTATAAGTTCGAGAGTAGAACCTACAAGAAACGGCTCAACTCCCATATCAATAAATCTTGGGATTGCAGTTGCAGCATTGTTTGCATGAAAGGTGGAAAGAAGAAGATGTCCAGTAAGTGCAGCGTTGACTGCAATATCAGCAGTTTCAAGATCACGAATCTCCCCCACTAGAACAATATTTGGATCTTGACGAGCAATTGCCCTAAGACCTTTGGCAAAAGTAAGATTTGCTTGTGGGTTAACTTGGATCTGATTAATCCCTTGTATTTTGTATTCTACCGGATTCTCAATAGTCGTGATATTTACTTTTTGTGTATTAACTATCTTAATTAAAGAATAAAGAGTTGTAGTTTTTCCACTCCCAGTAGGGCCAGTAACGAGAATCATGCCAAAAGGTTTTTTTGAAGTTTTAAGAATTTGATTCTGTAATTCTTTTGATAGCCCAATGTCAGAGAGAGTTAAATCTCGCACATAAGAAGACAAAATTCTAATAGCGATTTTCTCACCATCAAGTGTCGGTACAATAGACACACGCAAATCAACTGGATGCGGATAATTAGGAGAAGCGAAACGAATAGCTCCATCTTGCGCACTGAAATGTTCATCAATGCGTAATTTCGCTTGAACTTTCAAACGATTCACAATATTTTCATAATATTCTTTTGGAAGTTCTCCTGCATCGTGCAATACTCCATCGATTCGGAATCGCACAACAACTTTTTTTTCTTGTGGTTCACAGTGAATGTCAGAAGTCTTTAAAAGTAAGGCATCTTCAAAAATTTGATCAAGTATTTCTGGAGCTATGCGTCCTTTTGTTTCTATGATTTTTGAAAATTCTGTTTTTAAACTTTGTTGATAATTTACAAATATTGCATCAATGTCATCTCCCGATGCGAAGGTTATTTCGATCTCCTTATTAGGAAAAATTTTTGAAAGTTCTTGTTCTAAATTTTCTTTTTTGGGATCATCGGTTGCAATAATAACTTTTCCATCTTCTTGGTTAAATAAAACAACTCGAAACTTTTTAGCAAATTCTTCAGGAATTAAAAGCACTTGTTCTTTTGCTGGTTGCTTTGCTTGTAAATTTGAATATGGCACACCAAGCGACTCAGCAATTGCTTGACCTATGATATCAGTACTAGTAAGACCTTCAACAAGTAAATATTCAACAATTGAAACTCTATGTTCTTCGGCATATTCTTCTGCTTTTTTAATATCTTCGGGCGTTACATAACTTCCGTCTAAAAGTATTTTTTTTATTACATCTTGTTCTAATTTCATATTTTAAAAGAATTAATTTTTTAATAAAATTTAAAAACTTACGAAATATTACTCTTTACATATTCTACTATTTTCGAAAGTGGAGTTTCTGATTTTATTAAAAAATCAGTCGCACCAAGTGCACGTACTCTTTTTTCATCTTCAGCTTGACTTAAATTTGTTAAAACAACTATTGTTGGTATTTTTAAATTTTTTTCTTTTATCCCTTCAAGCACCTGAAATCCATCAACTGTTGGCATCACTAAGTCACAAATAAGAAGCCCAAAATTTTCCTTGGAAAGCAAATCAACAGCCCCTTCTCCCGAAGGAAGAGTTTTTACTTCATAACCCTCGTGGATAAGCTTCAACTCCATAGCTCTCGCAAGAGGCTTTTCATCTTCTAATATTAAAATTTTTCTCGAGGTTGATTTCATTAAATATTTTACCTCTCTAGTATTATACTACATTAAATGCTAGAAACACTAGTTTATATGTGAATAAAATTAGTTTTTTTCTATCGAGATAATTTTCCCATCGTCTAGATGAATGATACGTTCAGCAAATTTACTGTATTCGTGTTCATGGGTGACCATTATTATGGTTTGTCCTTCCGCATGTAGTTCTTTAAATATATTTAAAATAATACGAGAAGATTCATTATCTAAATTCGCAGTTGGCTCATCAGCAAACAAAATTTTTGGTTTATGTGCAATAGCACGTGCAATAGAGACACGTTGCTGTTCACCCCCCGAGAGTTTTGATGGAAGATTATTTAATCTTTTTTCTAGTCCTACACGAGTAAGTGCTTCTGTCGCTTCTTTGTATGCTTGCTTCTCGTCAATATCTTGCATTAAAAGTGGAAGCGCAACATTTTCAAGAGCAGTCATTTCAGGTAATAATGCATAATCTTGAAACACATATCCGAGTTCTCCAAGTCGAAACTTAGTTTTCTCTTCTATTGAGAGTAAAGAAGTATCTTTTCCGTCAATTATTACGTCTCCAGATGTTGGCTCATCAAGTAAACTCATTTGATATAATAAGGTACTCTTCCCTGCACCAGAACGTCCCATAATTGACACAAACTCTCCCGTCTCGGCACGAAAATCAATCCCTTTTAAAACCTGAGTAATACTCTCTCCATCTTTGAATGATTTAACTAAATTTTTTACTTCTATCATTTTATTTTCTTCCTAGAATCGAGTCTAGGGTATTTTTACGAACGACCAAGCGTGCCGGAATAAATCCAGCTACTATTGTAGTGAACATCAGAAGCCCAATCCGAAACATTGTCCCCCAAATTGGAGCAACGAGTATCCCGTCAGAAAATGGAAAGTCTATAGGATGAGCAGCAATCGTCGGCTGAAGAAAAGCATAGAGAAATATAATTCCAACAACAGAACCACAAAGTGCATAGAAAAATGACTGAAGAATATAAGAAATTTCAATTGCTTGCTCACTAATACCAATACCTTTCAAAATTCCAATAAATTTTCTACGAGTAATTGCATTAATGAATATAACAATAAAAATTGTGATCGATGCTACTACAAGACCAATCGAAGAAAGAATATTTCCGAGGAGGGCAAAAGTATTTTGCATGTCTGTAATGAATTTCGGCTTGCCTTCTGTAAATGTCTGAACCTTCGCAACACTACCTACTCCATTTGATTTTATTATATCACGAACATATTCAGGATTTGCCCCTGGTTTTAATTTTATAGCAATCTCTGATACATTGTAATCACTTCTTCCAATCAAACTTCTAAACTGATCATCGGGCATATACACTCTCATACTAACTTCATCAACTTTCGCTTTTACAATCCCCTTTACTGTAACTTCTCGAGTCACACTTCCAACGGTAATTCTAATTTTTGTTCCAACTCCTACATTAGAAAGAGTGGTAAATCCAGGTGAATCAACTGGCATATATTTTTTCAATAAATAAGCACCAATAACAACTTGATCATAGTCTCCATGTTCAAGATACTTCCCTGCGACAATAAACCTTGAAAGATTTGTTACTTTATCTTCATCTACCGGGTCAATCCCTGTGAAAGATCCGTTTGCAATGTCTGATTTATCTGTGTCTTTTATTTTTGTCTTGTAATTTGCTTCAATTTTTCCACCTTGAACATATCTAGCGGTCATTGCTTCAACCTCTGGCAAAGATTTTATTATACTTATAACCTCTGGACTATTTTCAATATAAGATTTATCAGGCAAGGTTGAGACAATTACGTCGCTCATATAATCAGATTTCACCGCATCTACTGCCCCTTGAATAAGCCCAACTAAAATACCACTTATCACTACTAGATTTAGAAATGTAAAAAACATCACAAATATTATCAAGGCCGTGGTCCATGGATTTGATCTTTTTATTTGTCGCTTCGCTAAATATATTCCAATACGAAGATTAAGAAATGGAGACATATTAATTAGTTTTTGGTTTAAGAACAACAATTTCACCTATTGAAAGCCCAGAAATAATTTCAACTTGCCCTAAGGAAGAAATATTTCCAGTTGTTATTTCTTTTTCAGAAATTTTATTATCTTTCAATGTTTGCACAAACTTTTTACCAGATTTTTCAAACATAACTCCTTCTGGAATTATAATTGCGTTTGGCTTTTTAAAAATAACAATTGAGACATTAGCAGTCATACCAGATTTTACACGTTCATCTTTGTCTTCAAATTGTAATTTAATTTTATAAGTTGATACCCCATTTCTAATAGTCTCAGCTGGATCAATTAAAATAACCTTAGCAAGAAATTCCACATTTTCACCATAGGCATCAAGTGTTACTTTTGCTTCATCGCCCAATTTTATTTGTGAAATATTTACCTCTGGAACAAAGCTTTCAATCTGAAAGGTTCCAGCTGACATCATAGAAATCATTGAAATATTTGGTGAGGCAATCTCGCCAACCTTTGCATCCATTTTAGTTATTATTCCGCCAAAAGGTGCTACGATTAAAGTTTTATTTAGTAATGCTCTCGCGTTCACAACATCCGCTTCAGCCCCTTTCACCTGGGCAACTTGGGCTTGAATATCTTCAGTGGTAGCTCCTGCTTGCTGTAACTTTAAATTATTTTGCGCTATTACCAATGCAGTTTGTGCCCCTTTATATGTAGTAATCGCAGACTCTAAAGAAGAAATTGCTAAATCAATGTTTGCTCGAGCGATTGATGTATCACTTTTCCATGAAGCTGAAACTGGACTACCGTTGTAATTACTACTAGGATTATTAACAACTGAAGAAATTTCATCTAAAAATGCTTTAATCTTGTGTAAATTATTTTCTGATTCATTAGTATAGCTATCTAAACTTTGGTTGGAATCAATTTGAGCGATTGATGTTTTCCAAGACTTTAGTGTATTATTTATTGTAAACTTATCTAAATTTATTTTATTTAAAAGTTCAGAATTGCTAAAAAATAACAAAATTAAAGGATTGTCCGTAGATGGATTGGTAAACAATTGATCTATCTTATTTTTTATTGCATCATCAGATTTAGTATATGCATCACCTATTGCATTTACTAGGCTTTGGCTTGCTTGATCTAAAGAAGTTTTTGCTGACTCGGTCGAAGATTCAGTAACAGCAATTTGCTCTGGTCGAGTACCAATTTCTAAAGATTTTAGTTTTGCTTGTTCTCTTAAAAGAAAAGCTTCCTTTTGTAAAAGATTCGCTTGCAAATCTCCGTTTTCAACACTCGCAACAACATTACCCGTATTTACAACGTCTCCAACTTTGGCTCGAATAGAAGATATACGTCCACCTTGATAAAAACCAAGATCCACATTCTCTGAAGGAATAACTTTCCCAGAAACTGATACTTGATTTACGAAATCTTCTGTTTTTACTGTTATAGTTTCTTGATTCCCATTATTATTTTTTAGTACTAGCCATAAAAGGACAATTATTACTATTGCCATTAAAACAAAAAGAACTTTCTTTGCTACCGAAAATGCCATGAATTTTTTTATCATAATGTTTCTATTTTAACATATTTAAGCAATGAAACAAAATAAAAACACCAAAGCACCTAGCAAGAACGGTTCTTGCTAGGTTTAAGCACTTTATTATAAAAAATGCATTCTAGACCAACAATTATTTCACGTTTAAATTCTTTATAACCATTCTTTTCATAAAATTTTTGAGCACTTTTTTGTAAAACTGACGTATCAAGTTGAATAGAACTGAAATCTAATTCTCTCGCTCTTTTTTCTAATCTTTCTAATATTATCTGGCCAAAACCATTTCTTTGAAACGCTGGATCAACTCGCATTCTTTTAATTTCTGCCATATCTTTTGATAATTTTTTTAATCCACCCATTGCAATTATTTTATCGTCTATTGTTCCAATAAAAAAATCACCACCAGGTCTTATGTAAACAGATTCAATATCTTTAAAGTCATTATCAAATTTACCATTTCCACGATCAACTCCTGGTAATTCTTTATAAGCTTTTTTATGAAGATTAAATACACCTTCTTTGTCTTCTAGCCTAAATCTTCTAATTTTTAATTCGTTATTTTCCATATAATTTCTACCTAGCAAGAACGGTTCTTGCTAGGTCGGTTCTTGCTAGGTTTTAAATTTCAATAAAATATCCTTCCACAAAATCTCTAAAAGAATTCTCTTTTTCAAAATAGTCAGGGAATTTTTTAGGATTTATTATATTATTTTCTACTCTTTCCTTTCCTATATAATCTTGATAACTTGAATACCTGTATGTTTCTAAAAATTCTTTCATTTCTTTTGAATATTTATTTATTTCTTTTTCCCAATTTGGAAATTGTAACTCGAGTGGATTTAAATGAATGTATGCAAAAAGTTGTCGCATATAATTATCATCTTCTTTTATGCATTTTGATTTAAACGGACCACCAAAAAGTGCCCCTTGTCTTTGATATTTAATATTGAAAAACATTGAATATCCTACACCTAATTTTCTCATAAATTTTGTGATTCCTCCGTCTATTTCTTGTTTTACTAAAAGATGAAAATGGTTTGGCATTAGACACCATGCACTGATAGAAATAATTGGTTTACCTTTATCGAATAAAAGTACTTTTTCAAAATTTTTATTTTGCTTATTTATTAAATTATCTAGACGAAAAACATATTGTGAATTTGAAACACCAAGAAGCATGACAAAACGCTCATAATCTTTTACTGATTTAAAGATTACTCGCTTGTCGATTCCACGATTATAAATATGGTAATATTCGCCCGTAATAAATGGATCCTTTCGCAACATATCTTTCTATTATACCAAAAAAATTCTCCACCTAGCAAGAACGGTTCTTACTAGGTCTAGTTAAGCTAGTTTTTTGAGTTCTTCTTGATACTTCATCATTACTTGCATTGAGGCCTCTTGTTGATTCATGCCTCCTTTTATTTTAGCTTGAATCTCATCGGCAATTTTTTTGAATAATTCTGGATTTTTTTCCATCATATTCAATACCATATCAATCTGAGCTTCGGGAACACCTTGTGTTCGAAGCATTTTTTTAAGTAAAAAATTTTTAAACATATTTATTCATCTATTATTTTAAAATCATCCCCGACCTCTTTAATATTTTTCTTTTGGCGAATATAATATACTCCCCCACTTGCAACTATCAATAATACAACAAAGCCCCAGAAAAAGAAATATGAGCGATTAGAATTATTATTTGCATCACTTAAAATAGCAGAGGCAGAAAGGCCTTGACCTTGAATATCTTTATTACTTTCAATATTATTAATGGGAGCTGATGGTGCATATTCCGTTGAAATATTATCTTCAATGTCTAAATTACTTTTATTGGGAATTTTATTTTTTAGAGATTCATTTATTTTTATTGAATTAAATTCAAAAACAATTTCACTCGTAGGTGTTAATAATTTTAAACTATCTTTATCATCCATCGTAAAATTAGTTATTCTGGAAGATAGAGTTATTTTCGCTTTTGTAAAGATATTTGTGTTTTTTGGTAAAATAAAAGTCCTATTATTGGAAACAAGCATCCATTTTGAGACATTTATATCATAGTCAGTATTATTTGAAAGTTCCACAAAAAAATCTTTTTCATCTCCAACTTTTGAAATTACAACCGAAGCTGGAATTACCTTTACGATCAATTTATTTGTTGTTTCAGGATTATCAGAATAAAAATTTGGATAATATTCTAAAGTTATTTCATACTCCCCAGAATAATAATAAATGTGTGAGAATTTTGTAATTTGACTCAAATTTATTTCTTTTGAATCCCCGTCGCCAAAATTCCAATAATATTTTCCATAATTTCTAATCTCGTTAGAATACCCAGTAGTGCTTGCATCTAGGTCAAAAGGAATCCCAACATATGCCAAGGTACTAGCAATTATTTTTGTTTTAATTTTTGGAATTTCTACAACTTTTGGTTTTGTTTCGGTAATAATAGTTTGAGTTGTAGAACTATTGTTCGGAGTAATTACTAAACCAACACTTCCCACAACAGGCGTACTATTTAAATTATCTTGATTCACTAAACCAGGAGTAGGAACACCTGAAGTCCATAGATTATTTATTTTTGATAAAGAAGTTCCATTGGTCCCACCTAAATTCGTATCATAAGTAACAAAACTACCTATTGTTTTGTTTGTATCAGAAAAAACACCTTTGTATGTATTGTAAGTTAAACTATTATCAGGAAGAGAAAATGTAGATGACGTAAAAACTGTTCCTGAAAATGAACTCCAATCTGCCATAAAACCATCTAGGGTTTTTGTTATTATTGCATATCCTCCCGAAGCTAAAATAGCAGTTCCCTTTTTAAGAGAAAGCGGCGATGAATCATTTTCATTGTTAAAAAATCTCCAATTAGTTAAATCAACTTGGTCGTTCCCAGAATTATAAATTTCTAGCCATTCATGAGCCGAACCACTAGCTGGTGTATACATTATTTCGTTTATTAAAATATCTGCATGTGCTACCCTTACTCCAAAAAACAAAAATACCCCAACAAAAAATAAAGTTATCTTTTTTGACATAAATTTTTTTAATATTTTATAATATGTTATCCCGTAGTAGATTTCGGAAAGACAAATTAATAAATTTGCGCACTTTGTGCATTTCCTAAATTCACTACAAGATGTTATAATTTTATCATGGAGAAAAGAGAGAATAAAATAGATTTATTGGCAATTGGGGATATTGTAATAGATGCGTTTATCAAACTTGAAGATGCCCGAGTGCATTGCAATATAAACAATGAAGATTGCGAGCTATGTCTTCGTTTTGGAGATAAAGTACCATATGAGTCTGTAACTATTGTTCCGGCTGGTGGAAATGCTTCAAATGCTATTGTATCAGCCTCACGACTCGGACTTTCTACTGTACTTATTTCAAATCTTGGTGACGATAAAAACGGACAAGACTGTATTTTAAAACTTCAAAAAGAAAACGTTGATACTAGTTTTGTAAAGAAAGAATCAGGTAAGCTCACAAATTATAATTATGTATTATGGTATGAAACAGAACGTACTGTTTTAGTAAGACATCAAGGCTTTGAAAGAGTTTGGCCTGCTGAAATAGAAACAATGAATCCACCTTCGTGGGTTTATTTTAGTTCTCTGGGAGAAAATTCTTTACCTTATCATTCTAAAGTAATAGATTATTTAAAAAAATATCCAGAAATAAAACTTGCATTCCAGCCTGGAACTTTTCAAATGAAATTTGGTTATGAAAAATTAAAAGAAATTTATGAACGAACCGATGCCTTTTTTTGCAACAAAGAAGAAGCGGAGAGAATTTTAAATGTTGAAAATAAAGACATGTTGGAATTATCAAAAGGTATATCTTTACTTGGACCAAAAATGGTTTTTATTAGCAATGGAACCAATGGATCTTATTTTTATAAAGATGGTGAATTGTATTCTTTACCAATTTATCCCAATAAAACTCCTCCAGTTGAGAGAACTGGTGCTGGAGATGCCTTTTCTTCAACGGTCACAGCAGCAATGGCTATTGGGCTTCCCCCCCTTGAGGCATTTGCTTGGGGACCAATAAATTCAACTTCAGTAGTACACTACGTTGGTGCCCAAGAAGGACTTTTAACACGTGAAAAGTTAGAAGAATATTTGAAAAAAGCACCTGCCGAATACAAACCAACTAAAATTTAAGTGTGTGGGTAAATTAAAATTTTCTCTTTAGTACTTTTCGAACTGCTTCTTTAATAGAATCTTCACCCATTCCATAATGTTCTATCAGTTCTGCAGGAGTTCCAGATTGACCAAATTTATCATGTACACCTACGAATTCTATTGGTATCGGATAATTTTCTGCTAAGATTTCTGCCACTACGCCCCCGAGACCTCCTGCTATTTGATGCTCTTCTACTGTGACAATAGCACGGGTTTCTTTTGCAAGTTTAATTATTTCATCTTTATCAATTGGTTTTATAGAAGTTATATTTAAAACTTTCGTTTTTATTCCTTCTGCCTCTAATTCTTTTGCTACCATTATTGTACTATAGGTAAGAACGCCCGTAACTATTATTCCCACTTGTGCAAGTCCTACATCGGGCATCCAGAAAACTTGTGCTTTCCCTATCTCAAATGGAGTTTCCTCGGTTGTTATAATTTGAGTTTTTTCACGTGCAAGACGGATGTAAGCTGGTACTTCTGTTTTTGCAATTGCTAAAGTAGCTTTTTTTGCTTCAATAGCATCACAAGGAGAAATAACATCCATGTTTGGAATTATTCTCATAAGAGCAATGTCCTCTAAAGCTTGATGTGTGCCACCGTCAGGTCCTACAGAAATCCCTGCATGAGATCCTACTATTACCATCTTCCTATTATTATAAGAAGCAGTTGTTCTAATTTGTTCCCAACTTCTACCGGGAGAAAACATTGCATAAGATGAGCAAAAAGGAATCTTACCCATCGCGGCCATTCCACTTGATACTGCTACTAAGTTTTGTTCTGCAATTCCCATTTCAATAAATCTTTCGGGAAATTTTTCAGCAAACAAATGCATTTGAGTACTTTCAGTCAGATCCGCACAAAGTGCAACTACGTTTTCATCTCGCTCTCCTGCGAGAACCAAGCCTTGTCCAAATCCTTTTCGAATTGGAACTTGTTCTACATCAGCATTGAATATTTTACTATTGAGTTTTAAATCTGGATTTAACATAAATTTATATATTTTTCTCTAACTCCTTAAGTGCCATCTCGCCTTCTTCTTTGGTTGGTGGCCTGCCGTGCCATTTATAATCTCCTTCCCATTCTTTTACTCCCTTACTTGGAATCGTTCGAGCAAGAATCACAATTGGTTTATCTTTAATTTTTTGAGCTTCTTCGAGTGCTGTATTTAGAGATTTAAAATCATGACCATCAGCAAGAATTACATGCCAATTGAATGTTTCCCATTTTTCTTTAAATGGCTCAAGAGGCATTATGTCCTCGGTCAGCCCATCTATTTGGATAAAATTCCTATCAACCACCGAAATCAATTTATTTAACTTCAATTTTCCAGCCAACATTATTGCTTCCCAATTATTCCCTTCGTTCAGTTCTCCGTCACCCAAGAAACAATAAATAAATTTTTCAGTATCTTTATTATTAATACGGTCTGCGATTGCCATTCCAACAGCTTGCGAAAGTCCTTCACCGAGTGGACCTGAAGATGTTTCAAGCCAAGGCATAAATTCTCGATGTGGATGACCTTGAAGACGAGATCCGAATTTTCGTAAAGTTTGTAATTCTTCGACTGGCATATAACCTGCATGTGCCATACACGCATAAAGAACTGGAGCAATATGTCCGTTTGAAAGTATTACTCTATCGCGTTCTTCCCATGTAGTATTTTTAGGGTCATGACGTAATGCATGAAAATAAAAATAAGTGAAAACATCTGCCATATCAAGAGAACCTGCCGTGTGTCCACTTTTTGCTTCTACAAGCATTCGAATTATACTTTTGCGAACTTCATTCGCTGTTACTTTTAATTCTTCTATTTTTTTATCAGTTAAAGATACCATAAAATTTATTATATTATACTATCCTAAATTTTCCAAATAATTTATTGTCTCTCTGATATTTTCTGATTTGAAAACTGCAGAGCCGGCAGCAAATTTTGTTGCTCCAGCAACGGCGAGTAATGGAATAGTTGTTTCATTTACGCAGATATCAACTCCGATTGGTAAATCAGGATATTTTTCCCTTATAATTTTTATCTTCTCATAGATTGTCTCGTCGAGTGTCACTCCTTGATACCCGATTTTATCGTTACCCATACATTGCACAAAATCAATATAATTTACGAGCGGATAAAGTTCTTCATTGGGGGTACTCGGATTTATTGCTACTCCTATTTCTATAGAGTCTCGGATATACACATCCATTCCTTCTAGAAAATCTTTAAACTCTTGTAAATCCCCTACTGCTTCAATATGAAAAATAATTCTCTTGGGACCGAGCTTGGTATAAACATCAAAGTTGATCACGGCATCGGCAACCATAAGATCAAGTTCGAATTCAATGTCTTCCCAAAATGGCATTCCCTCTTCTTCATTTATTATTTTTAAAAAGTTTTCATCATTTCCTCCCCCTGTTGAAAAAGGCCAAGTTTTTGATGGGACAAAAATTCCATCACAAAGATCAATCTGTGCGAGTGGAACAATCCCACGAACAAGCGCAATCTTGTCTTTCATGTCTTCATAGTTTTTGGGCAATATTGCAGGAATAATTTCTAACATTTTATTCTATTTTATTTATTCTTCTAATATGTCGCTCGTCAGCCCCAAATTTTGTAGAAAGGAAAAGTTCACAAGCAAACTTTGCTTCATCTTCAGTCATAAAACGCACTCCGAGAGACAGAATATTTGCGTTGTTGTGTTCGCGTGTGAGTTTCACTATTTCAAAAGGATCAGTACTTTTGCGACCAGTAATATCAACAGAACTTTCTGTTTCTCTTGGACCATAGAAAACAACTGCGCGAATTCCTTTTGTTTTGTTTGCACAAAATGCTTCACCCTGACCTGAGCCCCCAATTACGATTCCTTTACTTTCTGCGTCGTTTGCAACTGCTTCAGCAACTTTCTTTATAAAATCTGGATAATCGTCATCTTTGTCGTATTTAAATGCGCCCAAATCCTCCACTTCATACCCTGCCTCAAGCTCACTCAAATACACCTTAAGCTTTTCTTTTAATTCAAACCCTGTATGATCTGTCCCTATATATATTTTCATCCCATTAGAAAATTAAATTAATAATATTTCCTCGACAATTTTTTTCCCGCTGATTTTCTAACGGGACAAGAAAATTACTTTATCGTTTTTCCTGTTTTAATAACATGGTCTACGAGCGTATGAGTGTAGCCCATTTCGTTGTCATACCAACCGAGAACTTTCACAAGGTTTCCTCCAACTACGCGAGTCATTTCAAGATCTGCAATTGAGGCATGAGGGTTACCAAGAATATCAGAAGACACAAGTGGCTCATTGGTAACTGCAAAAATATTTTTCCATCGTGGGTC
>CAZJQE010000005.1:0-23689 GCA_964548505.1 uncultured Candidatus Saccharibacteria bacterium | reverse complement strand
CCTTAGTTTTCGTTGTCATTGAAATAATTTCGCGCAAATGTTAATATTAGTTCACTTGAAGAAACTCCCTCGGTATCGAGCGAAAAATTTGGCGACGCCTTAGGCGTATTGTGTGAAGAAAAAATGAAATCCTGCTTGCGGGCTCGGGCGAAATTCGAGGGCGGGCAGAAAACAGAAATGAGATATTAATAGTTTATAAGTTTTGAAGCCAAAAACAAAATTTATGTCCAAACAAAAATGTTTTCTCTATGCTCGCAAATCCACCGAAGATGACGATAGACAAATAATGAGTATTGAAGCTCAACTTTTCGAGCTTCGAGAATTTGCGAGCAGAGAAAATCTTGAAATTATTTTTGAATTTCAAGAATCAAAAAGCGCAAAAAGTCCCGGACGTGAAGTGTTCGGCGAAATGATGGCCAAAATTGAAAAAATGGATGGTGTTGGGATTCTCGCTTGGCATCCAGACCGATTAGCGAGAAATAGTATTGACGGAGGGCGCATCATTTACGCCGTAGACACTTCCAAAATTAACTTTTTACGCTTTCCGACATTTTGGTTTGAACCAACTCCGCAAGGTCTCTTTATGTTGCAAGTGGCTTTCGGACAATCCAAATATTATTCCGACAATTTAAAACAAAATGTTGAGCGAGGATTTCGCCAAAAATTGCGACGTGGTGATTGGCTAACTCATGCTCCACTTGGCTATGTGAATAATAAAAACACGCGAAATATCGAACCTGACCGAGTGAAAGCCAAGATAATCTTTCACGCATTTGAAGAATACGCCAAGGGTACATATCACCTCGTATCTCTCGCACAATTTTTGGCGAATCATGGTCTTACTCAAAAGTCCGGAAAGCCACTTGTAAAGTGTTCCGTGAAAAATATGCTAACTAATAGGGCATATTTGGGATTTACTAAACATAATAAGGAATATTTTCCCGGAAACTTTAAGCCAATTATTTCTGCAAAATTATTTGAAGCTGTACAAGAAAGATTAAAAGAACGAGCGCACACTAGATATAAAAGAAATATTCACAATTTTCCTTTCGTTGGATTATTTAAATGTGGAGAATGTGGAAGTATGATAACCGCTCAATGGTGCATAGGCAACGGTGGCAGATATCGCTATTATCGTTGCACAAAAAAGAAAGGAAAATGTAGTCAAAAATATTTATTAGAAAGTACGCTCGTCGCACAAGCGAAAGAACAGCTTCAATCAATTTCACTGCCATCTCTGTGGGCGGACTATATGCTAAAAAAAGTTGAAACGTGGGAAAAGGAAGATGCCCACACAAATGGCAATCGGCTTCTAGAAATAAAAGAAAATTTAAAAAATCTTGAAGTGAAGCTTAGCTCGCTGGTTGATTTATTTTTAAACAAAGATATCGAACGGGAAATATATTTAAAAAAGAAAGATGTTTTAATGAGAGAAAAAGCATCACTTCAGGAGAAATTTTCGAAAGTTCAAGCCGATAGAAAGAATTGGGTCGAACCATTGCGGAAATGGATTTTGGCTTCAAAACAAGCGGGGTTTCTGGCAACCAGCGAAAATTTTTATGAAATAAAAGATTTTCTTCGTTCCTTCGGAACGAACCCCGCTTTGAAAGACAAAACTATTAATATCTCATTTTGCCCGCCCTCGAATTTCGCCCGAGCCCGCAAGCAGGATTTCATTTTTTCTTCACACAATACGCCTAAGGCGTCGCCAAATTTTTCGCTCGATACCGAGGGAGTTTCTTCAAGTGAGTGTGGAAGGAATCGGACCTTCGACCTCTGTCTTATCAGGACAGCGTTCTACCACTGAACTACAGACACAAATTTTACTACTGGGGTCAGGATCCCAGTACAACAGCAAAGCTGTGTACGGGACACGCAGCTTTCCCTGCCTACCGGCAGGCAGGTACCACTGAACTACACACTCATTGCAAACTTATATAATTTTATACTATACAAAACTCGATTCACACAGCGTTCGGACTTTATCCGCCCCTGGCGGGACTCGACTACACACTCAAAAAACTAACTATATATTTATAACAAAAATTTTACATATACGCAAACCCAGCACAAAATTTTTTTATCTAAAATTTTGTGCTGGGCAAACAAAAAGACTACTCTTCTCGAGTAGTCTTTTTTAGGTTTAAAGAATATTAGTATTCTCGGCGACCACCGCGGGAACCCCCACCATAACCACCATTACTTCCTCCACCGTATCCGCCATTTCCTCCACCAGTTCTTGGTGGACGAGCTTCCATTGGGCGAGCTTCATTTACTGTAAGCTTTCGTCCATCGAACTCTTGTCCATTGAACATTGAGACAGCATTTTGTGCTTCCTCGTCTGTTGACATTTCAACGAATCCAAAACCCTTTGAGCGACCGGACATTTTGTCCATAATAATCACAGCAGATGTAACATTACCTGCTTGTGCGAAGTGCTCTTTTAAAGCATCTTCTTGTGTGCTGTAAGGGAGTCCCCCTACATATAGCTTTGTAGCCATATTTTTTCTTCTCTCGTTTTTTTAAACGAGCAAAAACTACTTATAATACGTAGGTGCTCTGACCGCTTACTTCTGTTTCGTTGATGCCTGCCCATAATGGGCAAATAATTCAAAACTCACAATTAAAACTTAAAAAGCTTATTGAGAAACTACTGGAGAAGTATAGCACAAAAACAAGAAAAAGCAATGCTTGTCTTAAAATGTGGATAAACTATTCCTCTTCATTTCCAGTCTCACCTAGCTCGAGTGCAGAAACAATTTCACCCATTTCACCTTCTAAAATTTTTGGTAAGTTATGCCAAGATTTTTTGATACGATGATCTGTAATACGATCTTGTGAAAAATTATAAGTACGAATTTTTTCACTTCTGTCACCTGTGCCAATTTGGGCTTTTCTATCGCCAGAATATTTTTTGGCTTCTTCTTCTTCTTTTAATTGCTGAATTTTAGCAGTTAGAATCATCAACGCTTTTTCACGATTAGCAAGTTGACTTCTCTCATTTGTCGAACGCACATCAAGCCCTGTAGGTTTGTGAATCAAGCGCACTGCTGTTTCGACTTTGTTCACATTTTGTCCTCCCTTTCCGCCAGAGCGGGAATATTCCATCTCCAAGTCAGCGGGATTAATTACAAAATTAACTTTTTTACGAATCGGCAGTATTGCAACTGAAGCTGTGGAAGTATGCACCCTGCCATTTTTTTCTGTTGCTGGAACTCTCTGTACTCTGTGAACTCCTGTCTCATATCGCATTTTTTGGTAAACATCTTTCCCTTTGACCTCAAAGCTAGCTTCTTTGTAACCACTCAAATCACTTTTTGATTCATAGTTTGTCTTCCATTGCCATCCTTCTATCTCAGCAAATTTTTCATACATATGCGCAAGCTCCCATGCAAATAGCGACGCCTCGTCACCACCAGCTCCTGCTCGAACTTCAAGTACAATTTCGTTGGCCATTTCTTCTTCTTCTTTATCTTTATCTAAAATATCTTGTACTTGTTTTTCGGTTGCTTCTCTCTCTACTTCTATTCTTTTCAATTCACTTTCAACCATTTCTTTCATTGAAACATCTTTTTCTAACATTTCTTTCGCTTCTTTTTCTTCGTTATCTAAACGCTCTAAAATACCAGCAAAATAATTTGTCTTGTGGTCTTTTTTTAGTTCGTCAAGATTTAAAGTTGTCATAAAAAATTCCCCTCCTTGAGGGGTGACTCGCTTGCGAGACGGGGTGAAAAAATTTATCCACCTCCCCCTGAAGGGTACTCCTCAAGAGGAGAATAAATTCTTTTACTTCTTAACTTTTGCTGATGCGGCTCGGCGTTTATTGAATCTATCTACGCGTCCAGCAGTATCCATTATCTTTTCATTTCCTGTATAAAAAGGATGACATTGACTACAGATTTCCATTTTGATTTCGGGCATTGTAGAACCAACTTCAAAAACAGCTCCACAGGCGCATGTAGCCTTCGCTTTTGCATCATATTTTGGATGTATATCTTTTTTCATAACTTAAAGAGTTTATCATAAAATCAAAATTAAGGCAAATCTGACAACCTTTTTGAAGAAAATGGGTTAGGATTATTGACTACTTCTTCTGATCTTAGCTCGTAAATATGATCAATTGAATTTTTAAAATTACCCCACCCACCCCGAGCACCAAGATACCCCGCAGATTCAACTGCACTACGTACAGTTTTATTGTGCATATAATCAGGATATGCGAGAGTGGTAACTTTTATTTTTAATTTTTCTTCAAGTGTTTTTTTACTATCAACTAGTTCTTGTAAGAGTTTTTTTGAATTTGCTTTCGTTAACATTTGATGTGTTTTTGTATGTGATTCTATGTCAAAACCATGAGCTACCAAATCTTTTAGATTATCCCAACTCATATACGCAGGATATTTATTGTCAACATAATCTGTAACTATAAAAAAAGTAGCTGTGAATTTATATTTTTCTAAAATTGGGATAGCATATTTGTACTGAGTTTTCCATCCATCATCAAAAGTAAGTACTACTGCTTTTTCAGGTAAAGTACTACCATCTTTGAAACTATTTACGTAATTACTAAAACTTATTGGATGGTATCCATTAGTATATAAATATTTCATTTGTTCTTCAAACATTTTTTCCGTGACACGATAATGCATTGCAAGCTTACTTTCTTTTTTTGAAAGCGCTGGACCAAAAGAGTGATATACCAAAACTGGAACTTGATACGTCGTTTTACTATCCTTTATAGAAGAAGACGCAAAAACAATATCTTTTGTGAAAAAAAGAGCAAGCACTAAATAAAAGATTAAGAAAGTTTTTTTCATTTTTTAATACTAATAATTTTTAGAAAGAAAATCAATGTTAGTTTGAATTGTACTAGTTTTTTTCATAACACTTGTACCATAAGAACAAGAAGACCCTCCACTTCCATAATATTTACAAGCTGCTTTAATTTCCGAAGTATAACTACCATTTTTTGCCCCTAAATCTCTTAAAAATAATGCTGAAGCCATAATAGCATCTTTTGGTTCCCAAGGATCTGGATTTGATTTTCCTAAAGCGTCAGCAATGGTATCTTTCATCCCTTGCCAAGTTGATGCTATAAACTGTGCTGGCCCCATTGCTCCACCATAACCAATTCCTCCAATAGGACAAGAAACTAACGTTCTTAGAGGATCTCTTCCTAAAGATTCGGTAATGTCTAAAAATGGAGGAATATCTCTGCTCGGTTTCATAACGTTTTTAAATACTTTACCACTCTTAGAAGATACGCCTTCCCCTGTGTCATAATTTGTTAAATAACAAGACCCAGAATCTGTTCCTAGGTTTGATTCTTGTGTGATAATACCTAAAATGAAAGCTGGGCGAACACCTGTTTTCTCTGAAGCAAGGTTTGCATAAGCAAGAGCAGTTTCAAAAGGAATTGCTTTACTGTCGCGAAGATTAAACAAAGCAGCTCTTATTTTATCCGCTTTCACTTTTTGTTCTGCTGCTAATTTTTGATATTCACTTTCTTTCTGTTTACTAATTGCTAAAAGTTGTTTCTTGCTAGCTTCTGAAAGAGCGACTTGTTTCTGAACATTTTCAAGTTCTACTTTTGCATCAGTTTCAGCATTTTGCTTTACTTCTAAATCTTTTTTTTGTACTTCAGTTTCAGTTTTTATACCATTAATTTCGTCCACAGAAGTTTTTACTGCTTGCTTAATAGATGCATAAGATTCTAAGTCACTATAATAATTTGAAATTGTATCATCAGATAAGATTAAATAAGTAAAATTTTCATTATCAAATTCATTAGTATTTCGAAGAAGTTGTGCCAAGGATTCATGTTCCCTATCAATCTTTTGATTCAAAGAAGTAATCGTAGAAACTTTTTGCTTTATTGAATTTTTAAGTTGGGCAATCACTAAAACACGCGCTTTTATTTTAGTTTTTAAAGCATTGATTTGGGTTGTGAGAAAAGTAATATCTCCTTTTATTGTACCAGTTTGTCGTTGTTGTTCTTTTTGTTTATTTAATAAATCTGCAAGTTGGGCTTCTATTTGAGATAGTTCATTCTGACATGAATCCTTATCTGCTTGAGTAACAATAGAAGCAGCTAAAGAACAATCAACTGCCAATGCTTTATGTTCTTTGAAATTTAAAAGATAAACAGAAAATATTACAAACAAAAAAACTATGACTGTATTTCGTGTCATAGTTTTTATTATAGCATATTTTGGGTTAAATTTTATTTCTTTTCTTCGGTATCTGCTCCTTCGGGAATCACTTCTTCCTCACGCTTACCTTTCTTTTCAACTTCAATTGCAGACAAATCAACAGGAACTACTTCTTCTTTTTCTTCTTTCTGTTCTGCGATAGATGCAACAACTTCATCTTTCTTTGTAATCATTTCTACTCCTTTCCCTAAAGAAATATTTGAAACTAATATCTGGCTGTCTAATCCTACAAGACTTGAAATATCAATAACGAAATTGTGTGGAAGGTCTTTTGGTAATGCTTCAATTTCAACTTCGTGAAGAACTTTCACAAGCGTTCCGATACCGCTCTTTACAGCTAGTGAAACTCCAGAAAATTCTAGAGGAACTTTAACTTTAATCTTCTTGTTCATATCAATAACTAGAAAATCAACATGAATTGGTTCGTCGGTAATAGGATTTACTTGAACGTCATGAATCAATGCGTCAAAAACTCCGTTTGGTGTAGTAATTTTAACAGTAGAAGATTCTCCAGCCTTGCGCCAAACTTTCTTAAATTCAATTTTAGAAATAGAAATTGATGTTGAATCATTTCCCATACCATAAAAAACAGCTGGCAATCCGCCCGCTTTTCTTAAAACATCCAAACTATCCTTTTTATCTCTAATTTCTGCAGTTAAAGCTAACATGGGTAAGATTATATACGAAAACTAAAAAATTGCAAGCAAATTACTATGTTAAAATAATCCTTTTAAATAAAGCTTTTTCTGATACACCCAACAGAACATTGACTTTTTAACTTTAATATGCTATACTACTAGAGTATGTAGTACTTTGAAAAGGGTTTTTTAGTGTTGTGTCTTTTGTAAAATTATCCTTGTTTCTTTATGGAAATATAGATAATTTTACAAATTCACGGAAAATAAATTTATCACAAAAAACTAAAACAATGAGACATTCAATTAAATTACTATGGGTGGTATTTATTATCGCTATTGTATGTGCAATCTACAACTACAAAAAAGGGACTATTCAAGTCTCAAACAATAATTCAGTAAAAAAAGTAACTGCTATTAAGATTACTACGAATAACAAAACTCCGAAAAAAACTGAAACAGAAAAATCATTATCAGTCCCGGTAGGTGAAGAAAACTTTAATAAATTAGTAAACTTCATCGAAAAAAATGGTTTTGTCGTTTATCAAAGAGGTATCCCTTCAGATCATCAATACACCTTCTTTGATAAATCAGGAAATCGCCACGCAATGATTATCGGAAGACGTGACAAAAATTTTAATCCATCTTTATCTTTAACGGACCCCATAAATGTTATAAATGTGTGGGCACATTACAAAGGTATAAGGGATTTTAAACATTCCTTCTGTTATGATATAAGCAAAAAGGAAGCACATACTTTTACGTCTGATGCAGAATATGCCAGGCAAAATATGCCGGCAATTAAAAATGGCTATGAGGAATTCTTAGCTAAGGTTAATGCTGAGCAGAAATAAAACCTTAATTGGTAAAAAATATTTGATGAGCCTTGTTTCTACAACGAACAAGGTTTTTTTATTTTTTGTTGATCAAAATTTTTCTTACTATAATCTTATAAAATCTCCTTTTTATAACACTCTTCACAATAGGGTCTGAAGCCATCGGATTTCTTGAAGGACGATTCTATTTCTCTGCCACATGAATCGCACAATTCTTTAACCACTTGAAAATTATTTAAAATTTTATATCTTTCAACGATTCGTGAATGTGGTGTATCGCTCGGTAAGGCAATCTTATTTTGTTTATAAAATTTTATTTCCCTAGGAGTAAGTTTAAAAGGCTTCTTAGAAACCTCACCAATAATTGCCAAATTGCACAACTCATCTGTTGCGTCATTGATATTGTCTGGAAGTTCACCCGCTTCTATACTTTTTAAATTCTTGGTATCAACATCTGTCTCTCTCTGCCAAAATATTCCTTGCGCTTTTGCTTGATTCTCTGTTATAGGATAAATAAAACTTGCCATAGTGCCATTGTAAGCACAAACTGAAAAATCCATAGGAAAATACTCTCCATAACTCCCCTCTTCAAGCATTTTAATTTTTATCTCATCTACTTTTTTAAAATATTCTTCTTTTGAATACTCTTTATTAAAAATTGCATATGAAGCATTTTTTAATCCTATACATCCAAAACAATTATGGCAATTATCTGAAGTCATTAAATATTCGCAATTGGAAGATTCTTTGACAGCAAAACTAAATTTAAGGTTGGAAGATTTTGTACCAACATTTTGGCATTCATATAATCGCTCTGAGCTACCGGTATGTCCAACATCCATTGAATCTTTCATACCCATAATTACAAACCCCGCATAACGCACATTTTCGGAATCTTCTGTCTGGAAACAATGCTCGCAATTCTTTGAACGTTTTATATCATTACCCGAACAATTGATTGATTGATAAATACGCGTAGCTCGAATGGGGTTTGTTTTTACAAAATCCCAAAATTTATTTTTATAATCTTTATATACCTTCCTACTTCCTAAGTCTGTTTCTGCTCTACGTTTTTTATATTCTTCCTTTGTTAATTGCTCATTGAACCAGCAATAATTTTTATTTCTTAAATTTATACATCCAAAACAATTCTGGCAATTTCGACAATCATAAATAAAATCACAATCAATACAATTTTGGGAAAAATAAGCATACCTACAAAAAGAACAATGGCTTGTTGTCACATTGTCATACACATTTTCATCATTTCTGATGAAATAACAATCAACTGAAGATTTTGAATCATAGATAGATGAACCAAACATAATATCTTCGGACCTTCTGCCACCGAAAACGTAATAGCAATTTTTCATATACTTACCATAAAAACTAAACTCACTATTTGGAGATTCGGCCCCCCGAGGAACCGCTCTAATTGGGACAACTTTTGCTAAATCTTTAAGTTGTTCAAAAAAGGATTTATTAGTATCTATATCCATTCCGTATGAACGTGCATCCCAAGAATCTCCATAATAAGTAGCATGGTCATATGCGACCCATGGCATAATCGGAGCAACGGGTGAAACTAAAACTTCACTATGGCCTGGTACATCACACTTTCGCTTGTAAATACTTGAATAATTCGCAGCAGATAAACGACGTTGTTGTCGGCAGTCTGGACAATTTTTGGGTGCAGGAACTTTCAAAAGTTTAAAAAAATCAATATCTTTTTCTTCAATAAAAAATTGCCTATGACAGGAATTACAAACTCGCCCATGGGGTACAAGCTCACTTAAAATCTTTTCTATCAGTACATCAAATTTTGGGGTTTTTGTATCTTTCATATTTTGCCAAAAATTTATACTCTATGGTCTTGGTGTGGGTGGTCTGGTTTTATGATATGAGTTGCTAGGAATTCTTTTGTTCCGTTTACTTTTTTGCCTGGATTAAAGATAACTTTTGGATCAAAAATTTTCTTTATTTCTTTAAAAATTGAAATAATGCGACTTCCGTACATTTTTTCAAGATATGGCGTCCTGATAATTCCGTCATTGTGTTCTGCGGTAATGGAACCATGATATCTCAAAACTAAATCATAAACTTTATCAGAAAGTTCAATAATTATTTTTGCGGTATCGTCTCTATTGAAATCCATTAAAGGAATCACATGGAAATTGCCATCTCCGGCATGCCCTGCAATGGTATAAGTCAAATCATATTTGCTAAAAATATTATTTAATTCTGGAAGGAACTTCGGTAAGAATTCTGGACGGACAATGATGTCATCCACAAAAGGAGCCGTGCGCTTGCCGGCAACATGCTTGCGAAGTAAAGCGAAACTTTCGCGTCTGATATCCCAGTATTTATCTGCTTCCGCTTCAGAACTTGTAATATGAACTTTCAATTTAAAATTCTTCAATTTTTCTTTTAATTTTAAGCACCTTAAATGAACTTCTTCATCATTCTCACCTGCAAATTCAACAAGCAAAATCATTTTTGGGAAGCCACCCGTTATCATCATTTTTAATTCCGGTAAAAAACTCCACATGAATTTTATCATTCCTATTAGTCCTTTATTTTTTAGAAAATCTGGGAAAAACCGGACAGCCAATTTCATGGTCTTGTCATCGTAAGTTTCAAGTGTTTCAGGTTTGAATTCTAAAATTTCATCGACTAATCGTCCCAAGGGCTCTAAATCATTCATAAAAACTGCCACAAGCTTTGAATATTTAAAATTTGGAATTACTTTGAAAGTAATCTCAGTCACTATCCCAAGTGTCCCCTGCGAGCCAACAAGTAATTTATTAAGATCAAAATATGTATCACCTTTTTTCATTACATTCCAAATATAATACCCAGCAGAATTTTTACTTACTTTTGGTTTTGCCTCGTCTATTTCTTCTTTATTTTTTTGAATCAACTCGAAAATATTTTTATAAACATTTCCTTCATAATCATTTTGAGCAATTTTATCTCGTAACTCTTTTTCATTAAGTGGTTTTACCACATACTCATTTCCATCTCCGAATACTACTTTGGCCTCCTGTATATAATCTTCAGTTTTCCCATATTTTAAAGTCCTTTCGCCAGCTGAATTGTTGCTATACATTCCACCCATAGCATTTAAACTTTTGGAAGCAGTATAGCAAGGCAAAATAAGTCCTTTTTCTAAGGTTATTTTCTCAAAATCCCGATAAAACATACCAGGTTGTACTGTAATACTACCAGAATTAGAATCAAATTTTATTAAACTGTTCATATGCCTAGTAAAATCTAAAATTATAGATTCTCCAATGGCACCCCCAGACATGTCAGTACCTGCAGACCTTGCTGTAATCGAAAGTTCTTTCCATCCTTCATTTTTTACAGGGTCCGCATATTTATCTTTATTTTCACTTACCCATTTAACTATTTTTTTCACATCTTCTTTATCTTTCGGAAATAATACCAACCTTGGTTTCACTTCAAAAAGACTCGCATCATGTGAGTATGTTTTTAAAACTTCTTCGCTATCTTCAACTTCTCCTTTAAAAAATATTTTTATTTGGTTTTTCATTAAAAATATTATAGCATTTTTTGAAAATAAAAAAGGCCATCTCCTAGAGACAGCCTCAACCTTTTGGGTTATTAAAATCATTTCCTTGCCAAGAAAACTTTTATAGTGTAAACCAGTTTCTTGGGATTACAGGAAGGATGAAAGCAACTGGATTCCAAGTCCATAATTTTAGCTTGATCTGATCTTATGTTCCTGCTGTTATCAAAATATCCGCCAATATAAAGAAATCCGTCATTGCCTTTTTTTACAAAGGCGTTCAAATTGGCAGTTGAATTGATTTCTGAAATTCTTTTCCAGTCAAACACCACTAAAGCATCATTTTTTGACTTTAACTCAAAATCAGAGACCAGGTCCTGCCATTTATCATAAACGACCTGAAATTTAAATTCATTCTCAACATAAAATTGGATACATATCTGGTCATTTATGTAAGGAACGCTGATCTGTCCCTTTTCAATGTTTTTTACACATCCACACTCATCTTTTTGAGCGTAGGAAAAGAAAATACCGCACATAAGCAGTACAAAAATTAAAGTGGTTTTCATTTTTCTTTTGGTTTTAGAGTGAATAGATAATTTTTTTGTGTTTTTGTAAAATTATCTATATTTCCATAAAGAAACAAAGATAATTTTACAAAAGACACAACACTAAAAAACCCTATTTTCAAAGTACTATATACCCTACAAGTATAGCATATTTAAGGTAAAAAGTCAAGCAATATAATACTTGCAAATAAGGCTATTTTATCTTTTAACCTTCGTACTTTCCAATACTAGCCAAGCTGTTATTTTTTGCAGCTTCGAGTAAAAGATTTTGTGCTGTTTTTATGTCTTCAGGATTTTTTGCCCAACTTTCTAGTGCCCCATTTTGAATTGCTCTACCATATGAAAATGTAAGTGGCCAAGGAAGAGGATCATTTTTGTGCATTGCATTTAAGTTCAACATTGCACCTTTATCACTCTGCCCACCTGAAAGAAATACAATTCCCCCGATATTTGCTGGTACATGTTCTTTTAAACATTTGAGAGTCATCCAAGCAACATCTTCGGCGGGTGCTTGAACTTTTGCATCTTTCCCTGAAGTCACCATACTCGTTTTTAAAATCATTCCAGGAATAAAAACATTCATTTTATCTAATTCAAGAAAAATGATATCAAGGTTATGTGCTATGACCTTATAACATTCTTCGATTGTATGATCTCCATCAATCAAAACTTCTGGTTCAACAATTGGAACGATATCAAGTCCTTGGCAAGCAAAAGCGTATTCTGCGAGAGATACCGCATTTCCTTTCATACAGTCCTCACTAGGAATATCTTTGCCGATAGTATAAACAGCACGCCATTTTGAAAAAGTTGCCCCCATATCTTTATATTCTTTAAGTCTCCACAAGAGTCCTTCTATTCCTTTTGTCTTTTTCTCAAAAGGATGCAATTCTAAATCAGCCGTTCCTTCGTCAACTTTTATACCGACTTCTATGCCTTTCTCTTGCATAATAGATATAAAACTTTTTCCATCTTTTGTTGATTGTCGAATAGTTTCATCAAAAAGAATATATCCGGAAATATATTTTTCAACATCAGGAGCCGTTACTAAAAGTTCTCGATATTCTCTTCTTTTTTCTTCTGTCGTAGGTACGCCAAGTTTTACGAATCGCTTGTTGCAAGTAGGCAAACTCTCATCAATAGCAAGAATGCCTTTAGGTGGTTTTACCAAACGAGCAACTGTTTCAATTAATTTATCTTTATTCATTTTAATATTTTAACTCGCCTTAGCACAAATAGCTATGAACGAGTAAGTAAATCTATTAATATTTGTTTTGCAACTTGAGGGTTTGCGGAACCCTTTGTTTCTTTCATAATTTGCCCAACAAGAGACATGAGTGCGTTCTCTTTTCCCCCTTTATAGTCGGCCACAACTTTTGGATTTGCATCTATTATTTTTTGTGCAATTTCTTTCAGTACTCCTTCGTCATTCTTCTGAAGTAAATCACGATCAGTAGCAATTTTCAAAGGAGATTCATCTTCTGTGACAATCATCGCTAAAATATCTTTTGCTGCTCGAGAAGAAATTTTGTTATCTGCCACTAAACTTATAAGTTCTGCAAAATTTTTCGCACTTGGCATTTTTACTCCTGTATTATTTTTTTTCAAACCCAAATAATCTGTCGTTATATAATTTGAAGCAATATTAATTTTTGATCCATCTTTTAAAACACTAAAAATTTCTTCAAGCCATTTACCTAATTCAATATAATTTATATAACTTTCAATATCCTCATCTTTTATTCCAAAATCTTTTTTAAATCTTATTCTTTTTGCTAGTGGAAGTTCTGGAAGCTCGCTTTTCATTTTATTTAAATCAAAGGCTTCGTGAAGTTTCATTTTTGGCAAATCAGGGTCTGGGAAATATCGATAATCATGACTTGATTCCTTTTTTCTCTGGGAAAATGTTTTCTGCTTTGCTTCATCCCAACCACGAGTCTCTTGTACAATTTCTGCACCCTTTCCTTCTTCCAATAATTTTATCATTCTATCTACTTCATACTTTATTGCTTTTTCAACGCTCTTAAATGAATTAAGATTTTTTACTTCTACTTTTATTCCAAGTGTTGCAATTGCTTCCATTCTGCCGGAAAGCCCAACAGGCTGATTTAATTCAAGTGCCTTGATGTTGTCTGAGACAGAAATATTTGCTTCAACTCTCATTTCTCCTTTTTCCATATTCGCTTCTGAAACTCCTAAATACCAAAGGATGAGCTGAAGTTCTTTGGCAAATTTTGAAGCGGAATCGGCCGCTTCAATGTCAGTCTTGAAAGTATGAGGTTCGGTCACAAGCTCCATTAATGGCACTCCAGCGCGATTAAAATCAATTAAAGAGAAACCTGCCCCGTCGCTCACGAGCTTTGGATCACCATCCCTATGTTTGTTATTTGCAGTATCTTCTTCTAAATGAACACGAGTAATTTCAAAATCAGCCAGATTTCCGCCAGAAACTATCGGGTATTTAAACTGTGAAATCTGATAGCCTTTCGGAATATCTGGATAAAAATAATTCTTGCGATCAAATTCTGTAAAATCAGCAATCTTACTACCGAGTGCAAGCCCAACCTTTATAACAGATTCAATTGCTTTTTTATTTGGCACGGGCAAGGTCCCAGGGTGCGCCATGCATACTGGGCAAATATTTGTATTTGGACGTTCTTCATCAGGATCATTCTTGCAAGCACAGAACATCTTTGTCTGTGTCTTTAATTCCGCATGAATTTCCAAACCTATAGTGGGATAATACTTCCTTTCCATATAATTATATTATCATATCTTTTTTAGAATTTTAACTAAAGAATCTCGAAAAGTTTTTACTGACTTGTCATCGTAAAGAGATATAACAAAAACTTTTTTCGTTATTTTCTCAAATTCTTTTATTTTTTTAGCTATAAATTTCTTCCGCCCGACAGTGTCATTCGGATAAATATCATCCGTTACGTCAACTTTGGTTAAAACAATTATTTCTTCTTTTTTGGAAAGTCCATCATCGCCTAAATTATTTTTTTTATCATAAACTTCAAGCTCTTTTCGAATCTCTTTATATGTTTTTAACATGTTCTCATTTTCAAATGAAACAAGGTGTGCAAGCATTTTTGTTCTTTTGATATGACGCAAAAACTTTACCCCAAGCCCTTTTCCTTCCGACGCTCCTTCAATGACTCCTGGAATATCGGCAATAATATATCCATAAAAATCTCCGAGATTTGGATCTAAGGTAGTAAAAGCATAATCTCCAACCTTTGCATCAGCATTTGTAAGCGCGTTCAATAGTGAAGACTTTCCAGCGTTTGGGAGTCCTACAAATCCAATATCTGCAAAAAGCTCAAGTTCGATGTGGAAATTACCACGTTCTCCTTCTTGACCTTCTCTCGACTGTAAGGGAGTCACGTTAGTAGAACTTTTGAAATGTTCATTGCCAAATCCCCCATAGCCACCTTTGAGCAACATAATTTTCTGTCCTTCTTCCAACAGTTGCCATTTATTCTCTCCGTCAATAGATGAGTCTTCGTCTCCTAATTTTGTAATAATAGAACCAATTGGAAGTTCTAAAATTAAATCATCACCATTTTTTCCATGAAGACTTTTTTTGCCACCGTCTTCTCCGCGCATTGCAATAAATTCTTTCTTTGATTTATATTTCGAAAGAAGATGCACATCGTGCACAGCTTGCACAAAAAAATCTCCACCCCTGCCACCATCACCTCCTGCAGGTCCACCTTTTGGAATAAATTTTTCCTTACGCCAACGAACCACGCCATCTCCACCGCGACCCGCCTCTGCGTATATTTTTATTTCATCTATAAATGCCATATGAGTTAGTTTAACATTAAAAGTTATAAAGTTTGTAAAGCAAGCTCTGCTAATTTTATCGCTCCTTCTTTTGATTTTGTAACTGCCATATAAAGTGCTCTATGACAAAATACTGCATCTTCCACTCCTGTTATTTTTTTTAATTCTTCATCTCGTAAACCTCCCCAGGTACTTGGTAAATCCTTTCTTGATTTAAAAGAATTCATGTCATTACGAAGTGCTAATACTTTCCATAAACTTGATTGTGGATTCCCTGGTGTAATTACCAGCAAGATATCGGGATAATTTATCATCTCAATCCAAATTTCAACCCTGGGGGCATATTCATCTAAAATAAGTAATCTTGAATCCTTGTTTTTTTGCTTAATTGCTTCTTTAATATATATAGACACACTTTCTTGATCTTTTGCTTTTATTATTTCTTTTGAAAGTAACATTTTTGCAAAACTTAAAATTTCCATAAAAGTACTATCAATGTGCTCGTCAATTTCTTTATAACTTGGATGAAAAGCATTTACTGCATCATAAATACTGTATGGGGAAACATTATGGATTTTTGAATCAAAAATATCCATCCCATTGTCATCTGCATCAATAATTTGAACAATTCTTTTATCTATCCTTTCCGCAACTTCATGGGAACCTGCCACAATAGTTCCAAAATGTTTCCAAACAAGTCCAAAAGAAGAATACTCTATGCCATTTTCTCGTTTTCCTGCCCCGCCGATTTGATGGTGATCAAATCGGTTTATTTTCGGATCATATATTCCACCAACATCAAAAACATAATCTCCCCGCTTTATTTTTTCTTCATCGCGAGTACGAATTATTTTAAAGGTTTCACCTTGAGCCTCGAGCATTATGGACAATGTCGCACATGCAAAAACCTCATCTGCATGAAATGATCCACTGTGTGTTATTAATTTTTTATTTTTTTTCTCCATAAAATTCTTCAAAAATTTCATAAAACCAACCTACTAATTTATCAAAGAGTATAAATCCTATCACAAAAACCAATATTACCAAAGAGAATTTCCAAATCTCTCGACTTATATTTAGAGCAGCAAAACTAAAGAAATATCCTATGGACAAAAGAAGGGGCACCCAAATTATAGTTGAACATATCTCTGCTTTTAAGTATTTTTTATATTCTATTTTAGAAAAACCAGCAAAGACAATTATTATATGGTTAAATCCCATAATAAATTTTGAAATAAAAATTGACCAAAATGGTTTTTCCTTAAAATTTGGCATAATAGTATTTACTCTTTTTTCCATGTGTTTTAATAACTTTACTTTATGCCATTTTTTATGAATTAGTATGCCTACATAGTATCCCAAGAAAGTTTTCACAAAAGCTCCACAGAAAACAAAGATAACGACAAAATGAATATCAAGGGCCCCAAGGTGCGCAAGAATGCCAGTTGAAATCAAAAATATTTCTCCTTCAAAAATCAAACCAAAGAAAATCAAAATATAAGCCAACGTTTGATGGTGCTCAACTAGAATAGTTAAAATTTTAACTGTGTGCATTTGAATTTAGAATAAAGCATCTACAACTTCTTTTACAACCGTACCATCTGCTTTACCTTTTAAGTCTTTCATAATGGTCGACATAAGTTTTCCTTTTTCTTTTGGATCTGTTATGCCGAGTTCTTCTTTTTTAGATTTAACTATTTTTTCAACTTCACTCTTCTCCATCATCTTTGGCAAATAAGCCTCTAAAATTGAAAGCTCAGCTTCTTCTTTCTTAACAAGATCTTCTCTATTTCCCTTTTTAAACTGTTCAATTGAATCCTTTCTTTGTTTTGAAAGACGAGTTACAACTTGAATGGCATCTTCATCTCCAAGTATTTCATTTGGTTTTTTACCTTTTGAGATTAATTCATTAGTAAAAGCTGAAGCCATGCCACGATAGGTGTTGAGACGTACTTCATCCCGTGCCATCATTGCTTCTTTGATTTTTTCTTTTATTTGTTCGTGTAACATGGTTTTATTATAACACCCCGTAGTAGATTTTGGAAATGAGCAAAGCTCGCAAATTTACTAATTTGTTTTTCCAAAATTCACTACCGGGTACAAAATATGGTAAAATAGGAATACTTGTCCCGTTAGAAAATCAACGGGAAAAGATAAGTCGAGTAAATCTTACTAATTAAATTTTCTAATGGGATGAAAAATATAATATTTTTTGATACAGAGACTACGGGCAACACCGAAAATGACTTCCTTTGCCAATTAGCTTATAAAACTGGCGATGAAACTTTTGAGAGTCTATATAAACCTCCAATTAAAATTCCTCCAGAGGCCTCTGCTGTACACCACATTACAAATAAAATGATTACTGATAAATCAGTATTTTCCGAAAGTCCTGAATACACAAAAATAAAAAAAATTTTTGAAGATGAAAACTCTGTGGTAGTGGCTCACAATACTATTTTTGATTTAAATATTATAAAAAAAGAAAATATTGTTCCAAAGAATTTTATTTGTACACTACGCCTTGCCAGACACCTCGACCCAGATGGAAAAATCGCAAAATACAATCTCCAATATTTGCGATACTTACTTGAACTAGAAGTTGATGCAACTGCGCACGATGCCCTTGGTGATGTACTAGTACTTGAAAAACTTTACGAGAGACTTAAGAAGAAAGTAATGGCTAAATCCAACGAAGTTGGATCGCCTGACGCTTCTGGGGAAGGGTCTAGGGATGAATTAAGTGAAGAAGAAGCAATAGAAAAAATGATTGAAATTTCTTCACATCCTTCCATTTTTAAATTTATTAATTTTGGTAAACACAATGGAAAAGAAATTGCCGAAATCGCAAAAGTTGACCCAGGATACCTAGAATGGCTCCTTAATCAAAAACTCGAAAGCGACCAAATCGATGAAGATTGGATTTATACTTTGAAACATTACTTGGGGAAACTGCTATAAAAATATCCTATCAGTTTGAGTTGATAGGATAATTATTTTTCTCCTTTCTTACTAAAAAAGTTAATTATATCTTCCATAAAAACAAAAATTGTCACTACTGCAACTATTGGGAAGAAAATAGATGCAAAAGTCTCAAGAGCTTCCTGAGAAATGCGATGATCTTGTTGGTGTCCAACAAGCAAGATAAAAAGATATATTTTCATAAGGCAAAGAATTTTGATTATAGAATACCTTTACTGAGTCATTTAAGCAATTAACTCAAATTAATTTTATATGTTAAAATATGTGTAATGGAAAATATTTTGTGGATTATAATAGGAGTTTTGGTTGGTGGGATTGTCGCCTATTTTGTGTTTGGCAAGAAAAAAGGCCCGTCCGCCGAAGAGGCGGAAAGTAAAACCCAAAACGACACAGGTCTTCAGCTGATACTTACCCAACTAAATGAACTCTCGAGAACTGTAGACAATAAAATCAGCCAGTCACACAAGGAGATGAATGACAGCTTAAAATTTCATTCTTCGGAATCTAACAAAATAATTCGAGATGTTACAGAAAAGCTCACCCGGCTCGACGAGACAAACAAACAAGTTATATCTTTTGCCGATCAGTTGCAAAGCTTGCAGGATATCCTAAAGAATCCAAAACAGCGTGGAATACTAGGTGAATATTATCTAGAAACTGTTTTGAAAAATGTTCTCCCTCCTGGCTCATACCAGATGCAATATGCATTTCCTGATGGCAATATCGTGGATGCAGTAGTATTCGTAAAAGATAAAATAATTCCAATTGATTCAAAGTTCTCACTTGAGAATTACAACAAAGTTATGGAAGAGCGAAATCCGGCCGAAAAGAAAAAACTAGAAACTATCTTTGTAAATGATTTAAAAAATAGAATTGTAGAAACCGCAAAATATATTCAACCTTCTCAAAATACCACTGACTTTGCATTTATGTTTATTCCGCACGAAGCTATTTACTATGACCTACTTGTAAATAAAATCGGCTCATCGGAAGAAGGCTCAGAGAGCCTGATTCAGCGAGCAGCTGGAAAATATAAAGTCATTATAACTTCACCAACTTCATTCCTTGCATACTTGCAAACCGTGCTCCAAGGATTGAAAGCGATGCAAATAGAAGAATCAGCAAAAGAAATAATCAAACGCGTGGAAGACCTTGGGAAGCATTTGAAATCCTATGACGAATATCACACCAAGCTAGGAAATTCTCTTTCGACCGTCGTGAACCATTACAATGCTTCCGGTAAGGAACTAAAAAAGATAGACAAAGATGTGCTCCGCATTGCAAAAACTTCACCAGAACTTTCAAATCTAGAAATAGAAAGACCGAAACTTGAAGATTGACAAAATAGTATTTAAATGTACAATAAAAGCGGACATAGTTCACTGAGTATAAATCAATAATAGATGCTTATCTAAGGAAATAAGTATTGAAAGAAATATAAGGAAAAAATATAAACCCGTTAGCACGAGAAAAATGAATAGAAAAATCGTAATGCATGCCATTAATAATGGCGACAGGCGATCAGTTATTGACGTCCTAAATGATAACTGGATCAATGACATAAGCGGAGGAGGAGCAAAGACAAACTCCATAATCAGGTTTATAAGTCCAAACGGGGACAGGCAATTAATCCACTATGCTAAAAGTGGGATCTGTGAAATAAGCCCAATTCCACAGAAAATGAAAATTAAGAAGAAAAGATCATTTAAAAATTATTCTTGCCCTCCTTTGAGAAAATCCCTTTACTAATCATTACTATCAGATGATCAATGCGAGCCTGCCACTATGTGAGCAGGCTCATTTTTTTATATTTCCCAAAAAATATGTTATATTTTTTATACGGCCTCATCGTCTAGTGGTTAGGACAGCGGGTTCTCAATCCGTCAACCGGAGTTCGACTCTCCGTGAGGTCACAAAAAGATACTGCGTCTGGAGCGAGCGAAAAATTAATTTTTTTGACTCAAAATAAAATTCATGGTAGTTTATAGATAAATATAGCTTCTTGAAATAAAGATTCTATTGGGTGAACATAGAAGATTTTAAAAGTCTTTTGCGTTCACCTAGTAGAAATTAAATTTAAAAACATGAAAAACATTGAATTATTATTTGAGTTTCTTAAAAAGATGAGCTCAACTTTTTCATTTATAGCATACGTATCTGCTCTCTTGGCAGTTATTTCCATTACTCTTGCATTCGTTTCAAAAAATGGAAAATATTTTGAAATAGCAAGAGTTTGTTTTTGGATATTTCTTGTCATTACGATTTGTACCTATATTCTCAGTATAATCAATATCATTCACTTTTTCTAAAACTTAATATCATGAAAAAATTACCAGAAGGAATAACAAAAAATGAAAAATTGCCATATTCTGTGGCTTTAGAAACAAGGGGTCCTCGCATCGATTTTTCTGGCGTTTTGCCGGAATTGGTAGACGGACCGGATGGAAAAAAGAAACCGAAGTCACAATCTCTGGAAGAGCAAACTCGGGAAGTTTTGCTCAAAATGAAAAAAATGTTAAATGACTGTGGTCTGACATTTAATCATATTGTTGACGTTTTAATTTACGTCGATGGAGAACCAACCATAGAAAAGTATGAGATTGTGAACAGAATTTACGTGGAATTTCTGAGGGCGGATAAAGCTAAAGATCTCCCTGTTCGTGGATTCTTTGGAGGGTTTTTGCTTTTTGGATCTAAAGTAGAAATTAAATTTAGTGCTGTGAGACAGGTGCCTGAGTTCCTTAGCACTAGAAAAAGTGCTACCGACGGAGAATAGACTGCAAATTTGTTTTTTTTATCGAAGAGGATTATCTGCTTGCAGGTAACCCTCTTTTTTTATTTTATTACAATAAACCTTTACTTCATCGTACTAATATCAATCACGAATCGATATCGAACATCAGAATTCAATATTCGTTCATATGCTTCATCAATAATATCTTCAAGCAAGAGCAATAATTTGCTATAATATAATTATGAAAATATCACAATCGGTGCATATAACTTTCGGCATTTTAGGGTTTATTGGAATAATAATCTTGTCAAATATTTTAGTTTACGATGCCTTGGTTCAACTTTCCATATTTAATCTTCCAGCTTTTGCAATAAAAATACTGCTGATATTTCTATCTTTCGGGTTTATTTTTGCAGTTCTATTTGGAAAAAGCCACTATAATTTATTCTCACGTGCTATTTTTATAATCACATCAATTTGGTTTGGCTTTTTTGTTTATTTTTCTTTCGCATCAATAATCTATTTACTTATATTTGTATCTTCTAATAGAGAAAATATTCTTTTGGGAGAAATATTAATTGCTCTCCCTATAATTTTGGGAATATATGGAATCTTTAATGCAAAAAAAATAGTTGTTAGAAAATTAAACATAAAATTACCCAACTTACCGATAAGCTGGAATGGGAAAAAAGCAGTATGGATAAGCGATGTGCACCTTGGCCTTGTGTACGGAAAAAAACATATGGAAAAAATTGTTGAAAAAATAAACGAACTTCACCCAGACATTGTATTTATCGGTGGAGACCTTTTTGATGCGATCTCGGTTCCTTCTGTGTTAGAAACCGCCAAACCCCTTTCTGAAATAAAAGCATCTATGGGAACATACTATATTTCTGGAAACCATGAACATTACGGAAATTTCAATGCATTTATGGAAAAAATTGAATCTCTTAGGATTAAAATTTTAAAAAATGAAATTATCAAAATAGATGGTATGCAAATAATCGGAATAGAATATTCCAAGAAAAACATAAAACACTATTATAGGAAACTTTTGGAAGATCTTGATATAAATGAGGAAATGCCATCAATACTACTTCGACACGAACCGAGAGATTTAAAAATAGCCGAGCAGGCAGGTGTTAATTTCCAAATATCTGGACATACCCACAATGCTCAACAATGGCCACTAAATTATTATGCAAAATTAATCTACAAAAAATTTACTTATGGTTTAAAACTTCACGGAAAGATGCAAGTGTATACTTCAAGCGGTGCAGGCACCTGGGGGCCGGCAATTCGAGTTGGAAGTAATAATGAAATTGTAGAATTTACTTTTATTTAATTTGATAATCTTTCTTTCGTAAATTTTTATATCCTATCCAAGAAGCTACAAGTGCAGCAACTGCCCCTAACACTAAACTTGAGCGTGCTCCAAAATTTTCTCCTACCCATCCAACAATTGGCCCTCCTATCGGAGTTGAGCCCAAAAAAGCAATGGTCCACAATGCCATAACTCTACCACGCATCGTTGGGTCAGACTCAAGTTGCAAAGTAACATTGCCAAGTGAAGTGAAATAAACCGAAATAAATCCAACTGCCACTAGAGAAAATATTGCAAAATATAAAGTTGGTGCAATAGCCGTCATAAAAACAAATAATCCAAAAATTAATGCAAGGGGTGCAAGATTTGCATGATGTCTTCTTGCTTCACCTGCAACTAATAAACCCCCGATTACAGAACCCGCTCCCATAGCAGAGGTCAAAAATGCATAAGTCTTTGCATCACCATGAAAAACAAATTGTGCCATAAGAGCTAAGCTAACACTAAACTCGTAAGTAAGAGTCCCAACAATCGCCATCATAATCAATGTATTTAATATCAAGGGATTCGATTTTACATATTTAAATCCTTCTATCAATTGTCCTTTTTTCTTTTCAACCATTGGAACTTTATGTAACTCATCTTTTCTCATCATAACAAGAGCAATAATAACGGCCACAAAAGAAATAGCATTAAAAATAAAACAAAATCCTATTCCGATTGAAGCAATAAGTACACCCGCAATAGCAGGTCCAAAAACACGTGCCATATTTATTTCGGCCGTATTGAGTGCTATCGCATTTGGAAGTTCACTCTCACTTACCATTTCAACAACAAAAGTTTGCCTAGTAGTATTGTCAAAAACATTTACTAATCCAAAAAGAAGAGCAAAAATATATACCATCCAAATTTCAATTCTTCCTGAAATAACTAATATTCCTAAAATAAGTGCCAAAACCCCGAAAGTTGATTGAGTCAGAATAATAATTTTTCTTTTTGGGAAACGATCAGCGACAAGCCCAGTATGAGAGAATAATGGTTCTTTTGTATTAGAGTGTAGAGATGAGATTTGG
>CAZJQE010000004.1:0-23935 GCA_964548505.1 uncultured Candidatus Saccharibacteria bacterium | reverse complement strand
TTCTCATATATTTATATCTTATATGAGTTGCATTTCAAACAAGAATCTTCATATGTACATTGACAAATAGGGTCTTGTAAAGGCTTTTCATTTTGTGGGGCTGGTAATTTTGGGCATTTTTGTGCCTAAAATCACCAGTCTCAAATTAATTAGTGGCTGGCTTAAAACAGAAATTTATTCATTATTCACTAATTCTATGTAAAATGAAAACACAACGTTTGATCGTTGCGGTAATTGCCGCATTATTTTTAGTTTTTTTTGTCCTTGATCTCAACGCCCAGGTAACCAAGGACCGTGTCCTTAAGGATGGAGAGCGTGGAAAAAATTCAATAATCTTTGAGCTCCAGCCTGGAGACATGACTATTGCAATTCCCGTGTCTCACGGCAAATGGGCACCGAAGAATATGGCACCATTTGTTAAGTCAGGCGATGACGCACAAATTTCGACCGATGACATCGCGGTCGGTATTTACTATTCGGAAGGTCCTGTAAAAGGGAGCACCTTCCGTCAATTCTTACCGTATAAATTTTCGAACGATACACTCTGGGTGGTCATCCCGGAAAGCTTAAAACTCGCATTAAAAGATGCCAGTCAGAATTTTACCGGACGTATTCCCAATAGTGCTCGTATCGAAATCTGGAAAGATTCGAAAATCAGAGGCAATCTTGCAACAAAACATCCGCACACCGATCAGGGGTGGGTGTATGCATGCATGATTGATCTTACTGCTATTGCTTCCGGATACAGTGAATTCCTCGGCGATCAATTCAAAGCGAATACATTTTTTGCAAGTGAGCTAAAAAAGCTCTTTTCTTCCAATAATGTAATTTCGAAATTTCCTGTTTGGGGAGAAGATGTTGCCCCAAAGACCCCATTTTGATTTTGTAACGTCATTGATTTAAAACATCAATGCAAGCCTGTCACGTAAGTGTTCAGGCTTTTTTTATTATCTCTCACTTGACTTTTTGGTTGAAAATGATATTATATAAATGAATTGAAATGGAAAAATATTTTTTTCATTTGATAAAAAAATAAATGTTTAACTTGCCTAAGTCCATAAAAAAATGACAAAGGCATAATAAAGGAGGTAAAGTTGAAAAAACTAGTTATGTTTGTGATTTCCTTAATTCTATTTTCAGGATGTTCACAAAAAAAGGAATACACTCCGTTTCGAATTGTGGAAACAGGAGTAAGCATTAAATCACAATTATCTCTGCTGTCGAGACATGAGATGTCATTTTTAGACAGTATGATCATCCTATCGTCTGCCGAAAAAATGATAGAATCCATCTTCATTGATACTCTGAATCAGGGATGTATTTCAACCGCAATTCTAACTGTCGAAAATCTTGGGTTCAAGGATGGGGCTAAATTTAATGAAATAATTAAAAAAGCTCATGAATGGGGATTTGAGCTTTGCTCTGCAGAAGTAGGTCCGCAATTGAGGGTACAATACCGGAAACAGCCGGAAGGAGAAAATCTTTTTATAGCAATGAATCCTCTCAGCGTATATGGAGAACAAAGAATTTTTGCTGTACAAAAAAGTTCCTACTTGTTTTTTCTTAAAGGTACAATATGTAATCAAGAAACACATTTCAATCAAAGTGACAAGTTTGTTTTTGTCATGAATACTGAATAATGTTTTTTTATTTCGGAAAATGTTTACTCGAATTTGTTTCATTGCAGATTCGAGTTTTTTTATTAATCTAAATAATGTTAAACTTATCATATGCTTCCGGAAAATATTATTTACTTTGCAGTTCTGTTAAATTTTATTGGGCATATTTTGTATGCTAGAAGTATAGTCAAAGAACACTCAAAACCGAACCTAGTTTCTTGGTTTTTTTGGACTATTGCTCCATTTTTAGGTGTCTTTTTTCAATTAAAAGCAGGGGCAGGATTATCATTTTTACCGATATTGGTTGCAGGACTTGGTTCTTTATTGATTATGATCGTAGCAACTCTAACAAAAAATGGATTTTGGAAAATTACTACGTTTGATATTTATTGTGGAATTTTTTCCTTACTTGCTTTAATAATTTATATTTTTACACACAATTTAGGAATATCAATTCTTTTCGCGATACTTTCTGATGCACTTGCATCAGTTCCGACAATTATAAAATCATGGAAATTCCCTGAGACAGAAATGTGGGCTCCTTATTTACTTCCACTTTTTTCTAATATTGTTGGTCTTTTGATTATAAAAGATTGGTCTTTTTCCATTTATTCATTTGGAATTTATTTTCTAATTTTAGATACAACAGTACTTCTTGCTATTTATCGTAAAAATATTTTTGTGTTTAGATAAATCTTTCAATAAATTTGTTTGTTAGTATTACGTAGCAAAGTTTTGCTGCGCCATATTCGGAAACTATTGTTTCTTTTTGAGGCACAACTTCCACAACATCAGCACCGATTAGTTTCTTTTTCAAAATCGTTTCTCTGATTAGGTTTACACCATACCACCATTCGAGGCCTCCTTGGACTGGTACTCCGGTGCCTGGCATATAGGCAGGGTCAAAACCATCTGCATCTATTGAAATATAGACATATTTTGTTTTGATTTTATTTATTATTTCAGAAATTTTAGGAACTTTTTTATTATAACCCCATTCAAAGAAGGTAATAGTTTTCTTATTTTTTTGTGCGTATTTATATTCATCTATCCCAAAAGATCTCACTCCAACTTGAACTAGAGAAAAACCAAGCTCATGTACTCTTCGCATTACACAAGAGTGTGCATATTTTGTAGTTTTTTCTCCTTCATATACTTGATCAGAGTCATCATTACGCAAGTCATGATGTGCATCAATTTGTAGTATTGTCACATCTTTTGGATTTATTTTTTTTGCAATTGCATCCATTGCACCGAGTGTTACAGAATGCTCTCCTCCCAAAAGTAAAACAAATTTATCTGCATTAAATAATTTTTGATATTCTTTACTAATTTCTTGCCAAGCTTTTTCTGGAGCAAGTTTTTTGATATTTACAAGTTCTTTGTGAGCTGTTTTTATTTTTCGAAATGGCTCACAAAGTAAATTTGAATCAAAAAGATCAATATAATTATTCAAACAATTCACTATTTTCTCGGGAGCACCACTAGTACCACCCATTATTGAGACACTTTCTTCATATGGAGCAGAGAGAATAACCACATCGGCGTCTTTCTCATTTTTAGTATTTACAAAATTTTCTATCATAATATTTTCGTTAATGTTAATTTTTGCATTCTAACATATTATATTCTATAATTCTACTATGAAAAAATTATCTTCTTTGTCGCCAAAATGTATTGCAAATAAAGGAAGCAAAATAAGCCAGAATGGTGTCTTTGCGAAAGAAAATTTAAAAAAAGGAGAGTTGATTGCTGTTTGGGGAGGATATATTTATGATTTAAAAGAATTTAGAGCTCTTCCGAGCCCTACTGATGAGTATCCCGTACAGGTCTACGATACTCACTTTATCGGTCCAAAGCCGGGGGACGTGCTTGACCCGTGTGAAATGTTCAACCATAGTTGCGATGCTAATGCAGGAGTGAAAGGGCAGATAATCTTGATTGCTAGACGAGATATAAAAAAGGGAGAAGAAATATGTTTTGACTATGAAACGACAAATATTACTGATCTCGTATTTACTTGCAACTGTGGTTCTCGAATTTGTCGAAAGAAAATCACGGGGAATTCTTGGAAAAATCCTTCATTTCAAAAAAAATATAAAGGATATTTGTCATATTATATAGAAGAAAAAATTAAAAAATTAAAAAAAATCAGATAGAGTTTCTTGGTTGCTTTTTTATTTAGATAAGTTAAGATTTGATTATTAAAAATAATAAATATTGAATTCGAAATATGAAATACGATATTAAAAACATTACTTTAGCGGAGCAAGGTTTGAAGAAAATAAATTGGGCGAATGCTGATATGGCAGTCCTCAATACTATAACGGAGGATTTTAAGAAAAGAAAACCATTTAAAAATGTGACGATCGGAGCATGTCTTCATGTCACTGCTGAAACTGCGAATTTAATGATCACCCTAAAAGAAGGAGGAGCTAAAGTTGGACTTTGTGCTTCAAATCCGCTTTCAACTCAAGATGATGTGGCAGCTGCCCTTGTAAAATATCATAAAATTCCGGTATTTGCTGTAAAAGGAGAAAACAGTCAGAAATATTTTTCTCACATAGATGAAATACTTGATATGAATCCAGATATTACGATGGATGATGGAGCAGATTTACTTTCAACACTTCACACTAAAAGACCAAAGCAAGTTGCGAGTGTAAAGGGTGGCACAGAAGAGACCACTACTGGCGTAATAAGACTAAAAGCAATGGCCGAAGACAAGGCCTTGAGGTATCCAGTCGTTGCAGTCAATGAATCTATGACCAAGCACTTTTTCGATAATCGATATGGCACAGGACAGTCAACTATTGATGGCATAATCAGAGCAACTGGCAGACTATTGGCAGGTTCAACTTTTGTGGTTGCTGGATATGGCTGGTGTGGAAAAGGACTTGCGATGCGAGCACGTGGCATGGGCGCAAATGTGATTGTGACAGAAATTGATGCGGTAAAAGGGATTGAGGCATTTATGGATGGATTTAGGGTTATGCCAATGAAAGAGGCTGCACGTGTTGCAGATTTTATATGTACAGTTACAGGTAATACTAGTGTGGTAAGTACAGATGCATTCAAAGCTATGAAAGACGGATGTATTATTTCAAATTCAGGGCACTTTGATGTGGAAATTGATTTGAAAGAATTAGAAAAAATTACAAAGAGCAAAAGGGAACTACGAAGTTTGGTAGAAGAATATGTTATGAAAGATGGACGAAAAATATTTGTGCTTGCAGGGGGCAGACTTGTGAACCTTGCTTGTGCTGAAGGGCATCCTGCGAGTGTTATGGATATGAGTTTTGCCAATCAAGCATTATCTGCAGAATATATTTTGAAAAATTATAAAAATCTTTCAAAGAATGTTCATGTTTTGCCAGAGGTTCTTGATGTTAAAATTGCTGTCCTTAAATTAAAAAGTTTGGGCGTAAAGATAGATACCTTAACAAAAAAACAAGTAGCATATCTAGGAGAATGGCGTGAAGGAACAGTGTAAATAAATAATATGAGTAATAATAAAGGAAATATTTTAGTTGTAGGTTCTATTGGCATAGATATGATTTTTTCAGTTTTGAATTCTATTAAAGATAGTATTCATATAAAAAATGGAATATTGCAGAAGCAGAATTTAATGTTTACTGCTAATGATAAAAAAGAGTATTTTGGTGGTACAGGTGGAAATATTTCGTATGGTTTAGGATTATTAGGAGCAAAACCACTTTTATTATCTCTTGCTGGGAAAGATTTTACTGTTAATTATGAAAAGCATTTGAAAAATATTGGAGTTGATTTAAGAGTTTATGTAAATAAATTTGGTTTCACAGCAACTTTTTATGGTATTACGGATGCTATTGGGGAGCAGATTGGTATTTGGCAACCAAATTCATATGGCAAGATTGATTCTTTGAATCTTACAAAAAATATATCTAAAGATGAATTAAAAAATATTTCGTTTGCAATATTTTCTCCAGGTACTCCAAAAAGTATTTTGAAACATTTAAAAGAATTTAAAAAATATTGTGGAAAGGATGCAAATGCTATTTTTGACCCAGGACAAGTTTCAGTTTATTTTAAAAAGGAGGATTTAAAAAAATGCTTAGATTTAGCTGATTTACTTATTGCGAACGAAACAGAATTTAGCTTAATTCAAAAAATATTAGGAGCAAATTTGAAGCAGTACTTAATTCTAAAAAAGAAAAATTATATTGAAACGAAAGGAGCAAATGGGAGTGAGGTGTACTGGGATGGCGAAAAAATTCATGTGGGTATAGTGAAACCTAAAAAAATTGCCGAACCTACAGGAGCCGGAGATGCATATCGAGCGGGGCTACTCTATGGTCTTTCAAAAAAGTTACCGATAAAAGACGCGTGTCTTTTAGGTGCCAAAATGGCTTCCAAGAGTCTTGAATACCACGGTTGCCAAGAATACAAAATCTAGTCAGATAGAGCCTTAGGCTCTATCTAAAAATAAAATGAGAAATAGAAATTTCTGTGTTATTTTATGTTAAAATATAATAATGTTTGATTTTAATTTTGCGGACCCAAAAGTTGTGATTGGCCTTGTGGCAGGAATATTGTCATTTCTTTCTTATGTAATTTATTTTGTTTCAATATTGATGAAAAAAACAAAGCCAAATAGAGCTACTTGGTCGATTTGGGCTTTTATGGGTTTCGTGCTTGCTCTTTCTTATCAATTCTCTGGTGCAACAGATACTATTTGGGTGCCTTATGCTGAATTTTTAGGAGCATTCATTGTTGCGATTTTATCGATTAAATATGGTGAAGGGGGATTAAAAGATAAAACTGATCTTGTTTGTCTAGCGGGGGCAATCTTGAGTATTATTCTTTGGATTATTTTTAATAATCCGGTAATTGCTCTTGTAACCAATCTTTTAGTTGATTCTTTTGCTGTCATTCCTACTATTAAAAAAACTTACCTAAGACCAGAAGGAGAAGATTTTTGGGCATGGTTTTCTGCTGTTCTTGCCGATTCATTAAACATGTTTGCAATTGGAAAAATTTCATTTTCGATTTTAGTTCTTCCACTTTACATTCTTTTAACTGATGCTACTATAACTTTTTTAATTATTTTGCGTGGTAAAAATTTTTTTATTAAAAAAATATAAATTCATAGTATGAAAAATTTTGTAAAAATAATTTTTCGTGGATTTGGACAGGTTATGCTTCAAAATAATGCATGGACCGGAATGCTATTCTTATTTGGTATATTTTTTAATTCTTGGATTTTTGGGTTGGGAGCGATTTTGGGTAATATTGTAAGTACTTATTCGGCAAAAATTCTTAGATATTCCAAAGAAGATATTAACGATGGTTTGTATGGTTTTAACGGTACATTGCTTGGTATCGCGATTTTATTCTTATTTAAATTTAGTATTTTTGTGGTGAGTATTATTATTTTGGGTTCAATATTTTCCACAATAATAATGCATCAAATAAAAAAATACAGAATTCCAGTCTATACAGCTCCCTTTGTCGTCTCCACTTGGTTAATAGCTTTTATTTTTAAGTTGTTTAATTTTTTTCCTATTGAAAGTCTACTTCCAGTTAGTAATTCATTAAATATATTTTCTGCGACATTTATGGGTTTTGGCCAGGTGATGTTTCAAGGGAGTATTGTTACCGGGTTAATATTTTTCTTAGCTATTATTATTAATTCTCGCAAGTCCGCAATTTATTCTTTGTATGGTTCAACTCTTGGTATAGTAATAGCTTTAATATTTTCTTTCCAGTTAAGTGCTATAAATATTGGGCTTTTTGGATATAATGCAGTCTTGTGTGCAATAGCTTTAGAGAGTAAAAAATTAGAAAATTTTATATTTGCAACATTCGCAATTGTTTTATCTGTTTTTCTAAATTTTTGGATGGGAAATATTGGAATAATTACGCTTACTGCTCCTTTTGTATTTGCCACTTGGATTACTTTACTACTTAAAAAGTATGGGGCAAAAAGTTTAAGTATGAAGTATTAAAAATCGCTTGCATAAAAAAATACATTTGCTATCATTTAAATATAATTAAATATATCAAGAGTGACGGGGAGAGATTTGGCTCGAAAATCCGTCCAGCAACCTACAAAAGTAAGGTGCTAAATCCAACCAAGCGTTTATACGCGGGGGAAGATAGGTACGTCCTAGTCATACGTAAAAATCTTTCCTCAAATTATTAGAGGATTTTTTTATGGAAAAAAATAAATTAAAAGAGAAAGTTTCAATGTTTACGTCCGAGTCTGTCACTGAAGGACACCCAGACAAGGTTTGTGACCAGATCAGTGATGCAATTTACGATGCAATGCTCAAGCAAGACAAAAAAAGTCATGCAGGCATTGAGTGTTTTGCGACTACAGGGCTTGTGGTGGTGGGAGGTGAAGCTCGCACAAGAGCATATATCGATATTCAAGAGATAGTTCGAAATACATTAAAAAGAATTGGTTATGATAAACCTGAAACAGGTTTTTGTTATTCTGATGTTGGAGTTATGTCCACTTTACATGAACAGTCGCCTGATATTGCTCAGGGAGTTGATGAAGGAAAAGGAGAGTTTAAAGAATTGGGTGCAGGTGATCAAGGTTTAATGTTTGGTTTTGCTTGTGATGAGACCAAACAACTTATGCCGTTGCCAATTTCCCTTGCTCATGGTCTTACGAGAAGGTTGTCAGAAGTTCGAAAAAATAAAAAATTGCCATATTTGCGACCCGATGGTAAATCTCAAGTTAGCGTCGAATATGTGAATAATTTGCCAAAGAGAATTACGGCTGTTGTTATTGCTGCACACCATGCCGAGAATGTAACAACTGAAAAATTACGTCGTGATATTACAGAGCAAGTTATCAAACCAGTATTAGGAAAATGGTTTACTAAAGATATAAAAATATTTATTAATTCTACTGGCCGTTTTGTGCTTGGTGGTCCTACGGCCGATGCAGGACTCACTGGACGAAAAATTATTGTTGATACTTATGGAGGCTATGCCCCACATGGAGGAGGAGCATTCTCTGGTAAATGTGTGACGAAAGTTGACCGCAGTGCTGCATATGCAGCGCGCTATATTGCGAAAAATATTGTGGCGGCAGGTCTTGCTAAGAAATGCTTGGTACAACTCGCTTATGCAATCGGTGTGGCAAAACCAGTTTCAATAATGTTGAATACTTATGATACAGGAATAATGGACGATGATAAACTTGAAAAAATTGCTGAGAAAATTTTCCCTGTGAAGCCTGCTGACATAATCAGACAACTAAATCTTGAACAACCAATTTATGAAAAAACTGCCGCCTACGGACACTTTGGCCGCACTGATGTTCTATTCCCATGGGAAAAAACAGACAAAGTAAAAGTCCTACAAAGTATGGTCAAATAGCTTTGAGCAAGGGGAGTCCTTGCTCAAAAGTTGACAAATAATTTTATTTTATTAGAATAAAAAAGTATGAAAATATCAGTGCCAAAATTAAATAGCAACATGATGATGCCAAGGAGCCTAGGAAGGTTGCTTTTTGCTTTGGCATTATCTCTTAAATAAACAGATAAAATATAATCCAAACCAAAAAACAGCCCTCCGGGGCTGTTTTTTGTTCTTTTTATTACTAAAACTTAGAAAGGAGGTAAAAACTTTTTATGATTAACGTTTGAAAATTTTTCTAAAAATTCTCAGGTGTTTGGATCTACCTTTATTAAGTGGTTCTTTGAAAAAATAATAAAAAAATGAAAAAATTTAAATTAACTACCGGAGTAATGGATTTTCCATTTACAGAAATTTCTGTGAAGGAATTAGGGCTTGAAACCAAAATTTCTTTTAGTTCTATTAAATCAAAAGCGAAGGAAATGGGACTTCGTTAGTAAATGGGAGGCATATTCCTAATATTTTTTTAGGACTTCCTGAAGAGTTATTGTTGGGAGAAAAGTTGCATGTAATTACTCCCCCAAAACAAGGGAAAATCCCGACCATAGTTTCTAAGAATTTTTATTTGTATGGGGCAGATGCTTTTGAAGAAGCACTGTATTCTCCTACTGATAAATTAATATTCGAGGGAACCCCCTTAGAATAGTATAGTGGATAGTAAATAAATTTAAACCGCCTGTATAAACAATATGCACGCGGTTTTTTTGTTTTACTTTTAATGACTTATAAATATTTGCTATAATATTATTATGGGTCAATTAAAAAATAGACAAGAGGAGAAAGATTTTAAAATTGAAGACGCTAAGCCAGAAGACGTGGAAGCAATACGCAAAATTATAAGAAATAGCTGGCTGGAACTTTACCCCAATGAAACTTATGGCATTATCGCCGAAGATATTTCTGCTATTGATTGGTTTAATCCCGAAAGTTTAGAAAGAAGAAGGAAGGAAATTATTGAAAACGGAGAAACCATACACACTTTTATTTTTAAAAATGACAAAAAAGAAATTGCCGGATTTTGCAAAGTGTTGAAATCGGAAGATTACGGAGAAATAGATGCGATGTATGTTGTGCCAGAATTTCAAGGAAAAGGTTTAGGTAAAAAATTATTAGAAAAAGCTTTTGAATGGCTAGGGTCAGACTTAGATGTAAAATTAGTCGTAGTAAAATATAACACTAATGCAATTGAGTTTTATAAAAAAATGGGATTCATGGAGACTGCGAATAAAGTTGATTATAAAGGAACGAAACCCGCAGGCGATAAAGAAATTCCTAGAATAGAAATGATAAAATTAAAACTTACATAGATCTTGCCTATGATTGTAATATATTAAATTTTAGAAATTTTGTAACCTAGAGATGAATCTTTCACTTCGTATCCCAGTGAATTTATTTTTGCTCGGAGTTCATCTGATTTTTTGTAGTCTTTGTTTTTTCGGGCGAGTTCGCGATTTTCTGCTAAGGTTTTTACTTCTTCCGGGATAATTTCTTCTTTTAAATTTTTAAAATCTAGTCCCAGAACTTTATCAAAATCAAGTATTGTTGCTTTTTTGTCGGCAGGGGAAATACTTTCATCTTTTATAAGATCCCAAAGTAGAGCTATTGCTTTTGGTGTGTCTAGATCATCTCCAATGTATTCCTTGAATTTTTCTTGATATGTTTTATCAACTTCGCCTATTGCATCTTTGCCCGTCGATTCAGTGGAGGGACCAAGCCCTAAATATAGGCTATATAAGCGCTTTAAAGCTATTTCTGCGCCTTCCAATGCCTCTTGATTGAAATTAACCTTACTGCGATAGTTTGCCATTAAAATGAGAAATCTATATGCAATTGGATTAATATTTTTTTCTTTTAAATCATTTAATTTTAGGAAAGTATTGTCTGCTTTTGCCATTTTACGATTACCAAATAAAACCCATTCATTATGCAGCCAATATTTTACAAATGGTTTTTTACCTGTAGCGCATTCTGATTGAGCGATTTCATTGGTATGATGAATATCTATATGTTCTATGCCACCGGTGTGAATATCAAATTGTTCTCCTAGAAATTTTATGCTCATTGCAGAACACTCGATATGCCAACCTGGAAAACCTTTACCATATGGTGATTCAAATCCGATTTTATTGTTAAACTTCCAAAGGGCAAAATCTTCAGGATTTTTTTTCTCAGGATTCTTGCTAATTCTTGCGAATCCATCATTCTTATTTTCTTTTTCCTGCCTACCGGCAGGTAGGCCTCCCCAAAGTGCTCCATAATCTGGCATTCGAGATGTATCAAAATAAACTCCATCACTAGTTTTATATATGTATCCTTTTTCTTCTAATTTTTTTATTAAATCGATATCTTCTTGGACGTAATCACTTGCAAAGTACATACCATCAGGCAATTTAATATTTAAAGCCTGTAAATCATTCTTGAATTTTTCTGTATAAAATTCTGCAAGCTCTCTCATATTTTTTAAAGTCAATTCTTTTCCATCACGTAAAAGCCCCTTTGTCATTTTATCTTCACCAGAGTCAGCATCACTTGATAGATGTCCAATGTCGGTGATATTCATAATTTGTTTTACTTTAAAACCAGAATATTCTAAAGTTTTTCGTAAAATATCTGTAAAAATATATGCACGCAAATTGCCAATATGAGCATAATTATAAACCGTTGGTCCACAAGAATACATTCGAACTTCATTTGGATCGATAGGGATAAATTCTTCTTTTTCTCTTGTAAGAGTATTATAAAATTTAATTGTCATTTTGATTAATATAAATTAAGAATTTTCATTGCTTTGAAAGTCATTTCGATAAATTGCCACAAGGCCATAAAGGAAACTTATAACGAGTGGCCCAATTAAAATTCCGACTGGACCTAAAAGAGAAATACCTCCTAAGATAGAAAATAGAATTAAAAACGAAGGAATATTTACTTTGTTTCCTATAAAATATGGAACTAAAAAATTGTCGATTATTCCTACTGTCACTAATGACCAAATCAAAAGTCCAATTGCCGCTGTTGTGTTGCCTGTTGTAAAAAGAAAAATCATAGCAGGGATAGAAATAAAAGCAGTACCAAATACAGGAATTTGTGAAGCAATTCCTGCCGCTACTCCCCAGAGAGCAGCATTTGGAACACCGAAGATTGAAAGACCTATTCCCATTAAAACACCCTGAACAAGAGAAACAAAAAGAACTCCCTTCATGACTCCATTAATAGTTTGTGTAAGTCTCGTAAGTATTTTTTTATTATTTGTTTCTGAAAGTGGACTGAATTCTATTAAAGCTTTTTTCCATTCTTCTCCATCTTTTAAAATATAAAAAATAGCCAAGATTAACAAAATGAATGAAAATAAAAAAGAAAAAGTTGCACTAAATATACCAGTTAAATTATTTGTTAAAAAAGAAACCATGCCAGAAATTTTTTCACTTAAGTTGAATGATATACTATCAGGTAATAATTGATTAATTTTACTTCCAATCAAATTTATAAATACTTCACTGTTTCCATTTACTACAATTTCATGATAAATATTTTGAGACTGATTAAGCACCAAAGACCCTATTGTTAAAAGGGGCATGCAAAGTACAATAATAAACAATATTACAGTGAGTAGAGAAGCGAGCCAATTTGGGAATTTTGTTTTTTTAAAAAATCTAAAAATAGGATAAAGCACTATGGATAAAGAGGTTGCAAGAATAAGAACTATCAAAAAGGGACGAAAAATAAAAAAAGTAAAAATGAAAGCCATTGACAATAATCCAAAGAAGAAGTTTCGTTCAATTGTTTTTGTTTGCATGTTTCAATTATAGTTGAATACTTGCATTTTTGCAAAAATTGATATAATATATAACCTATGGAATTTGCAGTTATAAAAACAGGTGGAAAGCAATATAAAGTCTCCGAAGGGAGCGTTGTTTCTATTGAGAAAATAAAGGGGGAATATAAGAAAGGGGACAAGCTTACTTTTGATCAAGTGCTTCTTGTTGATGACGGGAAAGACACTACTATTGGTACTCCATACATCACAGGCGCAAAAGTAAATGCAGAAATAATGGAAATTGGACGAGAAAGAACTATTTTAGTTATGAAATATAAGCAGAAATCTAGATATCTTCGCAGGAATGGCCATCGTCAACCTTACTTCCAAGTAAAAATAACTTCAATAAAATAAAAACTCGCTAAAAGCGGGTTTTTTTGTTATGAACTTTTTGGTTATTGACAGTACTTTAGCGAGTGGTACCATTTAGTTAAGAGTAGTCCCTTGAAAAAAATTGATTATTTGTTGATTGTTTTAAGTACCTTTAAGGGTTTTTAGAACGATCAACAAATATATATAATCAATTAATTTAGTTTTAATTTAACAAGAAAGAGAGGAAAAAAAATGAAAACAGATGAAATCCCGTCTTTTGTAGAGATGGTGTTTAAAGGCAGGAATAAGGAATACGGTGCTTTTGAACTGAGAAAAAAGTATAAAAAGCATGTTACCGTCGCTATGATTATTACTTTCGTTCTTCTTATCGGAGCTGTGGCTTATCCTGTCATTACAAGTTATCTAAATAAAAACAGGTTAACAAGTAAAGAAGGTAGATCAATTGAAACAGAGCTGTTAACTGCTCCAAAAGAAGATCTTCCACCGCCACCACCTCCGCCACCGCCACCGCCTGAGATTGCTGCTAATAGAGTTAAGTTCACAGTCCCTATTGTTGTTGAAGATTCAGTGCAGGACAACATACCTTCCCAGGGTGACTTGGAATCAAGACCAAATCCAGGGGTTACACCTGACGAAGATGTTATTATACCCGATAAGCCTCAAGTTCAGCCCACTATCGAAGAAAAGCCAAGGGCTGAAATCTTCACAGTTGTGGAAGAACAGCCTTCTTTCCCAGGAGGAGATGAAGCAAGGATTAAATACTTGCAAGAAAATTTAAAATATCCTGAGGAAGCGAAAGAAATAGGTACTCAAGGGCGAGTATTTCTAACTTTCGTTATTGAAACCGATGGGTCAATTACTGATGTTAAAATCCTCAGAGGAATCGGCTCAGGTTGCGACGAAGAGGCTATCCGTGTAGTAAAAACTATGCCGAAGTGGATACCTGGGAAACAAAGAGGGAATCCAGTACGTGTGCAGTTTAATTTACCTGTAAGGTTTGTGCTACAATAAGTTTTTCCAATTTAATTGGAGAGAGGTAATTCAAAAATATTTTTGTCTTACCTCTTTTTTTATTGTCTATTTTTTAGAGCGTTTTTGATGGTGTCGTTGTCGGAGTATTCGAGTTCGGTACCGGTGGAAAGTCCTCGGCCTAAGGAAGAGATTTTTATGTCTAAATTTTCAGTAATATTTTTTAATTCATTTCTGATATAAAAATCAGTATGGTCGCCTTGTGGATTTAATGAAAATGCTAAAATTATTTCTTTGAGTCCAGCTTTTGTTTGATTTTTTATGTGGTCCACAAGTTCATTTACTCGAACCATGTGTTTAGTATTTTTTTCAACAATTGGCACAAGTCCACCGAGTACAAAATATTTTCCATGATACACTTTACTTTTTCGGACACTTTCTAAATCAGAATCTTTTTCGACTACCATGAGAGTAGAGTTGTCAGTGTGAGGATTGGCACAAATATCACAAATACTTTCTTTATGATGTTTATTCTCAATAAAAAATCGAAAACACTCTTCACATTGGGCAATTTCCTTTTTTAGATCTTTCACTAGAAGGAGCATATTTTCTACATAAGCGGGATTTTTTGACATTAAAAAATACACAAAGCGTTTGGCTTGCCGCTCGCCAATGCCAGGGAACTCCTTAAATATTTCAGTTAATTTGTCTATAGTATCCATATTTAAATTATATCAGATTATACTTTATAAAAGGAATTAAATTAGTTTAATCTTTCGGGATGTTTTTATTATGCAAATGTAACTCGAAAAAATTAAATATTGCTTCTATTTCATTGTCTGAAAAAACATTATTAAAGAATAGAAAAGAAGGGTCAGGTGGGTAGTGAGGAGCTTTTGTAAACACAATTCTAAGGTTTTTGTTTTCTATTTTTCCCAAAAATTTGTGAATTACTTTTTCAGAGTTAATTACTTTATCATATATATTTATTAAAAGAATATACGGGATTTTGCTATTAAAAATCGTTTCCTTTTTATATGTTAATAGCTGGTATGCGACTGAAAAGAAAGTTCTAGCATCTATCTCGTTAATTATTATATCAGCTATAATTCGAGCTTCTTTGTTTATTGTATTTTTCCCAGATAATAAAAATTTTTTAAATATAACACTTCGCCAAAAATAATTTTCTAATTTTAATTTAATAATGATATATAAAAATGGACGAATTAATCTATTCCAATTTTTTGATCTAAGGTAATTTTTACCAATAAAGGGCTCTGATTCAATGATTCCAAGGCATTTTTCAGGATCTAAATTAATGTTATTAATCACAGTGCATCCATATGAAAAACCAGCTAGATAATATTTATCAAGATTAAAAGATTCTATTTGTTTTTCAACAAAAGATGCGTGCTCTGTAAAATCTATATTTTTAATTGATGGCACAGAAGGGTGAAATCCTGGTAAATTCACAAAATGTACTTTAAAAAATTGACCAAGAAATTCTATTAATCCAGCTGACAGAGTTTCATTTGCAGGAAATGATTGTATCAAAACTAAATCATTCCTAGTATAGTTAAATTTTCTTGGTGAATAATTCTCTCCTCTATTTTTTAATTTGGAAACATAATTAGCGGAACTATAATAACGCATATATATTTGTTTTTATGAAAGTTTTTATATTAAATACATTATATTAAAATTCATCTAATGCATCTGATATTTTTGTTGCGGAAAATTCACTAATGCTACTCTTTTCAAGAGACAAGAAGGTAGTAGTTTTTTCATCAAAATATAATTCAACTTTTCCAGTTGGTCCATTTCGGTGTTTTTCAATTAATATTTCTGCAATGTTTGTTTTTTCTGATTCATCTTTACCTTTATCTTCACGATGAATAAACATTACAACATCGGCATCCTGTTCAATAGAACCTGAGTCACGAAGGTCTGAAAGTCTTGGTCTGCCACCACGAGACTCCACTGCCCGGGAGAGCTGTGAAAGGGCAAGTACGGGTACATCAAGTTCTTTTGCAAGACTCTTTAGAGATCTAGAAATTTCAGTAACCTGATTTACCATAGAATCATAATTTTTTGAAGTAGTCATGAGCTGGAGATAATCTACGACAATCAGATCCAATCCTTTTTCTGCTTTAAGTCTACGGGATACTGCTTTCATTCGAACAATAGAGTTTCCAGGTTGGTCGTCAATATAAATTTTTGCTTTAGATAATCTATCAAGTGAATCACGAAGTTGCGAAAATTCTTTATCTGCTGAAAGTCTTCCTGTGCGTAGGTTCCAAGCATTCACACGAGATTCAGCCGAAAGCATTCGGTCTACGAGTTGCTGGGAAGACATTTCAAGTGAAAATATTCCTACTGATTTTTCATGTAATATTGCAGACATGCGGGCAATATCAAGAGCTAACGTTGTTTTACCCATTGAAGGACGAGCGGCAAGAATAATCAAGTCTGATTTTTGAAGTCCAGAAAGAATGTTGTCTAAATCCTTAAATCCTGTCGGGAGTCCTCGGAGTGCATCTTTGTGTTCGTGTAATTTTTCTAATCGATTCCAAGCTTCTGGTAACTCATCTTTCAAGCTTGTGAACTTTTGATTTTTTGGAGAAGAAACAACTCCAAATATTTTTTTCTCTGCAAGATCCAAGATGTCATCCATGTGGTCGTCGCCTTCTTCAAAGGCAAGTTCTGAAACATAATCAGCGGCCTCAATCAAACTTCGTAAGATAAATTTTTTCTGAACAATATTTGCATAATGTTTTACATTAGTAGAAGAAGGAACAATATTTACAATTTCTGCAAGATATTGGTTACCACCAACGTTATCAATTAATTTTTGTTCACCGAGTTTTGCCGAAAGCGAGAGCACGTCGATAGGCTCATTTTTCATAGACAAATCAAGCATAGCTTGGAAAATTATTTTATGTTTTTCAGCATAAAAGGAATCGGGAGTTAATACATCTTCTACTTCGTGCATGGCATCTTTTCGAAGCATTATAGAGCCAAGTACGGCACGCTCAGAATCAATATTTTGTGGGGGGACACGAAGATTGTTTTTTGTTGAATTTTTCATAATATTTTTTACTCCGACCTTTTGTCGGAGTCCGACTCTGGTCGGACCAGTAGATTCATTCTAGCACAGTGAAAAATATGTCAAAATTCAAAAAGTGGGCAATCTGTTACTAAAATGGGGAAATCAAAAGAACCTCTCCCTTCGCCCTCTCCTTGGTAAGGAGAGGGTTGGGGTGAGGTGGATTTAGTATTTGTATTTTGGTATTATTTAGATATGTCTAATAAAGATAATAAAATTGCATTGACAGGGGACCGTCCAACAGGGAAATTACACCTTGGGCACTTTGTTGGTTCTCTTCAAAATAGATTGAAACTTCAAGATGAAGCAGATAAGTTTTTCTACATGATTGCTGATATTCAAGGTCTTACTGATAATGCCGAGAATCCAGATAAAGTTCGCAATAATGTTTTAGAAGTGGCGATAGACAATCTTGCCTGCGGCCTTGATCCTAAAAAAACTACAATGTTTATTCAATCTGAGGTTCCAGAAATTGCCGAGCTTACTGTTTTATTTTTGAATTTAGTAACTCTAGCAAGACTCAAAAGAAATCCTACTGTAAAAGATGAGATGAAGCAAAAAGGTTTTGGCGAAGATGTGCCGGCTGGATTTTTAGCATATCCAATTTCTCAAGCTGCAGATATTTTGTTTTGTAAAAGTAATTTAATTCCAGTTGGAGAAGACCAACTACCAGTCATTGAACAAGCAAATGAAATTGTAGATAAATTTAATGCTATCTATGGGAAAACTTTTGATAAAATAAAACCTGTTCTTTCTGAAACACCGAGACTTATTGGGATAGATGGAAATTCAAAAATGGGGAAATCGTTAAACAATGGAATTTATCTTTCCGACAGCAAAGAAGTTATTTCAAAAAAAGTTATGGATATGTTTACCGATCCAGGTCATATACATGTGAATGACCCCGGGAAAGTTGAAGGCAATGTTGTGTTTACATATTTAGATATTTTTGATGAAAAAAAAGATGAGATAGCTGAATTAAAAAAACAATATGAAAAAGGAGGGCTCGGAGATGTGGTTATAAAAAAGAGACTTATTGAAGTGCTTGAAAAAATTATTGCTCCAATTCGCGAGAGACGAGAAGATTTAGAAAAAAATCCTGAAGTCGTGATGAAAATTTTAGAAGATGGAACAAAAGAAGCACGAATTATCGCAAAAGAAACTATGGCCGAAGTCCGCAAAGCTCTAAAGATTGATTATTTCTAGTAAAAATAGGCTAATTTTATTCACATTTGCGTCTTTTTTGGGAATCGTTTATAATAGGGCGAAAGCCTATTCTGGCTTTTATTTTTCGTAATGAATGAAGATAACAGTAATTTAAATAAGGATATAACCCAAGCACAAAAATACGATAAAGCTTGGTTGAAACCAGTCTTAATTTTTTACGCTAAAACAACTTCTTGGATAATCTTTCCTTTAGTCTTAGGATTTTGGGGAGGTGGGTATGTCAGTAAAACTGTTGGAAGTCAGGTTTTGTTTTTTATTTTTATAATGCTTGGATTTTTGATAACATGTTTAGGAATTTACCGAGAGATAAAAGGTTATAAAAAAGATTTAGAAAAAAAAGATGGAAAATAATACAACACAAACAAATACTGGAGAAATAACTCATGAAGTAACAATATATGCTGAGCCAATTTTTCACATCGGAAATTTCGAAGTTACTAACTCACTTTTGACTTCTTGGGCTGCAGTCTTGCTCATATTAATTTTTTCCATTGTGATTCGCATGAAGATGAAAAAAATTCCAGGGAAACTCCAACATATTTTTGAAGTAGTACTCGATGGTGCCTTGTCACTTGTGGATCAAGTTACAAATGATCGCAAAATTTCAGTTAAAATTTTTCCGTTAGTATTTTCCCTTTTTGTTTTTATTTTAGTAAATAATTGGTTGGGGTTACTGCCTGTGCTTGGTTCTATGGGACTTCTAGTAAAAGAAGGAGCAACATCAGTTTTTGTACCTTTTTTACGTTCTGGAACAGCTGACATAAATACTACTCTTGCCTTGTCTATTATGATTGTTCTTGGTTCAAATTTCTTTGGAATATTGGCAATTGGTTTATGGAAAACTTTCAACAAATATGTTAATATCAAGGCGCTTGGGTCTATATTCACAAAGGTTTTAAAAGATCCAACTGTTCTCATTGTGGCTCCAATAACATTTTTTGTTGGACTTTTGGAGCTCCTTGGAGAATTGGCAAAAATAGCTTCACTTTCTTTTCGATTGTTCGGTAATGTGTTTGCGGGGGAAGTGCTTCTGGCTTCAATGGCAGCAATTTTTGCCTATGTTGTGCCAGGGCCGTTTTTGTTTTTAGAAGTATTTGTTGGATTAATTCAGGCCCTAATATTTTCCTTATTAGGAACGGTATATTTCACAATTGCTTCGCAAGATCATAATGAGCACGATGAACATGAAAAGCATGAAACACATGAAGAGAAAAAATTAGCAAGCGTTTAAATTATTATAAATTATTAGTCGAAAATTATTATTAGTTATTATAAGTTAGTTACCCGCCTTCGCCAGAGGCTATGGCGGACAAAGAAAAAGTTATGGATACAAATACAACAAAAGAAGTAGCACAAGCAGTAGTAAATTTAGCACCACTTGCAAAGTCACTCGCAATAGGACTTTCAGCAATCGGAGCAGGTCTAGGTATTGGTATGATTGGAGCAAAAGCTATGGAATCTATCGGTAGAAATCCAGAAGCTGTAGGAAAAATTTTAGTTCCTATGCTTATTATCTCTGCCTTCGCCGAAGCTGTTGCAATTTACGGTTTGGTTATTGCATTTTCGATCAAATAATTTAAGAACGGTTCTTAAAGAAACCCGCCAAGAACCGTTCTTTAGAAACAATATGAATGAATTAATAACAACATTTCACATAGACTGGAAATTGATGATTGCACAAATCGTCAATTTCGGATTGGTTTTTATAGCTTTATATTTTATTGCGGCTAAACCGCTCTCAAAGCTTATAAAGGATAGAACTAAAGAAATTACTGATGGACTCGACAATGCAAAAAAAGCAGAAGTTGATGTGGCAAACGCAAACCTAAAAAAAGAAGAAATAGTTCGTGAGGCAAAAGTTAGTGCTAAGAAAATAATTTCTATTTCTCAAGCCGACGGCAAGGAAATGATAAAAGAGGCAAAAGAGAAAGCTGAAATCGAGAAAGCTGAAATCATTAAGCAAGCCAAGCTTGATGCCCTAAAGGAAAAGAAAAATGCAGATGAAGAAGTCAGAAGAAGTGCAGCGATTCTTGTAAAAGAAGGCGTCCATAAAGTTATGGAAAGTTATATTGCACAAGGTAAAGGAGATGACATTATAAAAGCAATGTTGAAAAGTTAGATATGATCCCGTAGTAGATTTTCAAATTATTATGGGATAATAAGTAAGAGATAATCACAAAAAGTCGTTAAGAATATTAAGTATAATAAAAATTTCAAATATAGTTTTAAAAACAATTTGAAAATTCACTACAGGATGATTAAATCAAAACAATTAGCAAAAGCTCTATATGACCTTGGAGAAGAAAATGCAGAAAATCTTGATGCTAAGTTTTTTGATTTTATAGAAAAAAGAAATTTAAAAGCGCAGATGCCTTCTATTCTTTATCATTTGGAAAAAATTGCGGAATTAAATAGAGAAAAGAAAGGCATTCAAATAGAGGTGGCGCATGAAGTAAAACCCGATACTGTCAAACAAATAAAGACATTTCTTAAAGCCGATGCACTTCCTGAGATTGTAAAAATAAAAAAAAGTTTGATTGGGGGATTTCGAGCAAAATGGGGTGGAGTTATATACGATTCAAGTATTGAAACAGGTCTTAAAAAATTAGAAGAGACAATCACGAAATAAATTTATGCCTGAATTTAGTAAAAGGATGGAAGGTCGAGAGCAATTAGAAAAAATGGAAATTTTAAGAGAATTAGACAGAGCACTTTATGAACTGATTGAAATGAGTATAGAATGGGATCCCCAAAAAAGAGCTCAGTTAAAACAAAAAATTCAAGAACTTCTTTTAGCACTTGGAGTAAAAAATTTAGAAGAAGCTTTTAGTTTACAGACTGATCTTTTTAAATCCCTTACAAAAATTCCAACACCAGATGATTATCCAAGCAAAGAAGAATTTAGTATTAATTTACAAAAAATTGAAAGAGAAGAAAAAAAGAACATGAAAACCCCACCGTATATATCAGTTGGTGGTGTAGCAGAAAATGCTCAATGTGACTGGAGTAAAGTTGGAGGAAGAGGACAAGATAGATTGAAATATTTATTTAATTTAGGGAAATTGATTAGTAGCGAATTTCATTACAAAAATATGTTTGAAGGAGATGATATAGATATAAAAGAAAATTGGGAAGTAGAAAACGGTAGACACAGAGCATTAGTTTTAAAAATATTGGGTCTCGATTATGTTGGCTCGATGAATTGGGTTAAAGTAAATAATGTAGAGCGAAATAAAAATTAATTATTAATTAACATTACCCCAGTAGTAAAGCCAAGCTTACTACGGGACAGGTAAAATAAAAAATATATGAGCGCGAATACAACAATAGAAAATTTAAAAAAGAGAATTGCAGGTTTCCAGGGAGGAGCCGAGACTTATGAATATGGCACAGTTATGTCAATTTCGGATGGGATTGCAAAAATTTCCGGACTTGCTAAATGCCAATCTTCTGAAATGGTCTCATTTGAATCTGGTGCCACAGGCCTTGCACTCAACCTTGAAGAAGACTCTGTTGGTGTCATCGTGCTTGGAGATTTTTCGCGCATCAAAGAAGGGGAGACGGTAAAGAGAACAAATAAAATTCTTTCAATTCCTGTCGGTGAAAAATTTATCGGACGTGTGGTGAATCCGCTTGGAATGCCGATTGATGAAGGTGGGGCAATCAAAGAAGATACAACTTATCCAGTTGAAAAAGTTGCTTCAGGCGTTATGACTCGTGAGCGAGTGAAAAATCCAGTCCAGACTGGGCTAAAAGCTATTGATGCCATGATTCCAATTGGTCGCGGACAGCGTGAGCTTATTATCGGAGACCGCCAAACTGGTAAAACTGCTATTGCCATAGATACAATAATCAACCAAAAAGGACAAAATCTTATTTGTATTTATGTTGCTATTTCTCAAAAGCAATCAAAAGTTTCTCGTATTGTTTCAAAATTGAAAGAGGCAGGAGCTATGGAATACACTATTGTCGTTTCTGCCGGAGCATCTGACGGTCCTGCATTCTCATACCTTGCACCATATTCTGGATGTGCTCTTGGAGAATATTTCTTGGATAAAGGAAAAGATGTTTTAATTATTTATGATGATTTATCAAAACATGCAGTTGCATATCGAGAAATCTCCTTACTCCTTCGTCGTCCACCAGGCCGTGAAGCATACCCTGGAGATGTTTTCTATTTGCACTCTCGACTTTTGGAACGTGCATGTCGTTTAAATAAAAATTATGGCGGTGGCTCAATTACTGCGTTGCCGATTATTGAAACTCAAGCTGGAGACCTTTCCGCATATATTCCTACCAACGTTATTTCAATTACTGACGGACAAATTTTCTTGGAAACAAGTCTTTTCAACAAAGGAATTCGTCCAGCTATCAACGTCGGACTTTCGGTTTCTCGTGTGGGAGGAGATGCTCAAATAAAATCAATGAAAAAAGTTTCCGGTAAAATGAAATTGGCTATGGCCCAATACCGTGAACTTGAATCTTTTGCTCAATTCGGATCAGACCTTGATGCCGACACAAAGAAAGCAATCAATCGAGGTCAGCGTGTTACCGAACTTTTGAAACAAAATCAATATTCGCCGATAGTTGTTTCGAAACAAGTTTGTTCAATTTATGCTGTAAATGAGGGATATCTAGATGGATTAGAACTTACTGAAATCAAAGCTTGGGAAGAGAATTTTTATGCCTTTTTGGAACGTTCAAAGAAGACAATGCTTGTAGAACTTGAAAAAGGTTGGGATGAAAAGCTTGAGGTCGAACTTAAGGAAGCAATAAAAGAGTTCATGGGAGCTTAAAGGAACTTGCCCTGTAGTGAGCTTTGCTCTACTACTGGGGTTTATGGGGAATTAAAATATGGAAATAGAAACAAAAGACAATGAAATAGTGAAAATCAAAATACCGACAATGGTAAAAATAATATCTATAGCTTTATTATTGTATGGAAGTTTTACGATTTTGATGCTCTTTTTTATGGGTGTTTCGGGTATGAATACTAATTTTTTTGACAGGATATCTATAAATCCTTTTTATTTAATAATTTCAACGATTTTTGGTTTGGCATCTTTTTTTCTATATTTTAAAATTCGCAAAATGAAAAAAATTGGTTTGTATGGAACGCTGGTTTTGATTTTCTTGAGTTATTTGCCAGTTTTATCTATAGCAAAAATTGGTGGATCAGGTATGTATGTGATTTTGTATTTTTTTGAACCAATTTCCCTTATTAAAATAGCAATTTTTATTTATCTTATTGTAATTCGTAAAAAATTTATTTAAAAAATATGCCACTTGCAACAAAAGCAACCCCAAAGCAGAGCAAAGCTCGATACGGGGCACGTAAAACAAAAAAGAAATGAAGGCCAAAGAAATAAAACAGAAGATGAAATCGGTAGGAAACATAAAGAAAATCACCAAAACGATGGAGATGGTTTCGGTTTCCAAAATGCGCCGAGCAGT
>CAZJQE010000003.1:0-26709 GCA_964548505.1 uncultured Candidatus Saccharibacteria bacterium | reverse complement strand
AATGTAGATAATTCAATTCCTATTAATAATTCAGTATTAACAAAACGAGTTGAATCTAATTTGATTAATTCTCCTTACAGTATATTTTTGGTTGCAGTTTTAGTTGTCTCACTTTTTATACTCACAAATGGTATATTTTCTGATATAAAAAATTTTACTACAGACCTAAATAATTCACTTTTACTTGAAGGGGTTTTTGTTATCCCGTTTCTCTTAGTAGCATTTTTGATTCATGGTTTTTTGAAAGATGAAAAAAGGAGATTTAAAATACTTTCATTACCATATTTTGTTATTAGTGCTTGGATTTTTTTACGATTACTTTATAAAGTTGCAGAGAATATCTGGGAAGCCAATAATGCATTAGGGGTTTATGTTGCACTTGGCATGAGTGTTGTTGTACTTACTGGGATTATTTTCTTTATTCAACGTTATATAAAAGACTAAAATTATGAAATTAGTAGAAAATTACAACGAAGAGAATCTTTTTAAAACGAAATTCACAGGTTCAGGAATGGTTATTTTAATATTGCTTGTGCTTACCTTGCTCACATTGGGAGAGCGGGTTTTATATGACCTTGCTCGAACATTAGCAAATCCAATTGGGAATTTTGGATATTTCGACAACCCTCAAGTTATTACTATACATGCCGTTTTTGTTATTTTTCTACTCATTATTTCAATTGCTGTTAATTATGTTTTTGGAAGAAAATATGAGAGATATGCTCTTGTGTTAATACCATATTTTTTTACTAGTATTATACTTGCAATCCAGTTGGCAATACAACTTGGTGTGTATTTTACAAATCATCACAATAATCTTCAGTTTTATTTAGTTATGTTGCTTCTTGTAGCAGTTTCAAGTTACGCGATTTTTCACATACAAAACAATTATAAAAAAGAAATTGAAACAAACCGAGCCAATTCTTCTGGTTTATTAATAATTTTTATTATTATTTTTGTTTTATTTGCAATTTTAATTTTAAGTTTTAAAAGTGAAAAAAATAAAAAAGAAATATCACCAATAAATAATTCATACGTAAATAATTATTATGGTGATAGTAATTATCCTAGAGATATAGAACCTTACAACCCAGTTAACCCAGTTAACCCAGTTAACCCAGTTGCTAAAAAAGTTTACGAAGCTAAACCAAATTTAAATATTACTCGAATAGCTCTTTGGTCTGGTGCTGTAAATCAATTCTGGGATATTAATAAAAAAGAATGGGTTGTTGATCCACAACCCATTGGTGCAGGCGTAGATCCGTTGGTTTATTGTAAAAAATGGTATCCAGACACTAAAACTGTAGAGCAAATTGCAAGTGAAACCTTACCAATATATTACGATGGAAACTATCAGCAAAAAGGATCATATAATCCTAATATATATAAATGTATTCAATAGCAAATATTAAAAAGATATGTCATTACCAATAATTTCATGGCATATATTTATTGGCTTATAATATTCATTTGGTTGCCACTAATTATATTGTGGGTATTTAACTGGAATTATCTTGTAAAATATAAAGGAACTATTTTTTCTTGTTTTGTTTGGTCCATCATTTTCAGTGTTCCATGGGATCTCTGGGCGGTATATACCCAAATTTGGATTTACCCAAAAGCTGGAATTCTTGGTGTGTGGGTTTTAGGATTACCAATTGAAGAATATTTTTTTATTCTTACAACCCCTACGTTGATTGCAACTGTCACTTTATTAATAAAAAAACGCATTGAAATACGAAATAAATCATAAGATATGTCTCTCGATAATTTTTCATATATTTTAACTGTAATATTTTTCCCAGGGTTAGCACTTCTACTATATTTTCTTAAGCGCATATATTCTCCGAGTCGAGATTTAAAGTTACACAAATCTGATTTTAAAGTTATTTTTTTAGTTATTTTAATTAATGTGATAGGAACAGGGATTGGAGAGTGCCTGGCTCTCTTGTGGCAAGCATGGGCATATACTCCAGAAAAAACTTTTCATTATACACTTTTTGGTGCAGAACTTGAAACATATTTCTTTGCAATTTTTGTGACGCTTGTAGTTGTAATTGCAACTATTGTACATGCTAGGCTTGAAGATAAAAATAGAAAAAATAAAAGCTAGTAAATTTAATTTTCTTTTTTACTAAAAATAAGGTAGATTAGTTTGTATGGAGGTGTCGCATAGCGGTCTAGTGCGCAGACCTGGAAAGTCTGTGTGGGGAAACCCACCGAGAGTTCGAATCTCTCCGCCTCCGCCGTACTTATGAAATTAGTATCAATCAATATTGAAAATAATTTACATACGAAAACTGTTTTGGAATTTCTTAAAAAAGAAAGGCCAGATATTGTTTGCATGCAGGAACTTTTGGAAGAAGATTTTCCTTTTTACAAAAAAGAATTAAACCTGGAAGGAGTATACCAACCTTGGCATTGTATTATAAGTCCCAATTATCCAAATCTAAAAGGTAAGAAAAATGGAGTTGCTATTTTTTCAAAAAATATTGTTGATTCTGGTTTTATTTTTTATAATGGTCGCAAAGAAAATATCCAAAAATCGTTTGAGGAATATATGTCTCGCGAAGAATTTCGAAAGAACAGTGTTTTAGTTTGGGCGGATATTAAAGACAATAATAGCAATTTAATATTAAAAATTGTAACAACTCATCTTCCCGTAACACATGAAGGAGAAGTTACAGAATATCAAATCAAAGTAATAGATGCATTATTGGCAGAACTTTCAAGGATAGATGAATTTGTGCTTTGCGGAGATACCAATGCTCCTCGTGGGGCAGAGTCATTTTCTAGAATTGCGAAAAAGTATAAAGACAATATTCCGCAAGAATACAATACTAGTATTGACCAAAATATCCATCGTACGAAAGGCATTCAGTTTATGGTTGATGTTCTTTTTACTACACCTCTTTATGAAGTTACCCGAGTTAGATTCCAGGATGGAGTGAGCGACCATATGGCTTTAGTTGCAGAAATCGAAAGAATATAAAATTAATGTTTTGATATGTTATAATAATTTTATGAAAAATTTTATAAAATCAATAGGTTTTACGTTTTATTCAGGGGATTTTTATAAGAAAATTAAAGATGAAAAGGGGAGTAATGCAATAGAATTTTTGCTGAAGTTTTCAGTTTTTTTGGGTATTTGTTTTGGGATACTTTGTATTGTTCTTTTTATTGCTTTTTCACCATTTATAAAAAAACAAATTTCTAATTTAATAGATGAAAATTATCCAGCAAATTTAGTTGTAACTATCAAGGATGGGAAAATGACTACTGGTGATGGTCAGCCATTCTTTATTAAATCAAGTGAACAATCATCAGACACAGCGGGCCAACAGGGAAATGTAATTGCGATTCTTCCCGATGAAACAGCTGAGGTTTCCGTGCTTTCAAAGTACAATACATCCTTAGCAGTTACTTCCGATGGAATTGTGGGACAACAAAACAATGGTCAAGAAATAAGAATTATAAAGTATACCGGGATGTCTTTAACTGTTGATAAAAATCTCGCACTAAAAAGTGTTCAGTTTTTGTTCTTCTTTTCTCTTTTATTCTTTGCAATTGGAATTGTTCCATTTTTAATAATTTTTATCCTGATAATGACAGGAATTCATCTTTTATGGCTATTCTTTGTTGCTTTACTTATTTGGGCATTTTTAAGCTTGAAAAAAATAAGAGTTTCATATATGGATTCTTATCGGATCGGAATGTATACAATTGTTCCATTACTTATTACAGAGATAATAGCAATTCCAGTTGGTTTTTCAGGAAGGTCTTTTACGACTGCGATAATACTTCTAATTGTATTGTTTGTAACTCATAAATGGGAGAAAACAGTTATAGTTAAAATAGAGCCAGAAAATGTTTCAAATGAAATTAATAAAGTATGTTAAAATGGTTTTACTTGTCCCGTTAAAAATTTCACTAACGAGGACGAGAGATTATTATTAAAAATTTTTAATGTGATGAAATATCTAAGAAGTTTATCAGACAGAATAGAAGAAAAAATTAAAGTTTATTTAAGTCATAGACCAAGGTTGTATGCACTTATTGTTGGAATTGGAATAGTGCTTTTTTGGCGGGGAGTATGGCACGGGACTGATTTTCTGCATAGTTTTTTTTACATGTTTCAAGGTAATTTAACAATAGATGCAACTACTTCTGCTTGGTGGGATTGGGCGGTATCTTTTATTGTAGGTGTTGTTGTTCTTCACTACACTGGGGCATTTACTTCTAGTTTTATTGGTAATGAATTGATTCTTTCAGGGCTTAGAGGGGAAAAAAGATTGGGTCAGAAAACAGAAAGTGAAGTTAAGACAGAAGAACAGGTAGTTCTTGAAATTAAAGAAGAGCTAAATAAAATGGCAGGAAAAATTGGAGAACTCGAAGAAGAAGTTCATAAACAAAAACATCTTAAATAACATTTTGAAAAATGTAATTGTTTTAAATAAAAAAGAAGGAGAGACTCCACTTGAGGTGCTGGAGAGTTTTAGGTTAAAAAATAAAAAATACAAAGATGTAAAAATGACTTATGCTGGGCGACTTGATCCAATGGCATCTGGGGTACTTCTTTTACTTGCCGGCGAAGAAGTAAAAAATAAAGAAAAATATTTAAATCTAAACAAAAAATATGAATTTGAAATTATTTTTGGCTTTGCTACGGACACATATGATATTTTAGGGAAAGTTTTACCCCTGAGGCAAGACCTCAGTGGTCGGACTAGACAAGATCTATCAGAAGAAATAAAAAAGAATTTGAAATTTTTCACTGGTAAATTTATTCAAAAATATCCCATTTATTCTTCTCGCACAGTAAACGGGGAACCACTTTTCTCTTACGCACGTAAGGGAGAAGAAGTAGAAATTCCAAATAGGGAGATGGAAGTGAAAAGTTTAAAATTTCTAAAGCTGCGAAAGATAAATAATATAAAACTTTTTAAAAATATTGAATTTAGAGTAAAAAAAGTGAAAGGTGATTTTAGGCAGGAAGAGATTTTAAAAATTTGGCAAAAAAATCTTGTAAAAGAAAATAGTTTTTATATTGCAAGCTTTACGATAGAGTGTAGTTCTGGAACTTATGTGCGGGGAATCGCAAATTCACTTGGAGAAAAAATAAAAATACCTAGTTTAGCGTTTTCAATAAAAAGGGTGAGAGTAGGGAAATATGTGATATAATCAACTTATATATGTTAAATACCAATAAAATAAGGTCAGATTTTAAGCTTTTAAGTGGAGAGAAAAAACCAGTTTATTTTGACAGTGCTTGCATGAGCTTGAAACCAAATACTGTAGTAGAAGCGATGAATGAATACTATTTCTCATATCCTGCCTGTGCGGGACGAAGCTCCCATAAATTAGGGGATAAGGCTACTAAAAAAGTAAAAGAAACAAGAGAACTTATCGCAAACTTTATAAATGCAAAAAGTGAGAAAGAAATAATTTTTACTAGAAATACTACAGAAGGAATAAATTTACTTGCCAATAGTTTTTCATTCAAAAATGGTGATGTGGTTTTAATTACAGATAAAGAACATAATTCAAATCTTGTACCTTGGCTCAGGCTTAGAGATAAGCTTGGAATAGTTTTAAAAAAAATACCATCAAATGATGACAATACTTTTAATTTAGAAAAATTTTCTGAATTAGTGAAAGGTGCAAAATTTGTGTCAGTGGTACATACCTCAAATTTAGATGGAGCCACAAATCCTGCCAAAGAAATTATTGAACTAGCACACAAGGCAGGGGCCCTGGTGCATCTTGATTGTGCTCAAAGCATTGCTCACCAAAAAATTGATGTAAGGAAGCTTAATGTTGATTTCTTGTCATTTTCTGGACACAAAATGTGTGGACCGACAGGTACTGGAGTTTTTTATGGTAGGCAAAGATTACTAGAAGAACTTAGCCCATTTTTGGTTGGAGGAGATACTGTTTTGTTTTCTACTTATGATAGTTATGAAATGTTGCCAGTTCCAGAAAAGTTTGAAGCAGGACTTCAGGACTACGCGGGGATTATTGGTCTCGGGGAAGCGGTTAAATATTTATCACAATTTGATTTTGAGGATATAAGAGCGCATGAGTTTGAAATAAATAAATATGTTACTGAGAGTTTAGAAAAATTTCCACAAATTAAAATCATTGGTCCAAAAGACCCAACATTGCGTTCTGGAATTGTGAATTTTTACATTGAAAATACTGATATGCATAAGTTTGCTATCATGCTTGATGAAATGCAAGGGATAGCAATTCGTACCGGACAGCACTGTGTGCATTCCTGGTTTCATGCTAAAAAAATTTATAATTCTCTCCGTGTGTCTGTTTATATTTATAACACCATGGATGAAGCAAAAATATTTGTCGAAACTTTAACAAAAATTTTAAAAATAATATAAACTTATGCCTTGTATCGTAGCTTTAATAGTGTTTGGAATAATGGGAATATTTAGCGCATCACAGCGTGCGCTAGCCCTTGAGGCACTTGATTGTGTATTTCGACGTGTAACATTTCGTGCTTGTAACACTGGCTTTACCGAAAAAGTAAAAGGAAAATTACTCGCGAAAGTTTTGAAGCGTTCTACCTTCCTCGCAAAAGTTCTCAATAAATATTATGAAATATTTTCTTGGATTTTCTTTATCTTGATGGTGGGGAGTACCATCTGGGTACTCCGTGGAGTATATAATTTTTATGTGTTTGGAAGTTGTAATGGATTAAATTCTACAGGTTTTTGTGCCTTTGACCCAAATGGAGAAAATAATAAAGTGACACCACTTGGAGATGGAGAGACTTGTGGAATTACTCAAAAAACAGAAAAAACTGTGACCCTAAAAAATGTTGATTTGTCTTCTTTCCCTGTAAAAAATGTTGGCTCAAAAAACACTGTGGTATTTATCGGATGTTATGCTTGTGATTATTCTCGTAAGGCATATCCGGATATTTTAAAATTAGTTGAAAAGAAAAATGCTGACTTTATTTTTGCTCACTATCCAGCGAAAGGGGATGTGACCAATAAGCTTGCTGATGTAGGATATTGTGTTAACAGAGATTACAAAGATAAGTTTTGGGATTGGAACAGCTATCTTTTTGAAATCGATAAAAATTACATTTTAGATCCGAAGAATCTAGATACGATGCTTACAAAATTCAATTTTGATGTGAAAAAAGTAGAAGAGTGCGCAAACAGTCCGGAAACAAAAACTGCCGTGGATGCACAAGTGAAAGAACTTAATAAAACAAATATTTACGGCACGCCGACAATATTTATAAACGAAAAAGCATTTGTCGGCCCTAAGCCATATCGAGTATATCGTAGCGCTATCAATAAATTTATTTTCTTTTAGTTAGTATTAATTTAATTAAAAATATGGATAATAAAAAAAATAGTTCTCAAAAAAGAAATTTAACTATGGTAGTTATTGTAATCGTTGTTATTGGGTTACTTGCATTGGGGTATATTTATTTATTAAGAGTAGCAATGACTAATGATATAACAACTAGCTGGCTTAATTCTGATATGGTAGAAGCAAATTCTTATTTAGAAAAAAATTCATCATACATTGGATTTGTTCCAGAGCACAATTTTTTAATTTGTGAAAATAAAATTTCTTATCCTCCAATTGTAAATATTTCTTCTGATGGTAGAGATGTAGTAATTTTTGGATTGTCTTGTAATAAGTCTAAGTATTATTGTGTAGATTCGAAAAATAAAGTAGTTACAGAAAAAGCGATAATACCTGAAGAATATGTAAAAAGTGGTGCGACAAATTGTGATTATAAAAAATAAAAATTAGTCGAATTAAAAATTAATATTAAAAATAAATATATGAAAGGATATAATGCAAATATAGAGAGTGAGACAATAGCAAATGAGAATTTTAGAAAAGTTTTATACACGGCGAAACATTGCCAGTTGGTTTTGATGAGTTTAAACCCAAATGAAGAAATTGGCATGGAAACACATGAAGACAATGACCAGTTTTTCCGATTTGAGTCGGGAATGGGGAAAGTTTTTATTGATGATGCAGAATACGATGTGAAAGATGGCGATGTAATAATCGTACCAGCAGGAGCTCGACATAACGTAGTAAATACTTCCGAGGTAGAAAAATTAAAACTCTATACAATTTATTCCCCAGCTCATCACCAAGATGGCGTAGTCCGAGCCACAAAAGCGGAAGCTGAAGAAAATAGTCCAGAATTTGATGGTAAAACCACTGAATAAAAGACAAAAAGAAGGGAATATAGTAAACCCGGTAGTGAGTTTTCGTAATGCGCGAAGCGCGCTTTTTAGCTTTACGAAAATCTACTACCGGGTATAATAAAGACATGTTAATTTCGGCGATAATCACGGTGGTAGGGCTCTCGCTCTTTGAGACTGTTTCATCGGTTGATAATGCTATTATCAATGCCGAAGTATTGGGGACGATGAGCAAGCGGGCTCGCAAGTGGTTTCTCACTTGGGGGATTTTGATAGCCGTGTTTGTAGTCCGTGGACTTTTGCCTTTCGTGATTGTTTGGTCATTTAATAGCACTTTGACGATAGGACAGGTACTTTCGGCTGCATGGTCCTCTGAGCCACTCGTTCAAGAGTCTATTCATAAATCTGCTCCAATATTACTTGTTGCCGGCGGTGTGTTTTTAATATTTTTATTTTTGCATTGGTTATTTTTGGAAGACAAAAGATTGGGACTTCCAAGAACTGAAAAGTTTTTTATGGCGCGCGGGGTGTGGTTCTATGCCGTAGTTTCAGTATTGCTTGCTGTCATTGCATGGTTTACCCTGAAAGAGAGTAGCATGATGGGGTTCGGTGCAGTTGTCGGTTCCTCACTATTTTTTATAACTCATGGCTTCAAACAGAATGCAGAACATCAAGAAAAAAAATTAATTGGTGGAGCGCAATCTGACTTGTCTAAACTTTTCTTTTTGGAAATTATCGATACGACATTCTCTATAGATGGAGTGCTTGGTGCTTTTGCGTTCACACTGTCAGTGCCACTCATATTGCTTGGAAATGGATTAGGAGCACTTCTTGTCAGACAGCTTACGATTGGAAATATTGAGAGAATAAAAAAATATGTATATTTAAAGAATGGTGCAATGTATTCAATACTCGTGCTTGGAATAATAATGTTGTTACATAGTTTTGGTCATAAAATTCCAGAATACGTTTCACCGCTTGCGACATTTATCATAATAGGATTTTTCTTTTGGAAATCGCATTTGCATTTGAAAAAAAATAAAATTTAAAGATGAGAACAAAAAAACAAATTTTTAGAATACTTTTGATTGAAAACATAATGTTTGAATTTGGTGCCGGTTTATATGGTCCAATCTATGCAATCTATACTGAAAAAATGGGGGGGAGTATTTTGACAGCTGGAGTTGCTTGGGCGATATTTTTGCTTGTGCTTGGGGTTTGTGGATTTTCGACAGCAAAATATTTAGATAGATTTAGCTTAAAGAAAATGGCAATAATTACTTCAATTCTTCATGCTATTTTTATTTTCTTATATGTTTTTGTCTCTCATGTATGGCAGTTGTTTGCTCTACAACTTTTACTTGGCTTAGTTGGAGCGATAAATTTTCCGGCATGGGATGCGTGGTTTACAAAAACACAAGATCCAAATAAACAGGGCAGTAGTTTTGCTCTAATGCATGGAACAAATAATATTGGCAGAGGACTAGCTGCTTTGATTGGTAGCTCAGTGGCTTACTTTCTTGGATTTAAAATGCTTTTTTTAGTAAGTAGTATATTTGTCTTAGTAAGTACTTTTCTTTTATTTAATTTAGAAGAAGAATTTTAATATGAAAAATAAAGATAATTTCGAAATTGAATATAAAAGATTAAATCAGGCTCAAAAGGAAGCGGTGGATTATATTGAAGGTCCAGTAATGGTGATAGCGGGGCCGGGGACGGGGAAAACCCACTTATTGGCACTTCGAGTTTGGAATATTTTAAAGAAAGGTGGAACTGAGGCAGATGGAATATTGTGTCTGACTTTTACAAATTCAGGCGTTCGCGCGATGCGCGAACGCCTAGAGAGTTATATCGGCAAAGACGGGGATAAGGTGAACATTTCCACATTTCACAGTTTTGCTCTAGACCTTATTGAGAAGAATTATGAATTACTAGATTTCCCAAAAATTCCGGAACTTCTTTCTGACGACAAGGCAGTATTTTTAGTGGATGAGATTCTGCACAATCATGATTGGGAATATTTACGACCTCGGGCAAATCCAACAATGTATTTTACTGACTTAAAACAATTAATTTCAATTTTAAAACGAGAACGTATCACAGCAGGAGAATTTCAATCTCATGTGGAGCATGAAATAGAATTTATAAAAAATGACCCAGATTCAATTTCCTCTCGTGGGGAGAGCAAGGGAAAATTTAAAAAAGAAATCGAAAAGAAAATCGAGGCATTAGAGAAAACTAAAGAAGTTGTAGAATTTTATCGTATCTATGAAGAAAAAAAGAAAGAACTATCACTCATGGATTATGATGACGTGCTTGAATATGCCACAGAGCTGGTAGAGAAATTTGAAGATGTGAGATCCGAGATTCGTGAAAATTATTTGTATGTTTTGGTAGATGAACATCAGGATTCAAGTGGGGTGCAGAATAGTTTCTTGAAAGCTGTATGGGCTGAAACCGAAAAGCCAAATATTTTTGTAGTAGGGGATGACCGACAACTTATCTATGGTTTCTCGGGGGCGTCACTCTCGTATTTTGAAGAGTTTTCACATATTTTCGGAAAGGCAAAATTAATTACCTTGACGGAAAATTATCGTTCAACTTCACCCATACTTTCAATTGCAGATGATTTACTTAAAAGTTCGATGACTGATGAAAAATTAAAGAGTAACACAAAGGGAGCTCATAAAATAATGCTTGAAGAATATTCTTATCCACGTGATGAGATTATTGGCGCTGGGCTTTATTTCAAGAAAAAAATTAGTGAGGGGATTGATCCAAATGAATGTGCCATACTTCTTCCAAGGAATTATCATGTTCGGTCAGCGCTCGAAATTCTCGCAGGGCTTGGATTACCAGTTTCAAGTGGAAAAAGTTTGTCACTTTTTTCTGTAATAGAAACAGAAATATTAAGAAGGGTACTTGGAATAATTTCTTTGCCTACTAACTCTCTTTTAATTGCAGAATCATTGCTCGATTATACAAGTGGGATAAAACCAATTGAAGCACATACATTTTTGAAAAATACAAAGGCAGATAAATTAACTATTGAAGAGCTTATCACATCTGGCGGAGACGGACTTTTTGCCGGGGAGAATGAAATTGCAAAATGGGGGAATAAATTAAAAAATTGGGTAAATACATTAAGTGGTGAAAAATTATCTATGATAATTGCCCAAATAGGCAATGAGCTTTTGATTGATGGTTCAAAAAATAATAGTGAATTGTTACATAATATTGAAGTCCTAAGAAGCTTTATCCATTTGGCAAATTTATTTGTAAGTCGAAATAAAAATCCAAAATTAAAAGATTTTTTAGAATATGTAGATAGGTTAGAGTCTTACAATACTCATATTGAACTCGTTAAATTTGGAGGAGAGAAAGGGATACAAGTTATGACCTTACATAAATCAAAAGGACTTGAATACAAATGTGTTTGGATTGCCCATATGAATGAAGAAGTTTTGATGTCGGAGAAAAAGGGTGGTTTTACCTTGCCAGAAAAAATAAAAGAACATACGACCAAGCGTGATGTAGAAATCGCAAAAAAAGAACTTTATGTTGCGATAACTCGTGCAAAAGAATTTTGTGCAATTTCTTATGCGGGTGAAAATTATAATGGCACAGATATGGAGGTGGTACACATCATAAGAGAATTACCTGATGTTCATTTTACTAAAAAAAATAAAGAAGAAACTGAAAAAGAAATATTATCTTTTGACCCAAAAGTTTACACTTCATCAAACAAATCTTTTTCGACGGGGGAGGGGGGGGATATGGAAGATATAAAAAAACTAGTTAAAGAAAATTATAGTGGCCGAAAAGTTTCTGTAACATTGCTTAATAATTTCTTTGAATGTCCTTGGAAATGGTATTTCAGGAATTTTTTACAACTACCAGAAGTTAAAGGTTCAGGGCTCGCACTTGGGAGTGTGGTTCATAGTACTATTGAATTTATTTTAAAAACACCAAAGTTGCCGAGTGAAAAAGAAATAAAAAATATTATTGAAGTGGGTTTGCAAAAAGAGGGGATAGAAAATCTTACTGAAATAAAGAAACTTACGAAAGACGCATATTTTGCTATAAACGGCTGGATAGAAAATTATTATGAAAATATTGTAAAAAATTTCAAATCTGAAAAGCCTGTTTCATATAAAGATAAAAAATTCCCACATTTAAATATTTACGGGAAGATAGACTTGGTTGAATATTTACCCGATAATTTTATTCGAGTAACTGATTTTAAAACTGGGTCTTCAAAAACTAAAAATGTGATTGAAAAAATGGAAGAAGGGAGGATGAGTTCATATTTGAGACAACTTGCAATGTATTCGTATTTAATAACTGGAGACGAAAAAAATCTAAAAGTATCGGAATCAAGACTTTTATTTTTAGAAGAAGATTTAAAAAACAAGAATTCACTTTATTCTACCGAAATAAACCAAAAACACATTGATTTGCTAGTAAAAGATATTAAAGATTATGATGAGCTTTTGAAAAATGGCGAGTGGGTAAATGGAGAATGCCACTATAATTCTTATGGTAAAAATACCCCATGCCCGTATTGCTCTTTAAAGAATAATATTTTTAAAAATTGAAAACTGGTCCGTTGTCTAGCCAGCCTAAATAAAGTCCCAAGAGAAGAAGGAAAATTATTAAAACTATTAAGGTAAAATTACTTATTTTCACCTTCTTATTATACTAGAATTTGTCATTGAAAAAAAGTCATTTTGTGATATATTTAAGCTATTATTAGTTGAAAATTCATACATTATGACTGAAAAAATTATTCACAATATTCGTATATCCTATGATGAAACTGATGAACGCGTTATAGATTTTGTGAAATATTTAAAAGCAGAAGAAAGGAAGGAAGAATTGAAATCATATTACGAAAAAGCACACAATCAAGGAGAAAATGGTTTAGTATATCTTAATGATAAGTTTGGCAATGAATTTTCATTTGAGTGCACGGGGAATCATATTTGTAGTTTGAAGCTTAGGGGGATGTAATCTAAATTTTAGATTACAATAATTATTATCAATTTAGTTTATAATAAAATATATGGCAGAAGAAATTATACATGGAGTCAAAATAGAAATTGAAGATGGGGATGTTTCGAATGAGTCAATTAAAAAATTAATCCATGGATGGAAAGACCATGCAAGTATTTTTAATGATGAGCGCCATGCAGTTAAACATGATCCAAATCATAAAATGTATATTGGAGATAGAAGTAATATTGTATTTGAGTACAAAGGAGATATATATAAATTACGAATGAGTAATAGTAATAAATATTAAATGGAAAAAGAAAACACAACAGGACATGAGCATCCGCTCTCTATCGTAATAAATACTGCAGTAAAAATTTTTACCCACTTAGGTTTTTCGGTTGCTTCGGGCCCTGAACTTGAAGATGAGTGGCATAATTTTGATGCGCTAAATTTTCCAAAAGATCACCCAGCTCGTGATATGCAGGATACTTTTTTTATTAAAGATAAACCAGGGGTTGTAATGCGTACACATACTTCAAATACTCAAATAAGGTTTATGGAAAATTTTGCAAAGTCCGGACAGAAGCCTCCGTTTGCAATTATTGTACCGGGAAAAGTTTTCCGAAACGAAGCAACGGATGCATTTCATGAAATGCAATTTTTTCAAATCGAAGGACTAATGATAGGAGAGAATATTTCTATGGCAAATTTGAAAGGGGTGCTTTTGGAATTTTTTAAAAAATATTTAGGAGAAGATGCCGACGTTCGTTTTCGTCCGAGTTTTTTCCCTTTCGTAGAACCTGGAGCAGAAGTAGATGTGAAGCACAATGGCAAATGGATGGAAATGCTGGGGGCAGGAATGGTGCATCCAAATGTTTTAAAAAATTGTGGAATTGATGCCGATAAATATCAAGGTTTTGCTTTCGGTATGGGGATAGACCGCCTTGCAGTTATAAAATATGGAATTACCGATATTCGTCTTTCTTATCAAGGAGATTTAAGATTTAATCAGATTTAGAAATATGAGAAACTTTATTATTACTTCAAATATTTCATTACTCTTTCCGCTTTGGGCATCTTTTTTTATGCGAGAATGGATTTATTTTGCATTTGTTGCAGGACTCTGTATTTCATCACCTCTTTATCACTATTTGAAAGAGCACCATTCCTCAAAACCTCATTTATTTAAAAATGCAAGAGCGCTAGACTGGATAATTGCTGGTGGTGCTTATGCGATGATGTATTTTTATATTTTTACTAAAGTTGACTCAACATTTAGAATTCCATTATTTATTGCATTATCTCTTAGCCTTATATTTTTTTGGTATGGATATAAAATTGGTAATTATAGGAAATTACACCCCTGGTTTCATCTTACTGCACCGATAGTTTCCGGATTAATAGTATTGTCATTTATATAATATTAAATTACCTGTCCCGTACTAAATTTTGAGTAAGAGATATTTATTATAAAAATAATTAAAAAGAAGAAAATATATGAAGATTATTAATAAAAATTTAAAATTTTAGTACTGGGATGAAAATTTCTTACAATTGGCTAAAAAGTTATGTGAAAGATTTGCCGAGCCCTGAAAAATTAGTGGAGGTTTTTACTTTTCATATTTGTGAAGTTGAAGAGACAGAAAAATTGCCAAATAGCGATTATGTTTTAGATATCAAAGTTTTGCCAGACAGAGCACATGACTTGCTTTCCCACAGGGGAGTGGCACGTGACATTGCAGGGATTTTAGATTTGAAATTTAATGAAATAAAATTCGAAGCTTCCATGGAAGACCCAACTAAGTTAGAGATAAAAATTGAAACTGATAAATGTCGCAGATATATGGGTAGGATCGTACGTAATGTTACAGTCGGCCTATCACCAGCATGGATGAAGGATTATTTGGAAACTCTTGGACAGAGATCAATAAATAATTTAGTAGATGCGACAAATATTGTAATGTTTGATACTGGGAATCCAATACATATTTTTGATTTAGATAAACTTGCAAATAAAAAAATAATTGTACGTGATGCGGAAGATGGGGAATTGATGACGACTCTTGATAGTAAAGAAATTAAATTTACAACTTCTAATATGGTAATTGCAGATGAAAAGGATATTTTGGCAATTGCTGGAGTAAAGGGTGGTAAAAAAGCAGAAGTAGATGAGAACACAAAAAACATTGTTATTGAGGTTGCGAATTTCGACCCAACAAGTGTTCGAAAAACGGCCAAAGCTGTAAATATTTATACTGATGCGGTGAAGAGATTTGAAAATGATTTGTCGCCTGAAATAGCAGAGAGTGCAATGGAAGAAACTGTGGCACTTATTCTTGAGATGTGCAAAGATGCAAAACTTGAAGAAGTCGTTGATGTTTATTCAATAAAACAAAAGAAAAATACGATTAAATTTGGTTTAGAAAAGATTTCAAAAATCCTTGGGCTTGATGTTTCAACCTTCCAAGCAGAAAAAATATTAAAACAATTTGGGTATTCGTATAAATTAAATGGCGATGAATTTGAAATGGAAGTCCCATTTAATCGTCCTGATCTTGCTATTCCCGAAGATATGGCTGAAGAAATCGGGCGGGCGATAGGCTATGACAAGATTGAAGCAAAACTTCCGGAAATAATATTGGAGGCAAAAGCTGATGATACTTTCTCAAAAATAATGTTTACCCATAAAAAACTATTGGAAAATGGGTATTCAGAAATAATGAATTATGCTTTTTGTAATAAGGGTGAAGTGGAGGTACTTGCCTCGGCGTCCGACAAAAAATTTTTGAGAACAAATCTAACCGATGGACTTAAAGAAAGTATCAAATTGAATAATTTAAATTTACCACTATTGGACGTAAAAGAAATAAAAGTTTTTGAAATTGGGACAGTTTTCAAAAAAAGTGGAGAAGAGATTCACGTTGCGTATGGAGATAAAAAGAATGTTACAGAAATGTTGTTAGATCAGTTTGTTACTGAAAAGCTTTCTCCCCAAGAGCACGGATATTTTTCTACTGAAAAATTCCTCGTGCTCGCGCCGTCGCGCTCCCAAGGCTCTTTGGAAGAAACTTTTCATACACAAACATTCAAACCTTGGTCAATTTTTCCATTTATTTCTCGCGATGTAGCAGTGTGGGTGCCAAGTGAGATAGAAAGTAATCAAGTTTATAAAGTTATAAAAGAAAATGCTGGAAAATTACTTATTAAAGAGCCAAGATTATTTGATGAGTTTAAAAAGGATGGAAAAACTTCTTATGCTTTCAGGCTTGTTTTTCAATCACATGAAAGAACTTTAACTGATGATGAAATAAACAAAATTATGGAGAATATTACTGTAAAAATTAACAAAAATCCCAATTGGCAGATACGATAAAATAAGTTGCATTTTTTTATAAAATGTATAGAATAGAACTATATTTATGTGGAACCCCACAGTAGAGCAAAGCTCACTATGGGGCAGGGAAAAGAAATTATATGTGGAAAAAAAGAGTACTGGCTTTAATAATATTGATAGTGGGCGTTGGACTTGCTTTTTTTGTTTTTAAGTCTGAACCTCAATTAAATAAGAATTTTGATAAAACTTACTCATTTTTAAAGAGTCACCCTTTTCGTCTTGGCTTAGACTTATCAGGTGGAAGTCATTTGATTTATAAAGCCGATGTCTCAGCAGTTCCTGCCGGGCAAGTTTCAGATTCAATGAGCGCACTTCGCGATGTTATTGAACGAAGAGTGAATTTATTCGGAGTTTCAGAGCCGGTTGTTCAAACCCAAGAAGGCGGATTTATTTCTGGAAATACTGATGAAAAATTGATAGTTGATCTTCCTGGTATTACTGATGTGGAAAAAGCAACTGCCATGATTGGACAAACCCCACTTCTTGAATTCAAGACTGAAGCATCAAAAGATACTCCCCAAGAAGTAAAAGTTGGACCAGATGGAAAAGTAAATCTTGATGCAACTAGACAGCAATATGTTTCCACCGAACTTACAGGTAGATATTTAAAAAAGGCAGTTCTTGAATTTGATCAAAATACCCGTGAACCAAAAGTAGGTTTGCAGTTTGATGCTACAGGAACAAAACTTTTTGCTGATATTACAAAAGCAAATGTTGGAAAGACTGTGGCAATATTTCTAGATGGTGCTCCAATTTCTACTCCAGTTGTTCGTGAAGAAATTAGTGGGGGGGTAGCCCAAATTTCTGGGAACTTTACTCCAACCGAAGCAAAACAACTTGTAGGCAGATTAAATTCTGGGGCACTTCCTGTTCCTATTACCTTACTCTCAAGACAAACCATTGGAGCATCACTAGGAACCAATGCAGTACATGCTGGAGTAAAAGCAGCAATTATAGGATTTCTAGTTATCGCTCTTTTCTTGATACTTTGGTATCGATTGCCGGGAGTTATCGCTGTTCTTGCTCTTTGTATTTACGTAGTAATTATTCTTACCTTGTTTAAATTGTTACCTGTGACCCTCACAGCTGCGGGAATTGCCGGATTCATTATTTCTATTGGTATTGCGGTTGATGCCAACGTGCTTATTTTTGAACGTGTAAAAGAAGAATTGCGTTCAGGACGAACCATAGCAGATTCAGTTTCAGCTGGTTTTTCTCGAGCATGGTTTTCAATTCGAGACTCAAATATTTCAAGTATCATTACAGCTATTATTTTATTCTGGTTTGGGACATCTCTTATTAAAGGATTTGCCTTAACGCTTGGTATGGGAGTATTAGTTTCAATGTTGTCAGCAATCACTATCACAAGAATCTTTCTTTACACGATTGAATTTGTAGGAGAAGGACCCGTCGCACGCTTTTTATTTAGTTCGGGATTGTCTAAATAATTTTATGAACTTTCTACTTTTAACTTTTAACTAAAATCATGTTTATCATAAATAACAAAAAAATATTCATAAGTATTTCTATCGCATTGGTAGTACTTTCGATTATTTCAATGTTTGTTTTTAAAATTAATAAAAGACTTGGAATTGATTTTACAGGAGGAGCGTTAACCGAAGTTTCATATAAAGATGCAAGACCCTTACAGACAGATTTAGATACATCACTCAATGCACTTAATTTTGGTTCGATATTAATTCAACCAGCAGGGGAAAGTGATTATATAATAAAGTCTCGTGATTTAAGTGAGGAAGAACACGCTTTACTTTTGAAAACATTAAGTCAGGATGGAAAAATTAATCTTGAGGAAAAAAGTTTTAATTCAATTGGTCCGTCAATTGGGCAAGAGTTGAAAATGAAAGCTCTTTTGTTAATAATTTTAATTTCATTAGGTATTATTTTATTCATTGCATATGCTTTTCGAAAAGTATCAAAACCAATTTCTTCTTGGAAATACGGGATTATTGTTGTTTTGACTTTACTTCACGATGTTATTATTCCAATTGGGATTTTTACAGTTTTGGCTCATTTTTTTAGTGCGGAAGTAGATGCACTATTCGTAGTGGCAGTGCTCACCATTCTTGGGCTTTCTGTTTCTGATACTATCGTTATCTTTGATAGAATTCGTGAAAACTTAAGAAATCAAGCGATGGTAAATAAAATAAATTTTTCAGAGACTGTTGGGAAAAGTCTTGAACAATCATACGTTCGCTCGATCTGTACTTCTCTTACTGTCATATTAGTTTTATTGTCGCTATTCTTTTTTGGACCAGCATCAACAAAATATTTTGCTTTAATGTTAACCGCAGGAATGTTTTTTGGAACATATTCTTCCATATTCCTTGCGTCACCTCTACTTGTTTGGGTAGAAGAAATTCAAACTAAAAACAAAGCAAACAAAAAGAAGAAATAAATTATTATTGTTAGATTATTATTATTAATTTCCGCCAAAGGCGGATCAGTCTCTGGCTGAAACTAATAAATTTATGGCTATATATATAATTTTAGTGGTGTTGGTGTTTCTTGCTTCAGGTATTAAGGTAGTAAAACAATATGAGCGAGGAGTAATATTTTTCTTGGGAAAGTGTACTGGAGTGCGTGGACCAGGGCTTATTTATGTCACCCCAATTTTTGAGCGTATGTCGAAGGTTACTACCCGAACAGTAACTATGGCGATTCCTTCTCAGAAGATAATTACCAAAGATAACGTTTCAATCGATATTGCAGCAGTGGCGTATTATCACGTAGTTGACCCAGTAAAATCAGTTATTGCCATTGAAGATGTGTTTAGTGCTGTGAATCAAATTAGTCAAACAACAGTGCGAAATGTCGTTGGACAATTTATGCTTGACCAACTTCTTTCTCAAACAGTAGATATTAATTTGCAAATTAAAAACGTGATTGATTCTCATACTGAACCCTGGGGAGCAGAAGTGACTGCTGTTGAAATAAAAGATATTACCTTGCCTGACAATATGCAAAGAGCTATGGCCAAAGAAGCTGAAGCTGAAAGAGAGAGAAGAGCAAAAATAGTAGCAGCTGAAGGAGAATTCCAAGCAGCACAGAAGCTTGGTGAAGCAGCAGATCTTATTTCAAAACATCCTGTCGCTCTTCAGCTCCGAACCCTTCAAACTATGGCGGAAATTAGTGTTGAGAAAAATTCTACTATTATCTTTCCAGCTCAGTTTATGACGACCGTAAATGAGGCGATCAAGATGATCAAAGGGGATAATAGCTAAAACTTTTTATTAATTAAAAAAAATTATGAAAATAAAAAATAAACAAAAAATATTTTTATCAATATTAATTGTTGTTATGTTTTTTGTTTTTTTGTTTATAATTATAAAAAATAGTAATAATAAAATCATTGCGGAAATTCAACCTTCAAGACTACCAGAAAAAGATTGTGAATGGAGGCGGTTTGAAAATAAAAATATAAATTTTTATTTCTTATATCAATATTGCAACTCAAATTCAGACGTTCTTTATTTTAAACAAGATGGAAACAGAATAATGGAAGTTTTACAAGATAAAAATAACAAAAAAGATTCTTATCCTGTTGTTGAAATTTTTAACAGAAATCCAAAAGAAACAACTAGTGAAACATTTAAGAAAATTTTTATCTCAAAATTAGATAATTATTCTTCAAAACATTGTATCGTTGTGCCATCTCTAATTTCAGGAAACTCAGAAGAGGTTGTAAGGTTAACAATCAAACCAGATAGAGAATATTCTCAACAATTAGCAAACGCCCAAAAAGCTACATCGGATGTTCCAAATCCTCCTTGTGGAAATTATGGATATCTCCCCGACAGTGAAAGTTATTTTGAGTTTCATAGAAACAATCCAAATATGTTTATTTGGGTACTTTATGGTCAAGACCAATATCCACTTTTTGATGAAGAGTCGTTTAGATTTTAATTTTTTAAAAAATATGTCAAATTTTATTTTCGACATTGGATTTCCAGTAATTACTGCATTTGCAAGTTTTATTCTTGCTTTTGTTATTGCGCGCATGACGATCAGAAAAATGAATAAATGGAAACGGGGTTGGATTATCACTCTTTCGAGTGCTGAGTATATTATTATTCAGGTTCTCTTATATTCAATAAGTTTTACCATACAAACAAGTATGATTTGTTCGGCAGTTGGTCCTTTGGGACAAGAAGGATGTGGATGGTATATGTTTCTTCCAATAATGGGAGCATTTATTGTCTTTCCAATAGGTCTTGTGATTTTTATTGTAACTTCTATTAAATATTCACACAATATCTCAGTGCTTGCTTCAACAGATGCTCAGGTAAGATGGAATAAAACAGAACGTTTGTTTTTCCTTATCGCACTTATTGTTTATTTTGCTATGATTTTAATTTCAGTACCACTAGCTAAATTGGCCGGTTTAATATAATAATTTAATTAATTTTTATGGAATCAAATATAAATGAATCACAACCAAAAAAATCTATTTGGTCCAAAAAACCTATTAAATTTATTTACGGATTACTAATTATTTCTATTATCGGAGGAGGGTTTTCTTTTTGGTTTTTGAAAAATTCAGAAAATATTGATTTTAGGAATCAATCTTTTAATAATAAAAAATCTGTTATTATTTTACCCGATTTAAATAAAAAAATCATTGAGATAGATAAAACAAAAAATAATATTGATAACTTATTAAAAAATAAATTCTTAAAAGAAAGTAAAGAAGAAATTAAAAATTCCCCCTATGAACCTGGGTCACAAATTATTTATACCGATAAAGATGGAAAAATATTAAAATATGAAAAACGAATAGGCGGAGAAGATTCTGCCTTAGAATATAGTTTCTATTATAATGAAAATAGTAAATTAATTTTTGCCTTAATCACTGGAGGAGCGACAAATGGTAGTGAGCTTGAACACAAAATTTATTTCAATGATACGGGAGAGAGGATTTCTGAAACACATAAAATTACTAAAGGACCAGGGTATTCTTGGTCCGAAATTTGGCCAGAAAATGAAATAGTTTTTAATCCAACATGGAAAACTTTTAATAATGAATTGGGGTATTCCATAGATTTACCTGATTCTTTTACCGCGAACAGTGGATTTACTGCTTCCGGGATTAAATACTACACTTCTAAAGATCAAAAATATAAAGATTTTATGCCTGGAGTAGAGGTTGTTCAAAGTGTAACAGAAAAAGATTTTTGGGAGTATTATCAATCCTTGGTTAAAGATTCACGGATGGATTCAAAAGTAAAAGGAGATACCTGGTTTGTCATAAGTGGAAAAGAAAATTATGTAAAAGCGTTTATAAAAAATGGAGTGCAATATGATTTATTAATAAATTATAACGATGTGGTTTTTAAATCAGTAGTGGAAAAAATTGGTGAATCTTTTAAGTTCATACAATTAGAAAGTAAAAAATAATAAATAACCAAAAACAAGAACAAAATTTTTCCTTGTTTTTTATTTATTTAGTAGTACTATTAAATAGTAATATTATAAATTTAACACATAAAAACATATGATAACTTGGATAATTTTAGGAATAATAGTAGTGGTAATTTTGTGGTTTGTAGGAGCTTATAATGGCTTTGTTTCCCTTAGAAATAGGACAAAAGAAGCTTGGGCGGACATCGAAGTTCAGCTAAAGCGACGTTATGACTTGATTCCAAATTTAGTAAATACTGTAAAAGGGTATGCCACACATGAATCAAGTGCATTTGAAAATGTTACAAAAGCGCGAAGTATGGCAATGGGAGCGCAAGGGCCAACTACAGATCACGCTCAAGCAGAAAATATGCTCACCGGTGCTCTAAAATCTGTTTTTGCTATTGCTGAGGCGTATCCTGACCTTAAAGCAAATCAGAATTTTCTTTCACTACAAGGAGAGCTTTCAGATACTGAAAATAAAATTCAAGCAGCTCGCAGATTTTACAATGCAAATGTTCGCGATCTAAATACAAAAGTTGAAAGTTTTCCATCAAACTTAATTGCAAACATGTTTAATTTTGTAAAAATGGAATTCTTTGATCTTCCTGACAATGATGTAGCTCAGAATCCAGTTGAAGTTAAATTCTAAATTTAGAAAATGAGAAAATATAAAATAGCAACAACGTTAATATTTACACTAATAATAGTCGTTGTGTTTTCAGGGTTGTTGTTTGGTAATGCAAAAATTGTATTTGCAGTTGAAACAATAAGAAATTTTGATGTAACTGTTGATGTAAACAAAGACTCATCTATTTTAGTTACTGAAAATATCAAATATGATTTTGGCGATACATCTAGGCATGGTATTTTTAGAGATATACCTGTTGTTTATCCATCAAAGTTGGGTAATATTTCTACGGAATTATTTGCCGTAAATGTTCTTGTTGATGACGTAGGCGTTCCTTTTACTGTAACTCCAAAAGGAAATGATAAAGAGATAAAAATAGGAGATCCCAATAAGACTATTTCCGGAAAGCATAATTATCAAATCTCTTATAGAGTAGATGGTGCCATCGCTTTTTATAAAGACATGGATGAAATCTATTGGAATATGACAGGCAATGATTGGCCGGCTGGAATAGAAAATATGAATGGGCAGATAATTTTGCCGGCAGGAACCGATATGAATGCAATCCAAAAAAGTTGCTATATTGGAGTGTATGGTTCAAAAGAAAGATGTAATGTTAAAATTGACGGAAATACGGTGTCCACTATTTCTCCAAGAATATTAAATCCCCATGAAGGTATTACGTTGGCGGTCGGTTTTCCAAAAGGGATAGTAACCCCTGGAACAAAGATTAAAAATTCTTCAGCTTTTACAAACAATTATATAATTTTTCTTCTACCAGTAATTGTTTTAGTGGTAATGTTTTTTATTTGGAGAAAAAAAGGGAAAGACCCAAAAGGACTTTCCACTATCATGGCTGAGTATGAGCCTCCATTAAATATGAAACCGACTATTTTGGGATACATGGCGAGTGGTTATTTTAATCCTATGATAATTACTGCAGGGATCATTTATCTTGCGGAACAAGGCTTTATAAAAATAAAGAAAACAGAAAACGAATCTTTTTTAAGAGGAGAAGAATATGAATTAGAATTAGTGAAAAATGATATCTCTTCATTGGAAAAAACAGAAAAAGAAATTTTTAATTTATTTTTTGAAAATGGTAGTGCTCTTGGGAGCATAAAAAAGATTTCTGACATTAGCAAGAATTTAAGTTTGTCAATGAAAATGGAAAAGATGATTGATAGCTTATCCAAGACTCTTATTGAAAAAGGGTTTTATAAAGTAACAACCAATAATAAAGCCGGAGGATATATTGTTAGAGGAATGGTTTTTGCTTTTATCTCAACAATTATTTTTTCACAAATATTTGGTCCACTTAGTGCTTTTTCTTCTATTATTTCGGGGATCATAATTGCTGTTTTTGGTTTTTTGATGGGCAAGAAAACAAAACTTGGGGCAGAGACGAAAGATCATATTTTGGGTTTTAAAATGTTTTTATCAATGACTGAAAAGGATCGGCTTGATTTTCATAATGCTCCAGAAAAGAGGCCGGAACAATTTATGGAATTATTGCCATATGCGATAGCTCTAGGAATAGAAACAAAATGGGCAAAACAATTTGAAGGAATGTATATAACAGAACCAAATTGGTATCATGGAAATAGCGTAGATAAATTCGTTGCATTAGATTTTGCATCCCATATGTCCAATTTTTCTGATTCATTTAATTCCAGCGCATCTTCTGGCAGGGGGAGTTCCGGTGGCGGACGTGGTGGTGGTGGAGGTGGAAGCTGGTAATTGTAATTTTATTCGTTTATACTTAAATATATGCAAAATAAATTTTGGTTTTTTGGGTCAAAATTAAATACTGTTTTATTGCTTGTATTAATTATTCTTATGGTTGTAGCAATAAAGATAATGCTTCGAAATGAGAAAGAGTATTTTGGGGCACTTGGGATAAAAGTGAATACGGAACAAACACCAGTTAATGTTATAGATAAAACACAAGAACCTATTCCAAAAGAAAATCTTTTAGGAAATAAAGATGATTTAATTTCTTTTTCAATTTGGCCAAATACGAAAGTGCATGGAATTTTATCTTATAGAGGAGTAATAAAGGGTGGATATTTTTTTGAGGCAAATATTCTGATAAATATTTTAGATTTAAATAAAAAAGTTTTGAAGAGAAGTAATGGAATTACAAAATCTGATTGGATGACGGCAAAACCTATTCCCTTTGAAGGGAACATTGATTTTACAAATCTTCCCAAAGGTCCTGCTTATTTTGAAATTAAAAATGATAATCCTTCTGATAATAGAGAACTTGATAAAAGTATTTTGATTCCAATTATTATTCAATAAAATTATTAATTAATATTTAAAACTATGAGCGGACCAGAATTTTCACCCCAAACACCCCCTACACCACCAACAAATCCTGAAGGATTTCCAACACCCCCTGGAGGGAATGTTGAGGGTATGAAAAATCCCGAGGTAGTAGAAAAAGCTCCTAAACAAGAGCCTAACGCAGAAGAAATTGCTGAAAAAGCAAAGCAGAAAGAAAAAAAAGAAGCAGAAGTTAAAAAACAAATACAAGATGTAAAGTCAGACCTTTTGAAAATATATGAAGAAGAAGAAAAAGGTTCTTCCGAAACACCAGTTCCCCAAATACCTGAAATAAAGAGGAACTCGTATGATATTTCTAGAAATTTTGAAAGATCTTTAGGGAAAATTGATCTTAAAAAACTAATTATTGCTATTCATGAGAATTCGGAAAATAATCCCTTGAGAGGAAGGAATATAGAAAATGGTGTATTTTCTTCTGAGGAAATTTTGACCTTACAAAATGAAATGAAAGATGTAATCCAAACCATTAAGGTTAATATAAAAGGAGAAGTATCTAAATTTTATGAATTATTTATTCAAGAATTAAATTCAAGGATGGAACAAGTTCAGAGCGATACATATCATATTACAGAATGGAAACAAAATATAAAAATATATGAAAATGAAGAAAAGAAACAAGAAGGTGACCCAAAAGTATCGAATGTCAGAAATATTGTTGCAGAAGGAAACTTAAAAGTAGGTATTAACGAATAACTATGGCTACACTATACACACAACAATCAAAAAATATTAATAAGACGTGGATTTTGATGGGAGCGTTTTTCGTTCTTTTTATTGGGATTGGATTTTTCTTTTCGCAATATTATGGCAATCCAAATATTCTTTATTTCTTTGTAATTTTTAGTGTCGGAATGAATGTAGTAAGTTATTGGTATTCTGATAAGATTGCTCTTAAAATGAATCATGCACGAGAAATCAAAGAAGAAGACAATAGAGAGCTTTGGCATATTGTTGAGAATTTAGCGATAACCGCAGGCCTTCCTATGCCAAGACTTTGCATAATAGAAGACCCTGCACCGAATGCTTTTGCGACGGGCAGGGATAAAAATCATGCTGTAGTTGCAGTGACGACAGGTTTGCTTCAGATTTTAAATAAGACAGAACTAGAAGGTGTAATAGCTCATGAGCTTTCTCATGTTGGGAACCGTGATATTTTACTTTCAACAGTGGTGGTTGTGCTAGTTGGATTTATTTCTATAATTGCAGATATGTTTTTGAGGTCTTCACTTTTTGGTTTTGGGCGAGATAGGGATAATGATAAAGGTGGAGGCATTATGTTACTTATTGGTATAGTCATTTCAATTCTAGCACCTATCTTTGCAATGCTTATTCAACTTGCAATTTCGAGAAAACGAGAATTTTTAGCTGATGCGTCTGGTGCGCTCCTCACTCGCTACCCTGAAGGACTTGCAAGCGCATTACAAAAAATTTCCCAATACGGACGTCCTATGGCGTTTGCCAATAAAGCAACAGCACATCTTTTTATTTCAAACCCATTTGCTGGTAAAAAAGTTTCAGCTTTATTTTCAACCCATCCTCCGGTGGAAGCTAGGGTAAAGGCACTTTTAGGGAAATAAAAAGACGGAAGACGGAAGCAAAGCTTCCGTCTTCCAGAGCAAAAACTTGCAATTTTGTGTTGGATATGATATAATACAAGGATAGTTAAATTGTAAATTCTGGGCTGAAATGCAACTTTTCTAATAATTACTTTTAATAATACC
>CAZJQE010000002.1:0-39295 GCA_964548505.1 uncultured Candidatus Saccharibacteria bacterium | reverse complement strand
CATATATGAATATAATATCAACAAGTATTTTGCGGTCGCGAAATACTTGTCAAAAATATAATATTGGTATATACTTTTATGTAGATAAATTTAATTACAAACCCCGAAAGTCGAAGTCGGGATAGTATAAAAAATAAATTAAAACCCGGTAGTGAATTTTAATGATATGCAAAGCACGCCCCAAGGGGGCATCATTAAAATCTACTAACCGGGAAAACATTATAAGTTAGTTAAAAATTTTTCTCTTTAAGGTCGCACCTCGGGCTCAACAGAGGAACGACCTTTTCCCGAAAAATTTAAAAAAATTATGAGTAAAATTATAGGTATAGACTTAGGTACAACAAATTCAGCGGTAGCAATTATCGAAGGAGGTGCACCAAAAATTATTGAAAATGTTGAAGGTAATCGCACGACTCCTTCTATTGTAGCAACTGCAAAAAATGGAGACAGAATTGTGGGACTCTTGGCAAAACGTCAAGCAGTTACAAATCCAGAAAATACGATTTCAGAAATTAAAAGATATATGGGTCATCGTTTTGATGATCCAGAAGTACAAAAAGATAGAACTTCTGCTCCATTTAAAATAGAAACAGGTGAAGATGGTGGAGTAAAAGTAAAAATGTCTGAAAAGTTTTATCGTCCAGAAGAAATTTCTGCGATGGTATTACAAAAAATAAAAGCAGACGTTGAAGCAAAGTTAGGAGAAAAAATTACTGAAGCTGTCATCACGGTGCCGGCATATTTTAACGATGCACAAAGAAAAGCAACCAAGGATGCTGGAGCAATCGCAGGGCTTGATGTAAAAAGAATTATCAATGAGCCAACGGCGGCCGCACTTGCATATGGATTTAACAAAAAGAAAAATGAAAAGATAGTGGTGTATGACTTTGGAGGTGGAACATTTGATGTTTCCGTGCTTGAAATTGGAGATGACGTTATTGAAGTAAAATCAACTGATGGAGACTCTCATATGGGTGGTGGAGATATTGATCGAAAGATTGTAACTTGGATTGCTGATGAATTTAAAAAAGAATCTGGTATTGATATAACGAAAGACCCACTTGCACATCAGAGATTAAAAGAAGCAGCTGAGAAAGCAAAACATGAACTTTCTACCACCATGGAGGCAGAAATTAATATCCCATTTATTACTTCTGATGCTTCAGGTCCTAAACACTTACTTCTTAAAATGTCTCGAGCAACCTTGGAATCTTTAGCAAAAGAATACGTTGACCGTTCAATTGAAATTACCAAAAGAGCACTTGAAGCTTCACCATTTAAGATGGCAGAAATTAATGAAATCATAATGGTTGGAGGACAGACTAGAATGCCAGCAATCGTGGAAGCAGTAAAAAATCTTTTCGGTAGAATGCCAAATATGTCTATTAATCCTGACGAAGTTGTAGCTCTTGGTGCCGCAGTGCAAGCAGGAGTACTTGCAGGAGACGTACGAGACGTTTTACTTCTTGATGTGATTCCACTATCAATGGGGATTGAAACATTAGGAGGAGTAGCTACAAAATTAGTTGAAAGAAATACAACTATTCCATCAAGTAAGTCACAAACATTCTCAACTGCAGCTGACAATCAAACTTCTGTTGAAATTCACATTGTGCAAGGTGAACGTCCAATGGCATCCGACAATAAGAGTTTAGGTAGATTTATTTTAGATGGAATTCCACCAGCACATCGAGGTATGCCTCAAATTGAAGTTACTTTTGATATTGATGCAAACGGTATACTTAATGTAAAAGCAATGGATAAAGCATCTGGGAAAGTTCAGTCAATTAGAATTGAAGCTTCTTCAGGACTTAAAGACGAAGATATTAAAAAAATGCAACAAGATGCTGAAGTTCATGCTGAAGAAGATAAAAAGAAAAAAGAATTGGTTGAAATTAAAAACACGGCTGAGATGATTATTTATACGGCAGAAAAATCTGTAAAGGAAAATGAAGCTAAAATTCCTGAAGATGTGAAGAAAGGTGTAAATGAAAAAATTTCTGCCTTGCGAGCTGTGAAAGATGGTTCTGATGAAGGGGCAATCAAAAAAGCTACTGAAGAACTTTCAAGTGAGATGTCTAAAATCGGAGAAGCGATGGCAAAAGCTGGAGCAACTGATACAAAAGACACCACCCCAGAAGAACAAAATCCAGAAGTTCACGACGCTGAATTCAAGGAAAGGGAAAAACCTGAAGAAAATAAGTAGGATTTTTCAAAAAAAGACCCAAACGATATGTTTGGGTCTTTTTGATTTTATTCTTAAAAAGAATTATCATGTTAAGATGAAGACTGAAACTCGAATTTGCCAAAACTGTAAGTATGATTTCGTGATTGACTCGAATGATTTTGGATTTTATGAGAAAGTAAAGGTTCCACCACCTACCTTTTGTCCACCTTGCAGAATGCAAAGAAGATATGCTTGGAGAAATATAATGTCGTTATATAACAGCAAATGTGACCTTTGCGGAAAGTCAGTTGTGACCTTATATTCTCCAGAATCTAAAATTATCGTTTATTGCAATAAATGTTGGTGGAGTGATAAATGGGACCCAAAAAGTTATGGCATGGATTATGATTTCACAAAGCCGTTTTTTGTGCAGTTTGATGAACTAATGCACAAAGTACCGCATATGGCTATCGTAAACGATGACGGAATAGCGAGTCTCAATTGTGAATATACTCATGACTTCTGGTTTTCGAAAAATTGTTATATGGTTTTTTCTGGGTGGTATGTGGAAAATGTTATGTATAGTTTCTTTATCGACAGAGGTGGAAAAGACTTAATGGATTGCATGAACTTAAGGTCAAAGAATGAATGGCTTTATGAGTGTATGATTGCTCGTAATTGTTATCAGTTAAAATATGGACAATTTAATATTGCCTGTATCGATTCGCAATTTTTATACAACTGTGGAGATTGTTCTAATTGTTTTATGTGTGCCAACTTACGAGGTAAGAAATATCATTTTAAAAACGAAGAATATGAGAAAGTTGAATATGAAAGAATTTTAAAAAGTTATAGATTGGATACATTTTCTGGAGTTGAAAAAGCACAAAAGGAATATGATGAGTTTATTTTAAAAATTCCTAGAAAGTATGTTAATGCGATTCAAAATATTAATTGCACGGGTGATGTTATCTCAAATAGTAAAAATACTAGAGATTCTTTTGTGGTAAAAAGTTTTGAAAATTCTAGATATTGTGATTTTTGTACTAGAGACAAAGACGTCTATGACTTAACAGTATCCGGGGAACTTTCGGAGTGCTACGAAGGAATAGTGGTTGATCACTCACAGCTCAATCGTTTTGGAATTTTTTCTCCCAAAAATCAAGACATTCATTACACTCAGCATTGTCATAACTGCAAATATGTAATTGGTTGTGACGCGCTTCGCAATACCAATTATTCTATTTTGAACAAACAATACACCAAAGAAGAATATGAAGAACTGTTGCCGAAAATAATAAAACATATGAACGACATGCCATATGTCGATAAAAAGGGGAATATCTATAAATATGGAGAATTTTTTCCAAGTGAACTTTCGCCATTTGGATACAACGAGACCCAGGCCCCAGAACAGTTTCCACTTACAAAAGAAGAAGCTTTGAAAGAAGGATATAAATGGCAAGACCATACGCAACACACGACCGGAAAGGAGACATTGAAGCCTGAGGATATACCTGAATCGATAAATGATGTTAATGAGAGTATTTTGAATGAAATTTTATCTTGTATTGAATGCAATAGGAATTATAAAATTGTGCAAAATGAATTAATTTTTTATAAAAAAATGGAAATTCCAATTCCAAGGAGATGTTTTTATTGTAGGCATGCGAATAGAGTAAAAAGAAGAAACCCATTTAAACTCTGGCATAGGTCTTGTATGTGTGATAAAGAAAGTCACGGACATAGTGGCAAGTGTCATGAAGAATTTGAGTCAACGTATTCGCCAGATAGATCTGAAATCATATACTGTGAAAAATGTTACCAGAAGGAAGTATATTAAGATAAATAATACCTACTTTACTAAACTAAAGTGGAATAAAGAAAAAAAGTAAAAAATGGAACATAAGAGTGAAAACAAAATATGCCAGAATTGTAAATGTGATTTCATAATAGAACCCGATGATTTTAATTTTTACGAAAAAATAAATGTGCCACCACCGACTTGGTGTCCAGAGTGTAGACTAAAGAGAAGACTTTCTTGGCAAGGATATCAAATTTTATATAAAAGAAAATGTGATTTTACTGGAGAAGAATTGATAACAACACATCATCCTGATTCAAAAAATAAAATTTATCGTCAAGATGTATGGTGGAGCGATAAATGGGATCCGATAGAATATGGCAAGGAAATTGATTGGTCGCGACCATTCCTTGAACAATTTAAAGAACTTATAAAAGATGTACCACTTCCAAATCTTTATAGTGAGCATTCGTTAATGGTGCGAAGTGATTATTGCAATGCTGCCAGCCAATGTAAAGAATGTTATTTATGTTTTCGAGTCACAGGGGCTGAAAAATGTGCTTATGTAAATTTAGTTACTGATGTAAAAGATTGTATTGATTGTTCTTATAATCGTCATGATCAAATGGGGTATGGCAACATACTTACTTGGAGAAGTTATCAAGCATTTTTTTGTGAAGATGTGGTTAGCTCAATAAATATGTGGTTTTGTAGAAGTTGTGTTGGCTGTTCAGACTGCGTTGGTTGCGCCAATCTTACAAAGAAGAAATATTGTATTTTCAATAAACAATACGAAAAAGGTGAATATGAAAAAATTTTTAAAAAATATGACTTTGGTACAAAGGAAAGTTTAGAAAAGTTTAGAAAACAAGCAATGGAATTTTTACTAACACAACCACGTAAGCAATTTAATGATAGGGCAAGTGATAACACAACAGGTGAATATGTTTATAATTCAAAAAATGTTCACGATTCATATATGGTACGCAAAGCGAAAGATTGTAAATATTGTCAATTCTTAAAAGCTGGACCAGTAGAAAATTGTTATGACTATTCTCTTTTTGGTGAAAATGCGGAGTTGGTTTATGAATCTTGTTGGGTTGGAGAAAATATTAGCAATGTAAAATTTAGTGTTTGGAATTATGCCACAAGTAATATTGAATTTTGTTTTGGATGTCACTCCTCAAATAATATGTTTGGTTGTGTTGGGGTCAGAAATGGAGAGTATTGCATTTTAAATAAAAAATATTCAAAAGAACAATATTTAGAAATAACAACAAAGTTGAGAAAACAGATGAAGGATATTCCATATATTGATAAAACTGGAAAGAAATATTTTTATGGTGAAATGATGCCGAGTGAATTTTCTCCTTGGGCATACAATGAGTCAACAGCCATGGAGTGGTTCCCTTTAGAAAAAAAAGAGGCTGAGAAAGAAGGTTTTGTTTGGCGTGATGCTGAGCCGAGGGATTATCAAGATGCAACAATTAAGACTCCGGAACATATAAAAGATGTGGAAGATTCTATTTTAAAAGAAATTTTAAAATGTGAAAAATGTGGGAAAAATTATCGACTTATTAAAATGGAATTAGAATTTTACAGAAAGTTTAATTTACCTATTCCATATAAATGTTTTATTTGTCGAGACAGGGAACGTACACAACTTTTAAATCCAATTGAAATTCATAATCGTAAATGTGCAAAGTGTGATAAAGATATAAAAACATCTTGGGCTTCTGACCGACCCGAAATCGTATATTGTGAAGATTGTTATAAAAAGGAAGTATATTAATTACTTTACTAAACTAAAGTGGAATAAATAAAAAAGATGGAATATAAAAGTGAAACAAAAAACTGCCAGAATTGCAAGCAAGAATTCGTAATCGAATCTGAGGATTTTAATTTTTACGAAAAAATAAAAGTTCCAGCACCGACTTGGTGCCCGGAATGTAGATTGGTGAGACGTTTGATTTGGAGAAATGAAAGAAATTTCTATAAGCGCGAATGTAATTTTTGTAAAAAAAATATTATTAGTGCAATTTCTAGAGATTGTAAATCCCCAGTTTATTGTCATGATTGTTGGTGGGGGGATGGTTGGGATGCAACTGTCTATGGTAAAGACTATGATTTTTCTAAACCCTTTTTCCAGCAATATAAAGAATTGATTGAAACTGTCCCGATTATTAATTTATGGGGTTTTAATAACATCCAAACAGATTACTCAAACCATAGTGCTTATTCAAAAAATGTTTATCTTTCTGTTGCAGTAAGAAGTGAAAATGTTTTTTATTCTCAAATAATGGAGCGAAGTAAAGATTGTGTTGATTGCTATTGGACCACCGATTCAGAATTATGTTATCAAAATTTAAATACCGCAAAATGCTATAAATCTTCTTATTTGGTAAATTGTCGAGAGTGCAGTGATTCTAATTTTTTATTTGATTGTGTAAATTGCACAGATTGTTTTATGTGTTCAAATCTACGTTATAAAAGTTTTTGTATTAGAAATAAACAATATGAAAGAGAAGAATATTTAAAAGAATTAGAAAAGTATGAAATAAATTCTCATAAATCACAGAAATTATTTAAAGAAGAATTTGATGAATTGTACAAAAAATCCATTCATAAATTTGCCAATATTTTAAAGTGTACCAACGTAACTGGTGACAATATGTCAAATTCTAAGAATGCCCACTTGTGTTTTAATGGCGAAGGAGAAGACATTAAATATTGTTGGCGAGCAACGGAAGGGGCAAAAACAAGTTATGACATATGTGGTTGTTTGAAAAATGAACTGATTTATGAAGCTTCAATCGTAGGAGATAATTCTTACCAAACTAAATTTTATATTCAGTCAAAAAATAATAGAAACTCGAATCTTCTTTATGTCTGTCCAGATTCCTCATATCTATTTGGATGTGTTGGAATGAAAAGTAAAAAATATTGTATTTTAAATAAACAATATCAGAAAGAAGAATATGAAGAATTAATACCTAAGATTCTTAAGCAAATGGAAGATATTCCATATGTAGATATCAATGGAAGGATTTATAAATACGGGGAATTTTTTCCACCAGAATTAAGTCCATTTTTCTATAACGAAACAGTAGCTCAGGAATATTTTCCACTAACAAAAGAAGAAGCTATCCTGCAAGGGTATAAATGGAATGATAGGAAAGAAAGAAATTACAAAATAGATATTAAAAATGAGAATATTCCTGACAATATAGAAAATATTAATGATGATATTTTGGGAAAAGTAATAGAGTGTGAACACAAAGGCGCTTGTAATGAACAATGCACTGAAGCATTTAAAATTATTCCTGATGAGTTAAAATTCTACCAAAGAATGAATTTACCGATTCCCCATCTTTGTCCTAATTGTAGGCACTATCAAAGAACCCAAAAAAGAAATCCTTTGAAACTTTGGTATAGAAAATGCATGAAGGAAGGTTGTGAAAATACTTTCGAAACTACTTATGCCCCAGAGAGACCTGAGAAAGTTTATTGTGAGCGATGCTATCAGCAAGAGGTATATTAAACTTTTGTTTTAGGTCATTTTTTGCTAGTATGAGAGAACGATGGACTTAAAACACCCTCCTTCGCTAAAGCTACGGACGGGCAGGCATTAGGAATTTTATATATGGATTTAAAACACATAAGAAACTTTAGTATCATAGCGCATATTGACCACGGGAAGAGCACTTTGGCTGATCGAATGCTAGAAATTACACATACTATAGAAGCACGTAAAATGCGTGACCAAGTGCTTGACTCAATGGAGCTTGAAAGAGAGCGTGGAATTACCATAAAAATGCAACCAGTGCGTATGGAATATGCTTTAAACGAACAAAAATACGTTTTAAACCTGATTGATACACCTGGGCACATAGATTTCTCATATGAAGTTTCTCGTGCCTTAAAAGCGGTTGAGGGCTCAATTTTACTTGTTGATGCTACTCAGGGAGTGCAAGCTCAAACTCTAACTACTTTGGAATTGGCACGAGAATCGGGTCTCGTTATCATTCCAGTATTATCAAAAATAGATTCACCACTTGCAAGAATTGATGAAGTAAAAATGGAAGTAGCCGTATTACTTGATATTGATCCGGATGATGTTTTGGAAGTTTCTGGAAAGACAGGTGAAGGAGTAGAAAATTTACTTTCTGAAATTATTAGAAGAATTCCACCACCGGTAAAAAATATGGAGACAGATGGGCAGAAACATTATGAAGAAAAAGATAGTGTCCGAGCCCTTGTTTTTGATTTCAAATATGACAATCATAGAGGAGTGATAGTGTATGTTCGAGTATTTGACGGACACTTAAAAAAAGGAGACTCACTATTATTTTCTGTTTCAGGTGAGAAATTTATTTCTCTTGAGGTCGGAATATTTTCACCCGAAGAGAACCCAAAAAGTTCTATTGATTCTGGAGAAATTGGATACATTGTAACTGGAATTAAAAGACCCGGAATCGCATCTGTGGGTGACACAATAACACTTAGTAAAAAACCACTTGAAGCCTTACCTGGATATATGAATCCAAAACCGGTAGTGTGGGCATCTGTGTATCCAGAAGATGCTGATGACTTCTCCGATTTGAAATTAGCACTAGGGCGACTTCGATTATCTGATTCAGCATTTTCTTACGAAGAAGAATCTTCTGGAACTCTCGGCAAAGGTTTTCGTTGCGGGTTCCTTGGGATGCTCCATTTAGAAATTATCACTGAACGTCTAAAGAGAGAATTTGGACTTAATTTAGTTGTCACCATGCCGTCTATTACTTACAAAGTTGTTTTGAAAAACGGGAAAGAAGAAATGATTTATTCCCCACATTTTTTTCCAGAAGATGGTCAGGTTATAAAAGTTTATGAACCATGGGTAAAAGTTAAAATAATTACTCCTGATTCTTATGCGAGTGTCCTCATGCCATTTCTTTTTGACCACGAAGCGACAGTTCACTCTACAGAGAATTTTGGTGACAATCGATCGGCAATAACACTCGAGATGCCACTTCGAGAATTGATGCGTAATTTTTTTGATGATTTAAAAAGTATTACTTCTGGCTACGGATCTATTTCTTATGAAATTGGAGAATACAAAGTTGCAGATGTAGTAAAGCTCGATATCATCGTTGCCGATGAACCAATGGTAGCTTTTTGTAGAATTGTCTCACGTAAGAGAGTTGAAGAAGAAGCTCGCATTCAAGTTGAACGCTTAAAGAGTATTATTCCTCGACAACAATTCCCATTTAAAATCCAAGGCAAGGCTTTGGGTAGAATTATTGCATCCGAATCAGTTTCGGCATTCAGAAAAGACGTCTTGATGCATGGCTCAAAAGTAGTTGGTGGAGGAGACGTGAGCCGTAAAAAGAAACTATTAGAAAAACAAAAGAAAGGAAAAGCGAGAATGAAAGAAAACGCTAAAGTAAACATCACTCAAGATGTATTCTTGAAAATGATGCGTGCGAAAGATTAAATTATTTTATTTAAGCTTAAATAAAGGAGAATACAAAAGAATCATACTGACAATGATTAGGACACACAATACTGACCAGATGATTCTCACCTTCTTTTGATGTTTTTTATCGAAAAGCATATACTTATATTATCATATTATGTCGAATTTTCAAGAAAAAAATAAATTTAAAAGATTTATACGTTCAAAGCCAGTTTTGGTGCTACTCGCAATTCTTGTGATTGTTTTTACTTGGAACATAATTAACTTAGCAGGGAAATTGCAAGAAACTTATAAAAATAAAAAAATAGAGCAAGAGAAAATTTCTGATTTAGAAAAAAGAAAAGAAAAACTTACTTCTGACATAGAAAAATTGAATACCGACAAAGGCAAAGAAGAAGTAATTCGGGAAAACTTTGGAATGGTGAAAGAAGGGGAGAATGTAATCGTAATAATTGACGATAAAAATAAAACTGAAAACCAGCCAAGTAATGAGAATAAAGGATTTTTCTCGTTTTTAAAAAATCTTTTTGGTAAATAGTTTTCTTTTGCATTGGTTGTTGCTTATTGATATAATGTAAGTATGAAAATAATATTTTTTGAGGTTCCAAAAGAAGAGCAAGGTATTTTTGCGGGTCTTTTAACTGGTTTTGATGTTTTATTTTTTGAAGAAAAATTAGAAGAAAAAAATGCGGGTCTGGCAAAAGATGCTGACGTTGTTTCTGTTTTTATTAATTCATTGTTAGACAAAAAAGCACTGGATTTATTACCAAATTTAAAATTTATAACTACTCGTTCTACAGGCTTTGAGCATGTTGATTTAGCATATTGTGCGGGAAAAGGGATAAAAGTTTCTAATGTTCCAGCTTACGGGCCTCATACTGTGGCAGAGTTTGCTTTCGGATTAATTTTAAATCTTTCAAGAAATTACATAAATGCCAATAATCACTTAAGAGGAACTACGGATTTTAATTTTTATTCTTCTTTGCAAGGTTTTGATTTGCAGGGCAAAACCCTTGGAGTCATTGGGACTGGTAAAATCGGAAAAAATTCAGTAAAAATAGCCAAAGGTTTTGAAATGAACGTAGTTGCTTATGATGTGTATCCAGATGAAAAATTTGCAAAAGAAAATAATTTTACTTATAAAAGTCTTTTAGAAGTTTTATCCGAATCTGATATTGTTACTATTCACACTCCTTATACTAAAGAAAATTATCATTTGATAAACAAAGATAATATTTCAAAAATGAAAAAAGGGTCTTTACTTATAAATACGGCTCGAGGTGCACTCGTTGATACGGAAGCATTAATCTGGGGAATTAAAGAAGGGATAATAAAAGGTGCTGGGCTTGATGTTTTAGAAGGAGAGAGAGATTTGAAAATTGAAAACGAAATTTTTGGTTCTACAAATGCACGAGAAGTTGATTATAAAATGTTGGTGGAAGATCATATTTTAATAGAAATGCCACAAGTTATTGTTACTCCCCACATTGCATTTTATTCTAAAGAAGCAGAAGGGGAAATCATTAAAACTACCATAGAAAATATCAATGGTTTTGTTGCCAACACTCCACAAAATTTGGTGAAATAATTAATTTTTCCCAAAATTGTCGCTTGGCATTCGGTCTTTTCCTATTTCTATTTTTAACACTGGTCCATCAATTGGTGATTTTAAGTCAGGTAGATAAAGTTCATATGCAGTAATAAATTTCCTCGTATAACGTTTTACCTCCTCTTCTGTCATTCCTGGTTTCCCAGATTTTTTCATATTTTCTTCTGCTTCAACTCTCCAATCCATAACATAATTTATTTCTTTTGGTATTAAAAAAACAAAAGCATCTATATACTTATACCAAGCATAATAGTCATTTAATTTTTGGTTAATATAACTTAGATTTGGGTCGGTGATGTCTGTTTTTGGAGTGAAGCCAAGCATCCAACCTTCTAGTATGATTATATCTACAGGAGTTTCAACTGTTTTCCATTTTTCTTCTTCAACCCTATCTCCTTTGCCGTTATATAAAGATTTATCATAACTTGGTATCTTTGTTTCCCCGTTAGAATTAATGAGATTATTTAATGTTGTTTCTCCTAATTTTATATCATGAGTTCCAGGATAACCACGTTCTTCTAAATAAGGATTGCCAATTTTTGATAGTTCAATTTGTTTTTCTCTCGTTAAATAAAAATCATCAATTGAAACAGTAACTGCATTTAGATTGTTTTCTGCAAATTTTTTAATCAAGTAAGAACAGATAGTTGTTTTTCCGATACCTTGAGTTCCTTGAATTCCAACTACAAAAGTTCTTTTTTTAGAATTAGACTTCCACGCATTAATTTCATTGAAAAGTGGCAAATATAATTTTTTTATTCTTTCTTCCATTTTTTAATAATAACATTCTTATTTTTACAAGAAAAGAGAAATAACAATCGGGGCGATTATAAATGAGAAGATTGTGGAAATAAGAATTGAGTCTCCGATTAAGTCTTTGTTTAATCCGAATTTTTCAGCAATTACAAATGTGGTCACAGCGACTGGCATTGAAGAAAGCAAAGTTATCACTTTGATGTCATTATTTTTAAATACAAAAAATGAAATGAGAACCGCTAATACGGGGAGTACAATCATTTTTAAAAATGAAATAACAAGTGAGAATTTAAGATTTTTCTTTGACTGACCATGCAAGAATGCACCAAGCGCAAAAAGAGCAACAGGGGATGCAGTAGCCCCGAGCATGGCAATTGTTTTCTCTATACTTTCAAATATGGTATATTCTAATTCGAAAAAACTTAAAATGATTCCAAGAACGATAGAAATAACTAAAGGATTTTTTAATAAACCCAACAATTCTTTTTTGATAGATGTTTCTTGTGATTTATGTTGGTATTGGATAAAAAGTATTACAAATATTATTGGGATAATAAGAAAAAATGAACCAATTAAGGCTGACTGGTTTAAATATTCTTTTCCAAAATTCATATCAACAAGGGGGAACCCGATGAAAACAGTATTACCCACAATAGAACCCAATAGAATTGTAGTTTTTATTTTTTTATCAATTTTAAATAACGACAGGATTCCAAACACGAGAGCCGAAAATAAAATAATTATTGCTACACTTTCAAAAATCAAAAACCAAGTACCAGAACTAGCAAAATCAACTTTCCAAAAACTGCTTATTATTAAGGCAGGAAGCGCAACATAATAGGCAAAACCATTTAGGGTGTGAACCCAATTTTTATCTACGATTTTTATTTTGTGGCAAAACCAACCAAAGAATATTATTAAAAATACTGGCAGGGAAATTAATATAGTTTCCATATGTTTATCTTGATACTGGTAGATTATATCAGTAATATGTTAAAATATAAAGCATATGGAAAATAAAATAACAAAAGTTTTGGCAGAAGAAATCAAGGATTCACGGGGGAATCCCACATTAAAAGTAACTGTTTTTGCAGGTGGCAAAGAAGGTAGTTTTTCTGTACCAAGTGGTGCCTCAACTGGAGCGCATGAGGCCCATGAATTGCGAGACTCAGATGGGAAAGGAGTGAATAACGCAATTGGAAAAGTAAATAATGTAATTGCTCCAAAACTTTTTGGAATGGATGTACTTAATCAAAAAGAAATTGATAGAGTTATGCTAGAACTTGATGGAACTCCGAATAAAGATAATTTCGGAGGGAATAGCACGATCGGAGTTTCAATAGCGGTTGCAAAAGTGGCAGCATTAGTTTCAGGAGTAGAAGTATTTGAACATTTGCGAACCTTAGCCGAGATAAAACCATCTCGTCGGATTCCGCATCTTTATATGAATTTAATCAACGGAGGTAAACACGCAAAGAACAATCTTGCCTTTCAGGAGTATTTTTTAGTTCCAGAAGCTGAAAACGCGGAGGAAGCGGTTTCCATGGGAATAAAAATACAAAATTCCTTGAAAGAAATAATCACAAGAGAATTAGGAGAAGAATCTTTAGTGAAAGGAGACGAAGGTGGATATGCTCCGGAGACAAACGATATAAAAAAGCCCCTTGAATATTTGGCGGAAGCAATAATGGAAAACAACTTAAAAGAAAAAGTAAAAGTTGCCACTGATATGGCTGCATCGTCTTTTTATGAAAATGGGAAATATGAAATTAAAAATTTTATGCATAAAGATGGTATTGAAAATGAAAAAGTTACAAAAGAAGAATTATTGAATATATATAATTTGTTACTTACCGAATTTAATTTTATTTCTGTTGAAGATCCTTTTGAGGAAGAAGATTTTGATAGTTTTAGAGAATTAAAAGAAAAAAATGATGGTCTCTTGGTAATGGGAGACGACCTAACTGTTACAAATGTTCTACTTCTAAAAAAGGCTATAGAAAAAGGAAGCATTAATTCAATGATTATAAAACCAAATCAAATAGGTACATTATCTGAAACACTTGAAACTATGAAGCTGGCTCGGGAAAATAACATTGAACTTATTATAAGTCACAGAAGTGGAGAAACTGATGATGATTTTATTGCCGATTTAGCATTTGCCTTTGGTACTTTTGGATTAAAAGCCGGTTCTCCTCTGAAACCTGAGAGAATGGTAAAATATGAAAGATTAATAAAAATTTCAAAGATATAAAATAAAAATATGTTATAATACGGCCGTACGTTTATTATTATTTAATGTTTAATATTTAATTCTAGTACTAGAGCCTAGCTCAGTACGGGACAGGTAAAAATTTATGATAGAAGAAAAAAAGGAGAATTTTGTAAAGTGGTATAGCGAGGTTGGAATCAAAGATGTTCCAATTGTAGGAGGTAAAAATGCAGCACTTGGAGAGATGTACTCAAATTTAGTACCACTTGGAGTAAATATTCCAGATGGGTTTGCACTGACAGCAGATGCATATAGGTATTTTTTTGAAAAAACTGGACTTGATAAAGAAATACAAAAAATTCTCGGTGATTTAAATACAAAAAGTATCAAAAATCTACAGGAACGTGGGAAAAAAGTTCGTGAGACAATTTTAAAGAAAGAATTTCCACCATTACTTCATGAAACGATTGTAGAATCTTATGCAAAAATGGAGAAGAAGTATGGTAGAAAAAATATTGACGTTGCTGTGAGATCTAGTGCTACGGCTGAGGATTTACCAGGTGCTTCATTCGCAGGACAACAAGAGACATATCTAAATGTCTGTGGAATTAAAGATATCTTACTTTCTACCAGGAAATGTATTGCATCGCTCTTTACTGACCGAGCAATCTCGTATCGTGTAGACAAAGGTTTTTCTCATTTTGACGCGGCACTTTCTGTTGGGATTCAGCTCATGGTGCGTTCAGACCTTTCATCTTCAGGAGTTGCATTTACGATTGATACTGAAACTGGGTTTGATAAAGTTATAGTAATAAATGGAATCTATGGGCTTGGAGAATTTATTGTGCAAGGAATCGTGATTCCAGATGAATTTATAATTTTCAAACCTACCCTAGAGAATGGACACAAGTCAATTATTTCAAAAACACTTGGGAATAAAAATGTAAAATTGGTGTATGGGAAAACAGGTACCAAGAAAGTTGATGTACAACCTAAAGATAAACAAAACTATTGTTTGACCGAAGAAGAAGTCATCAAGCTTGCCAAGTGGTGTCTGCAAGTAGAAAAATATTTTTCAAAGAAACGTGAAACTTATAGCCCAATGGATATTGAATGGGCCAAAGATGGAAAGACTGGAGAGTTGTTTATCGTTCAAGCCCGCCCTGAGACTGTGCAATCTGGAAAAGATAGAAATGTTTTGAAAGAATACAAATTAGATAAAAAGTCTGATGTTCTTGTGTCTGGTATTGCCGTTGGTGGGAAAATAGGAGCTGGGAAAGTGCGAGTATTAAAAACTGCAAAAGAGATTTCTAAATTTGAAAAAGGGGAAGTATTAGTGACAGAAATTACAGATCCAGACTGGGAGCCAATTATGAAAATTGCTTCGGCTATAGTTACTGATAAGGGTGGCAGAACTTCTCACGCAGCGATTGTGTCTCGAGAACTTGGGATTTCTTGTATTGTTGGGTCTGGAAATGCAACAAAAGTATTAAAAAATGGAAGTCCTGTTACAGTTGATTGTTCAAGTGGGGAAGTTGGAAATGTTTACAAAGGAATTATGCCATTTGAAGTAAAGGAACATAAATTAGATAAAATGCCAGAGCTTCCGGTAAAGATAATGGTAAACATTGGCTCGCCTGATGAAGCATTTCGAAACTATGCACTTCCTGCCAAGGGTGTAGGTCTCGGTAGGCTCGAATTTATCATTGCTTCACATATAAAGATTCATCCAAACATTCTTCTTGATTACAAAAAATTGAGCAAAGGTAAACAAACACCTGAAACTAAAAAATTATTAAAGAAAATAGATGAACTTACACCAGGATATGAAAATAAAGCAGATTATTATGTAGATCAGCTTGCGCTTGGTATTGCAAAGATTGGAGCAACGCTATATCCATATGATGTAATAATTCGTTTTTCTGATTTTAAAACAAATGAATACCGCACCCTTATCGGGGGAGAAGCATATGAACCACATGAAGAAAATCCTATGATTGGCTGGCGTGGGGCATCTCGTTATTATGATCCTAAATTCAAAACTGCTTTCGGACTTGAAGTGAAAGCCTTTAAACGCGTACGAGAAGAAATGGGACTCACGAATGTAATTCCAATGATTCCATTTTGTAGAACTCCTGAAGAGGCACAGCAAGTGGTAGATACTATGGCAGAATTTGGACTTGATAGAACAAAAGACAAAACCTTAAAAATTTATGTTATGTGTGAAATTCCTTCAAACGTATTGCTGGCAGATGAGTTTTTAAATATTTTTGATGGTATGTCTATTGGTTCCAATGACTTAACACAACTCACCTTAGGGCTTGATAGAGATTCAGGAATTGTCACTCACATTGGAAATGAAAGAAACCCTGCTGTGAAGAAACTGATTGCAGAAATTATTCACAAGTGTAAAGAGAAAGGGAAGTATATTGGAATTTGTGGACAAGGACCTTCTGACTATCCTGAATTTGCAAAGTTCTTGATGGACGAGGGGATAGAGAGTATGTCGCTCAATCCTGACACGGTTATCAAAACGATTCTTTCGTTAGGAGGAATAAAATAAAAAAAGATTTTAAAAATGTAAATAAAAAAACCTGTGTACGAATTGTGCTCGTACGCAGGTTTTAAGCTAAACTATGAATAGCCATTAAACATATGATTTGGCTCGTTTAACGGTTTCTTTTTTCATTCTCGGTAGAATCATTCTAAGCCCGAAAATAAAGCAGAGAATGACTACCGCAAATTCGACTCCAGCAAGGATGCCTGACCCAAGAGGAATATATATTCTACCATTCACTCCTTCTGAATAAATAATCGTTAATCCGTCAGGGGTGTCGAATATTTGTACTCCGGGTTCGGTAATTACTTTGTGTTTTGAGCGAGAAAAAAAAGTTATATTTTCGCTCTTACCAATAATAATTGTATCTTTGGGATGGCTTTTTACTAATGCTGATTCAATTAAATCTCCCCAGGTAATTTTCTCTATTCCTGTCGTTTGGGTCATTTTCAATTGACTTGAATCAAAAACTTTCAAGGAGTTAATAAAAAAATTAACAATGATTAAAGGTAATACCATTAAACTGATGCCGAGGATAATTTTTCTTGTTTTCATAATAAGGGTTTTTTAAAAATTTAAATTTTTAGATTGATTTGCGAATTCTCTTGAGTCATCAAAATTAATTAATAATTCAAGAGAATTCGCTTTCACCAAAACCCAAAATCATGATTATTTTCAAAGTGCTAAATACCCTATAAGTATAGCATATTTGAATGAAAAAGTCAAGCAAAATAAGCCTTATAAAATAAGCCTGCCTGCCGGTAGGCAGGGAAATTTTGTGTGCGAGTAGGGGGAATCGAACCCCCGTCTAATCCTTGGGAAGGACTCATTCTACCACTAAACCATACTCGCGTTTTTCAGACTAAATCAATACTATATAAGAGTGATTTTAGCATCTTTTTGCTTTTTTAAAAAGTATGATAAAATAGGGTATTAGTAATTAATTTTTTAAAACATCATGAAAAACGTAACAGTATATTCGACCCCAACCTGTCATTTCTGCCATATGGCAAAAGACTTTTTTAAGGCAAACGGTATTCCTTTTGTTGAATACGACGTGGCAAGTGATATCACAAAAAGAAAAGAAATGATGGAAAAATCAGGGCAGATGGGAGTGCCAGTTATCATTATTGAAGATCAATTGATTGTTGGTTTTAATAAGCCTGAAATAGCCAAGCTTTTGGAATTAATTTAAATTAAACATGAAAAATGTTTTTCAAAACGTCATTGCCTTAGTTGTACTTGGCATTGTTGCTTTTGTTTTTAGAAACTCACTCGAGAAGAGTTTTTTTGTGTTGCAAGATAAATATTTTCCCTGTTCTAGGGTTATGACTTATTCTATTGGAAGTTTTGATGATACTTTTGGAGTTAGCAAGGAAGATTTTTTAAGTGTAATTAAACAAGATGAAGATATGTGGGAGACATCAATAGGCAAAAACTTACTTGAATATATTCCTGCGGGAGGTGAATTAAAAATTAGTCTTTTGTATGATAAACGTCAAGCAAGTACCGATAAATTAGCAGCAATGGGAAATATATTAGAAAGTGATAAAAATAATTATAATAATTTAAAATCAGAGTTAAGTAAGCTTCAGATAGAATACAAAGAAAAAAAAGCAATTTTTGATTCAAGGAAATCATCATTTGATGTTCGTCAAAGCAAGTATCAAAAAGATATAGCTTATTGGAATAGTCGTGGTGGAGCTACGAAAGAGGTAGTTGTTTCCGCGAATCTTGAAAAAAAATCTTTAGAATCAGATTTATCAGAAATAAATATATTGAGACAAGAATTAAATACATACATAGAAAAAATTAATTTTTCTATTAATGAATTAAATAAGATTGCAGTTTCTTTTAATAATAAGGCAAAAGAATACAATATTACTGGAGATGAACTTGGAGATGAATTTGAAGAAGGGCAATATCTTTCTGATAAAACAGGAAAATATATAAATATTTATCAATTTGATAGTAAAGACAACCTTACAAGAGTTTTAATGCATGAATTGGGGCACGCACTTGGTTTGGAGCATTTAGATAATCCTGATGCGATAATGTATAGATTAAATATTGGTAATGGTTTAATTCCAACCGAAGACGACATAAATGCCTTAAGGGCGTATTGTAGGCTCTCTAAAATTAATTAAATCATTCAAATTAAAATATCTATTTAGAAACCTATGTGATTCTATGGATAGTTTTAGTATTCTGTTATATAATGTAAATATGGGGAAATTGAAAATATCACAAAAAATAATATTAAAAATAATTGAACTAAGATCAAAAGGAAATAGTATTTCTGAAATTTCTTTACGTACAGGAAAAAGTAAATCTATTGTTTCAAAATACACACAGGAAGTGGATATTTTACCAAAGTATAGATTGGTTTTGAATAAAAAACAGGGTGGTAGTAAAGCCAGAAGCGAAGATCTTTGGATTAAATCTAAAAAAGATGCAAATAATATTATTAAAGAATTAAAATTACGCGATAAAATTTTTCTTTTAATTGGTATATATTGGGGAGAGGGAACAAAAAAAGAATTAAATATTATAAATAGCGATCCTGTTTTGCTTCGTGCATTTTTAAATTTTATAAAGGAAATTGGCGTAACAAAAAATAGGATAAAAGCTTCTATTAGGTTATATGATGACATAAACCAAAATGAGGCTATTAACTATTGGTCGAATATTTTAGAATTAAACAAGAATCAGTTTTTTAAAATTGAATTAATAAAAGGAAACAAGAAAGGAAAACTAAAATTTGGAATGTGTAGACTAAGGGTTGAAAAAAGTTCAAAAGAGTTTAAACTGTTAATGTCACTTATTAATGTAGTAAAAGACAAAATAATGCTCTCGTAGTTCAATGGATAGAACGGCTCACTCCTAACGAGCTGATCCAGGTTCGACTCCCGGCGAGAGCACAAAAATTTGATTCTTAAATCAATCATGATAAAATATAAATATGCAACCAGAAGAAAAAAAATTACTAGAAGAAACTTTTGAGCTTGTAAAAGACAACAACGTGATGCTCCATAAAATCAGAAGTGCTCAAAAATGGGCATCTTTCATGAGAATCGTTTATTGGCTTGTTATTATCGGAATCAGTATTGGAGCATTTTATGTATTGCAACCTTATGTAGATAAGTTAATGAAAATGTATAATGATATTTCTGGAATGAAACAAAGTGTTGATAGTGTTTCCTTGCAAGATATTTTGAAAAATATAAATATAAAGCAGTAAAAAACATCCGAATGGATGTTTTTTAAATTTGTGCCGAGGGGCAGAATCGCACTGCCGACCCATCGCTCTTCAGGCGAATGCTCTACTACTGAGCTACCTCGGCATAAGCACTATTACATATTACTAAAAATTAATATTTTTGCAACACAAAAAATTCCGCGAATGCGGAATTTTTTGTGTTTAGATTGATTTTACTTTTACACTTGTTTTTCTATCTTTGTCTATTTTTGGAAGCTTGATGGTAAGAAGTCCATGTTTTTCTACTGCTTCGGCTTCTTCTGGGTCAACTTCAGCGGGGAGTGAAATGGTTCTTGAAAAGGTACCCCAATATAATTCTTTTGTAAAAAAATTCTCTTCGCTAATAGTTCGAGATTCTTCTCTTTTGCCTCGGATTGTTATCATGTCTCGTGCAAGGGTCAACTCCAAATCCTCAGGTCTTACTCCTGCTACCATTGTTTGCACTATTATTTCATTTTGTGTTTGATACACATCGACAGTTAGTTCTGCTTCTTCGTTTTCTTCTTCTATCCAATTGTTATCTTTCTTGTCTCCATGTACTGGTATCTTTTTAATTTCCTCCTCGTCATCATCAGCTTTCATACTACCTGTTAATCTTTCAAAAAAACCTCTTTTTTTACTCATATATCTATTATACCCTTTGATTAAATAGAGGGCAAGTTAATAATTTTTAATTTTCACCACTCATTCTTCGTAACCTCTCGAAGAGAAGTAGATTGATAATTGTTGCGACCCAAAGGAAGGCGAATACTTTTAAATAATCACTTCCGTTATTATTCATTATAAAAAAATTAAAGCTACTATGCAAGGTGATCGCGAGTCCTATTCCTATAATAAGATAAAGTTTCTTTAAAAAACTTCCCATATAGAATGACAATCCAACCGAAATACCAATTATTCCACTTGATACTGCATGCAGTAAGGTTGAACCTAAAAATCTAAGCTGACCAGTCATAAGCCCAACAGTCGCTTGTCCTAGAGATAATGGTTTTATAATAAAAAGTATATTTTCAAATGCAGCGAAACCAAGCGCTATAGTAATAAGAAATATTGGCCAATCTATCGGTTTGTTTAAATATTTTGATTTATATAAAAGTAATATTACTGCAAGATATTTCAATAATTCCTCTATGGTTGCCCAAAGTATAATTTGGGTTTGATTAGAACTTATTACACTTTGCACAAATTTTTGCATTGGTACAGCAAAAACTACCAATGCCATGCCAATAAAAAAACAAAAAGCAAGTATTCCTGCTGGTTCAGGGTCTTCTCTATCTTCTCTTAACCAAAACCAGAGCCATAAAAGGGAAGGGATTACACCTTCTACTATGGCGATACCTATTGATCTTGGGTCTTTAAATAGATTATCCATTATATTGAGGCCACTGCTCTACCATTAATAAAGTTTTTTTATCGTCATGTTCAATATTTTGCCAAATTTCTTCAGTAACAAAAGGCATAAACGGGTGAAGTACTTTCAAAATTTTCGTTAAAGTGTCGAGTAAAAATTGTGCGCGAGAATTTTTTATCTTTTCATCTTCGCTTGCAAGAATTGCCTTACTTTCTTCTATTATTACATCTGCAAAACGATTCCAAGTATAATGATATATTTTCTCTCCAACGATGTAGAATTTATATTCATCCATTTCACGAGTTATTTCTTTTATAAATAAATCACGTTCTTGTATTAATTCAAAATCATTTTTTGTGTAATCTTTAAAACTTTCATCATATTTTGTAAAAGTCGTATTACTTAAAATAAAACGAGTTATATTCCAAAGTTTATTTGCATAATTTTTATATGCTCGAATTTTATCTTCTGACAATGATAACGATGTACCAGGAGTGTTGCCCACAATCATTCCTATTCGAAATGCATCTGTGCCATATTTGTCTGTTAATGTGAGTGGGTCTATGACATTACCTTTGCTTTTACTCATCTTTTGCCCTTTAGCATCAAGCACCATGCCATGATAATAAACATTTTTAAATGGAACTTTTCCTGTGACATAAATACCAAGCATTATCATTCGAGATACCCAAAAGAAAACCAAATCTCCGGCAGTTTCCATTACATCAGTAGGATAGAAATTTTTAAAATCACTACTGTCTGGATATCCAAGTACTGCATATGGCCATTGGCCAGAAGAAAACCAAGTATCAAAAGTATCAGTATCTTGTCTCACTTCTCCATTACATTTATCACATTTTGAAATTTTATCTTCCAAGTCAACCATTCCATGCCCACATTTGATGCAGATTTTTGCTGGTATTGGAATTCCCCATACAATTTGCCGAGAGATATTCCAATCCAATATATTTTCTAACCAATGAACAGTTATTTTTTGATAGTGTTCTGGGATATAGGTTATTTCATTTTGTTTTATTCTCTCGAGTGCTTTTTCTGCCAATGGTTTCATTTTTATAAACCACTGATTTTTTATTTGGGGCTCAAGGATTGTTCCGCATTTATAACATGTTCTCACTACGTGTTTGTAATTTTCATCTGTTTTTTCTAATAATCCTTTTCCTTTTAATTTTTCAATAATCAAAGGACGAGCTTTTTTAATATGTTGTCCCGCAAATTCTCCTGCGATAGGTAAAAGTTTTCCATTTTCATCAATTATTTGCTCTTTGTCTAAGTTGTGGCGTTCTGCAATTTCAAAATCCACAGGATCATGCCATGGAGTGATAGTCATAACACCAGTACCGAATTCCATGTCAACAGCATTATCTTTTATTACTGTTGCAGTTATTGGACCATTGATCCATTCCAAATCTATTTTTTGTCCATCTTTATACTCCGTATATCTCACATCACTCGGATGCATTACTACATATTTATCTCCAAATTTTGTTTCAGGACGAGAAGTGGAAATAGTAAAAGGACCGTATTTGAGATAATAATATGGTTCAACTCTTTCTTCGTCTTTGATTTCTAAATCAGAAAAAGAAGTTTGATGTTTGGTACACCAAGATACTATTCTATTACCCCTATATGCCAAACCATCATCATAAAGTTTTTTAAAAGTTTGATAAACAATTTTCGTAATACTCTCATCGAGAGTAAATTTTTCTCGAGACCAATCGCACGATGCACCCATCCGTCGTATTTGTCCTTTAATATTTTTTGAATTTTCTAAGGTGAAATCAAGAATTTCTTTATAGAGTTGTTCTCTTTCTATTTCAAAACGAGTTCTTCCTTCTTTTTCTAATTTTTTTTCATATACAACTTGGGTTTCAAACCCTGCGTGATCAAGCCCTGGGAGCCAAAGAGTTCGGAATCCGCGCATTCTTTTATAACGCACGATTATATCTTCAATTGTCATTACAAGACCATGTCCTGCATGGAGTGAACCATTGGCATTTGTCGGAGGCATTATTAAAGTAAAAGGCTTAGCTTCAGGAGAAGTTATTCCTTTCTCAACGCAAACATCTGGGTTAAAAAAACCACTCTCTTCCCAGAGTTTGTAAATTCTTTCTTCTGTTTCTTTTGGGTTGTAAGGCTTTAAAAGTCTTTCATCCATAAGGTTATTTTAGCATTTTTTATAGTCTTAATCCACCGTCAGCCTTGATTTTAGGATTTTTTGGGATTTTACCACCTTTTTCTAAATATTTTATATATCCTGCCATTCCTATCATAATAGAATTATCTGTAGCAAGACTCATGTCAGGGAATAATACTATTTTTTCTTTTAAAACTTTTTTCATTTCCTCTTTTAAGAATTTATTTGCTGAAACTCCGCCTGCCACGATTATAGTTTTAGCATTATACATATCAACTGCCTTTTTTGTTTTATAAATTAGAGTTTCTACAACAGCATTTTCGAATTCCAGAGCAATGGCTTCTTTTACATTTTCATTTTGCAAAATGTTTGGATCTTTTTCTTTTAAATCACGAATCAAATACAGCACTGCTGTCTTTATGCCCGAAAAAGAAAAATCAAAATTTTTACTATGAAGCATTGGGCGCGGCAGAACAAAAGAAAAACGAATTTTTTCGGGGTCGCTGTCTGGTGTTGCTACACCAGCGCTGCCTCTCGGCCCTAGGGCCTCTGAGACACCCCGAAAATATTGTTTTTCTTTTGTTCTGCTTCTTTCTGCTAATTTTGAAATTTCTGGGCCCCCTGGATAGGGGAGTTCGAGCATGCGAGCAACTTTGTCGAATGCTTCACCGGCTGCATCATCCAATGTTTCACCAATAATTTTATAATCACGAATTTTTTTTGATAGTACAAGTTCGGTATGTCCACCCGACACAAGTAAAGAAAGAATTGGGAATTTTATTTTTTTAAAATCAATTGTAAATTTATTTTTTTTATTTCCAAATACTGAAACAATATGGCCTTCCATATGATTTACGGGCATTACTGGAATATTCCATTTTTTGGCAAGTTCTTTGGCAAAGACAATTCCTGTCCAAAGGGTAGGTTCAAGTCCTGGACCTGATGTTACTACAATTAGATCAACGGGCTTAGTTTTATTTTCTAATTTTGCATCTTTTAGGGTTCTTTCAAGTAATATTGGTAGGTTTTTCTGATGTTCTCGTTTTGCAAGAGCGGGGAAAACTCCTCCATATGGTGCATGGATTTTTATTTGTGAATTTAAATTATTAGCAATTATTTTAAACGAAGCCTTTTTTAGGCTTCCCGTGCACTCTAATATACTTACTCCAGTTTCATCACAACTTGTTTCAATACTTAATATTTTCATCCATTTATACTAGCAAATTAAACTAATTTTTCAAAATTATGGATGATACCCTGTAGTAGATTTTTAAAATGCAAATTTTTAAAATTTGCGTTGAAAAACGTTTTAAAAATTCACTACGGGGTGGTATAATTAACCCACAAATGCCTTTTATATTTGGCAAAAATATTAGTTTAATTTTCAAAAAGATTTTGATCTTGGGTGTTTTTGTTTTTGCATTTTTTTTCTATTCATCGTCACACGCTTTTGCGGCGACAAAGTATCCGACAACTACGGGTGGAAATTGGAGTGCTGATGCAACATGGACATTAAATGCTAATGGAACTGCAAATGCTACAGTTGCACCAACTGCATCAGATGATGTTATTTTCAATGGTACATCTGGAAACGTGACAGTAGATACGACGACTGCTGTAGCAAAAACTCTCGACATGGCGACATATTCTTCATCAGGAACTTTAACTATCACAAATTCAATGAAGCTTTCAGTAAGTGGAAATGTAACACTTGCGTCAGGAAAATTTACAGCGGGAGGAAATACAGCCGAACTTGCAATGCTTTCGACTGGGACGATCCTCACTACGGGAAATACTTTAGGTAAACTGACACTAAATGGGAGTGGGCAAACTTTTACACTCGGAGATAGTTTAACTACTTATGATTTAAACTTAACGGCTGGTACTCTCATTACTGGAGCATACACTCATAATCTTGGCAGGTTGCTTTCGAGTAACACAAACACTAGAACATTAAATATTTCCAATTCAACAATAAATGTTACAAATCTTTCTGCTTCTGGTGCAATATGGTATTTGTTTGATACTACAAATTTAACTTTTTCAACCAATTCAAGTACCACAATAAATATTTCTGGTAATAATACTCCAGGTTTTTATGGAGGAGGTCTTACGTATTTAGGGACAGTTACTTTCACGACTAGTAGTAGTGGAGTTCCTTTAATTAACGGAGCAAATACTTATCGCAATTTTTCTTTTGCTAGTATTGGTTCGGGTGCTGGTTATTATAAAATTGATGGAGGTGCAACCATTACCAACACTTTTACAATTAATGCTCCGAATAGAGTAAAAATTACGAGTGGAAATATTATTTCAATGGGTTCAGCTTCTGGTATTGTTGCTACAGGAAGTGCGGGTAATCTTATTGATATAGATACAGTGACTGGTACAGGCACTTGGACAATCACAAGACCAAGTGGAACTCAGAAATTTGATCTTGATTATTTGACATTAAATAGATCTGCTGCGACTCAAACGAATACTTTTTATGCAAGTCATACCACAGATACTGGCACAAACACTAACTGGATTTTTGCTAATAAGCCTGATGCTCCGACTGGACTCGCAGGAGCGCAAGGTAATACTCAGATATTTTTATCGTGGACGGCACCTGCAAACAACGGAGATCCGATTACCGATTATGTAGTTGATTATAAATTGAATTCAGAACCCACAGTGTGGTCAACTTTTGCTGATGGAGTTTCTGCTCTTACCACAGCCACAGTGACGGGCCTTACAAATGGACTTGTGTATAATTTTAGAGTCAGTGCTGTGAATGGCGCAGGACAAGGCTCAGCAAGCGCGACAGCATCTGCTACCCCAGGGCCTGTAAAGTATGCGCGTAGCACAGGAGGCAATTGGTCAGCAGATTCTACATGGAGTACTTCACCCGGAGGGCCTGCAGATACTACTGCTCCAACGGCAACGGATGATGTGATATTCGATGTAAATTCTGGAAATGTGACCGTAGATACAACCACAACAGTTGCAAAAACTTTAAATATGACAGGTTCAGCGGGAACGCTCACTATCACAAATGCGATGAAGCTTTCGGTGAGCGGGAATGTGACACTTGCCTCTGGAAAATTCTCTGCCGGTGGTGATACAGCAAATTTGACAATGCTTGCAACAGGTACCTTGACGACAGTAGGAAATACAATGGGAGCGCTAACCTTTAATGGCACTTCCCAAACTTTTACACTTGGAGATGGTGTGAGTACTAGAAATAATGCGATTGTCCTTTTTTCTGAGGGTACTTTAATTGGCGGATCTTTTACTCATAATTTTGGAATTTTTCAAAGTAATGTGAATAAAACAAGAATTTTAAATCTTTCTGGAACTACCTTAAATCTTATTTCAACGTCAACAGGTTATTATTTTGTTTTGACAAATCCAAACTTAACTGTTACCACTAATGCAAGTACGGTAATAGATTTTCAAGGAGGAACGATAACCCACAGTGCTAAATTTGGAACAGAATCTCAATCAATCGCTTACAATGGTACAGTAAAATTTTCAGGAACAGGAAATATTTTTAGCATACTAGATTCTACTGATTCTTATTCCTTAACTTTTCATAATTTAACGATTGATCAATCTACGATTACAACTTCAGGGAATCTGTTCTTTGATAAAAATATCAGTATAGATTCTACGGGGGTGCTTACTTTAAAAGGTGGAGCAGATAACAGATATAGATTTTTAGTACAGTCGGGTACCTTAGGAACGCGGAGAACATTTACTCTAAATTCAGGAGCGACAACTTCAATGCAGAGAGTAGATTTTCGAGATGTTGGATTTGGAAGTTCACTTGATTTGTCGTCTTACACGACTGTGCCAGGAGGAGCTGGAGATGCAGGTGGAAACAATAATATTATTTTCCCAAGTTCAAGAAATTTGTATTGGTATACATCTTCAAGTGGAACAAAATTATGGAGCAATACTTCCGGTGCTACAAATTGGTACACGACAGATGGAGTCCCACCAGTAAATGCTATTGCGACGGATGACTCACCGCTTCCACAAGATAATGTTTTCATAAATGCACATTCACTCGGAGCAAGCGCAACAATATCACTTGATGTGTCGAGAGCAGGGGCAAACATTGATTGGACAGGTTCTACAACGACTTATGTGCCGACATGGAGTTTTGCAAATGATTTTACGATGTATGGATCACTCACTATGGTATCTGGAATGAATTTGACAAATGGAAATAAAATTTTAACCCTTGAGGGTAGATTAGCAGGTATGCCTGTTGGTGGTTGGACAATAACATCGGCCGGAAAAACATTTTATGGAGTAGCTATAAATTCTTCAGGGGGAACATATATTCTCCAAGATAATTTAACTCTAGCTTCTACTTTTACAAATTCAGCTGGAACATTTACGGCTAATGATAAAAACATAACAGCTAATAATTTTTCGATAACCAGTGGAACAATAAATATGGGATCAGGGATATGGAAGACAACCGTCACTGCTGCCGGTTCTCTTTGGTCCAATAATTCCGGAACGGTAATTAATTGCAATACTTCCACTCTTGAATTTTCCGGCAATAGTACAAATACTACCAGAAGTTTTGGGGCTATGGCAGGAACTACTTTTTATAATATAAATTTTTCTGGTCAGACTACGGCTCCAGCTCAATGGAATCTTCCAAATAATTTTACAGTGAATGGAACATTTACAATGGCTGCGCCAAACAGAATACGGGTTGGTACCGGGAAAACTATAACCATGGGCCCGTCTTCAAATATTGTGGCGGTAGGTTCTCTAGGAAATTTAATCGACTTAGATACAGTTTTAGGCACAGGAACTTGGACGATCACGCGACCAAGTGGAACAAATGTTTTTGCGCTGGATTGGCTAACGCTCAATAGGTCTGTGGCGACGCAGACTAATACTTTTTTTGCTGGAATAAATACTACAGATACTGGGACAAACACAAATTGGATTTTTGCTTCGGTGCCAAATGCTCCGACAGATTTAGTTGCAACTTATGGAAATACACAGGTGAGCCTATCGTGGACGGCGCCAGGGAATAATGGCTCGGTGATTACGGATTATGCTCTTGGCTATAAATTAGCTAGTGAGCCGACAGTCTGGTCAATTTTTGCGGATGGCACATCTCCACTTACCACTGGGGTTGTGACAGGGCTCACAAATGGCCTATCTTATAATTTTCGCGTCTCTGCAATAAATGCTGTGGGGCAGGGTCCTGTAAGTGGGATAGCAGTGGCAACACCAATGACAATTCCAGGAGCACCAACAATAGGCACTGCGACTCCTGGTAATGCGCAAGTTTCTGTAACTTTTACCCCGCCTGCTTCAAATGGTGGAAGTACGATAACGGGTTATACTGTAACTTCAAGTCCAGGAAGTATCACAGGCACGGGTAGTGGTTCACCGATTGTTGTATCAGGATTGACCAATGGTACATCATATACTTTTACTGTAACTGCCACAAATGTAGTTGGACCAAGTTCTCCATCTGCACCATCGAATAGTGCGACACCTAGAACCGTGCCAAATGCACCAACTGCATTAGGAACAACTCCGGGGAATACTCAAGCGTCTCTTTTTTGGAGTGCACCAGCTTTTGATGGAGGAAGTGCAATTGCAGATTATGTTATTGAATATCAGCTTACAACAGGTGGCACATGGGCAGTTTTTGCAGATGGAACTTCAACAAATACTACTGGTATTGTAACAGGACTTACAAATGGACTTTCTTATGATTTTAGAGTTTCCGCAGTAAATATTGCAGGACAGGGAACAGCTAGTAGTACAGCGATAGCAATTCCGATAACAGTTCCAGGAGCACCTACAAATGCTGTTGCGACTCGTGGTAATACCCAAGCCTCTGTTGCATTTATTCCTCCATCAATTCCTTGGTATAACGCAAATTGGACATATAGAAAAAAAATTACGATTGATCACACAAAAGTTCCAAACATTTCACAATCAAATTTTCCAGTTTTAGTTTCTCTCTCTGGACTTTCAAATATAAATGCTCTTGGCACAGATATTCGTTTTACATCTTTTAATGGGACAACAGAACTTGCTCGAGAAATAGAATCGTATTCATCAGGGGCACTTGTGTCTTGGGTAAAAGTGCCGATACTTTCTACTTCCGCTGACACGATTATTTATATGTATTACGGAAATGGAGGGGCAACTGAACCAGTAGCATCTTCTACTTACGGTTCGCAAAAAGTTTGGGATGATGGAGGAAATAATTATTTTCAAGGTGTTTGGCATTCTCAAGATGCAAGCAGTACTACTATTTTAGATAGTACTATAAATGAAAAAATAGGAACAAAAAAAGCAGTAGGTGAACCAGCCGAAATATCTGGACAAATAAATAAAGGACAAAATTATGATGGAATAAACGATTATATAAATATTTCTTCAGCATTTTCTGGTTTAACGACTGATTCTACGTTTTCAGGATGGATTAAGCTTTCAGGTCTTGATACAAACGGTTCAGTGTTGCTTGGTTCAAATACTGGGAACAATATTAATGTTTGGCAAATAGGTAATTCTACTACTTTTTGGATTGGTGGGAGTTCTTCGGTTAGTATTACATCAACTCCATTTACAGATAATACATGGCGTTATATTACAGCAACTCAAAGTGGAACATTGCTTAAAGTTTATATAAATGGAAATGAAGTTGGTAGTGCAAATGGTGCCGGAATGACTTGGCCAACAGGAACTAAAAATTTTACTTTAGGTGATTGGATAGGTTCTTCTGGAACAAATTGGAGCACTAAGGGTATTATCGATGAAGTTCGTGTTTCAAATACTGCTCGATCTCAAGATTGGATAAAAACAGAATATTACAATCAAAATTCTCCTTCAACTTTTTATACTGTAGCAAGTGAAGAAAATATTTCTTCACCAAATCCTGATAATGGAGGTTCTCCGATTACTAGTTACACTGCTACTTCAAATCCTGGAAGTTTCACTGGAGTTGGAAGTGCGTCGCCAGTTATCGTTTCTGGACTAACCAATGGCACACCATATACTTTTACAGTTACTGCGACAAATTTGGCTGGCACTGGCCTTGCATCAGTACCATCAAACTCTGTGACACCTGCAACCGTTCCCGATGCGCCGACTTTACCGATAGCGACAGCAGGGAATGCACAAGTTTCATTATCATGGACAGCGCCAGTAAATAACGGAGGGTCCGATGTTATAGATTATGTAATTGAATATAAACTTTCTTCAAGTGAAACTTGGTTAGTTTTTGGAGAGCCAATTTCACCGGATTTAAGTAGAATTGTTACTGGACTTACAAATGGTCTATCTTATAATTTTAGAATTAAAGCAGTAAATGATGTGGGCCCTGGAAGTGCGAGCGCAACAGCGAGCGCGATGCCTGTGACTGTGCCTGATCCACCAACGGCTGTATCTGCCATTCCAGGAAATGCGCAAGCAACTGTATCATTTATAGCACCACTTTTTGATGGAGGTAGTACGATCAATAGTTATACAGTCACTTCAAGTCCGGGGAATATTTCAAATACTGGTAATGCTTCGCCAATACTTGTGACTGGACTTACCAATGGAGTTCAATATACTTTTACAGTGATTGCCACAAATGCAGTGGGTCCAAGTATTGCATCAGACCCCTCTCTTCCCGTGACCCCAGTGACAATTCCTAATGCACCGACAGGAGTGACAGCAGTTCCAGGAAACTCTCAAGCGACAATTTCATTTATTTCACCAGCTTTTGATGGAGGAACTCCAATAACGAGTTATACGGCAACTTCAAGTCCAGGAAGTTTTACAGGCACAAGTAGTGGCTCACCGATTGTGGTAACAGGACTTACAAATGGTTTGTCATATACTTTCACAGTGGTTGCGACAAATATAGTAGGACCTAGCTTGCCTTCATCTTCGTCAAATTCCGTGACTCTTTCTACTGAGCCTGGTCAACCAATAAATCTTGCCTCTAGTGTTCTTGGTAGTAGTATTGGACTTTCTTGGTCAGCGCCAATTTCTGATGGAGGAAGTGCAATTACGGATTATGTTATTGAATATCAGCTTACAACGGGTGGTACTTGGGCTGTTTTTGCTGATGGAATAAATACGAGTACGACAGCGACAGTTGTAGGATTATCAAATGGAACTTCGTATGATTTTCGAGTGAAAGCGGTAAATATAATTGGACAAAGTGTCCCAAGTGCTATAGTTTCTGCAAGTCCAGGAGAGCCTGCTCAAGTATTTATCCAAGGTTTTTCTGATACGACAGTTTCAAGTATTGGAACAAATATAAAAATTACAAATGAAGGAACTATTTCTTACGAATATCAATATACCTGGTGTGTGACAGATTCTGATACAAATCTTTGTGGTGGGGGAGATGATATTTTTAGTTCTACCGCAGCAAAACTTTTAGCTTCACATGAAAATTGGGAAACCACTTTAAATTCGACGGTTCTTTCACCGGGTAATTACTATTTTCATATCAAAGTTTTTTATGGATCAAGTTCATCAAGGGCAGATCAGTCTTTTACTGCACTTGCAACATTTCCAGAAGCACCAACTTTACCAGTCGCTACGGCAGGCAATGCTCAAGCATCCATTTCTTTTACCTTGCCAACTTTTGATGGGGGAAGCGTTATTACAGGATACACAGTGAGTTCAAATACTGGAGGCATTACCGCGACTGGAATTAGTTCACCAATAATTGTGACCGGGCTTACAAATGGAGTATCTTATTTTTTCACAGTTACAGCGACAAATATTATGGGCACAAGTCCATCATCAACACCATCAAATAGTATTATTCCAGTAACCGTGCCTGATTCACCAACGATTATCTCAGCAACTGCTGGGAGCAACCAAGTAACTTTAGAATGGACTGCTCCAATAAACGATGGAGGCACACCGATAACTGATTATGTTGTAGAATATAAACTCATTACTGATGCAACATGGCTTGTTTTTGCCGATGGAATATCAACGACAACTAGTGCTATTGTTACAGGGCTTACAAATAATTTAACTTATGATTTTAGAGTTTCGGCTGTGAATCTAGTTGGGCAGAGTTTAATAAATAGTATAAATGCAACTCTACCAGCAAACACTCAAATTGAAACTGGAACGGGAAGACGAGGCGGCGGCGGATATATTCCTCCTGTCCAACCTCCTGCCACAACAGAAATACCACCGACTCAAATAGTTCCAATAGAAGCGCCAACAAAAGAAGTGGTAAAAGATGCGACTCATTCGACGGGTTCGACAAGCTCACCGCAAGCAAATTCAAATAAAACAAAAATTACCAAAACACCTACAAAAAATATTGAGGGACCTACTAAAACACCACCAACCTCTCTGGGAGAAACTCAAACACCAGAAATAATTCCACCTACGATAATTAAAAAAAATGAAGCACAAGTTACACCAATTGAAAATCCAAAAGTGCCAATTTTCCCAGAAATGAAAATTGATCCATTAATCAAAAAAATAATATTACAGGTCATTGCCATATTAGGGGCTCTTGCTATTTTGGGTGGTGGAATAATAATTTTTATTAAAAGACGTCGAAAATTTAATTTATATGAAACCGGAATCCCTGATACCTTCGAAGAACTACTTAAAGAAAAAAATGAAAAACCAAAAATTAAAAGAAAAATTTAAATTAACAAATTTATTATAAGGTGTATAATATAATCCTGTAGTAGATTTTGGTTATGCAACAATGTCGCGAATTAAAAATAATTAACCAAAATTCACTACTGGATATAAATATATGGCAAAAAGTATAAATGTAAAAGAGGCTCCAGCACCTGTGGCGGTAGTAAAAACAGATCAACCAAAAACATTAACGGTAGTTGTGCTTGATGATAAAAATATTCCTACGGAAGGTGCAAAAGTTTCTGTCATGCCAGGAGATTTGTCGAATGTTACAAATAGTGCGGGGGAAGTACAATTTAAACTTGGTAATGCAACAAAGTATGATGTTACTGCAACGTATGGCTCAAAGACTGTCACGGTGCCATATTATGTGACAAAAGATGGTGCGACAAGATTAGTAGTAAATCCTACATATGTAAGAATGATAGAAAAAAAATTACATCCCTCACTCGTCAGTTCTGAAGCCTTGCCTTATATTGGGATTGGTCTTGGAGTAATTATAGTTTTATTTGTAGTCTGGAAATTTTTTCTTAAAAAGAAAAGGAAATAAAAAGCGCGGTTAGCTCAGTTGGTAGAGCGACCCCTTGACGTGGGGTAGGTCTAAATCCAAACGAGTTATACGTTGCTATATAACGGTATTTCTACTAAAAATGTTACTTGAAGTGCTCCCCCTGTAAGGGGTAGGCCTATCTAATGCTCTAAAAATCAAGAAAATGTGTACCGCATGAGATCCAAAAACACTATGGACATGCAAATTTTGTCAAAGAAATTTTGTGAATATTCTACTTTCATAAAAGGTTTTGCAAGTAAGACAACAAGAAGGTATAGACAATCTATAAGTTACTATTATAGGTTCGCGAAGATAACTAATATTGAAGAAGTTACGCCAGATAATTTAAGAGCGTTATTTTACTACGGAAGAATAGAAAGAAAATGGACAGCAAATACTTTTCTTCATTATCATAAATCATTGAGAGTATTCTTTCGTTGGTGTATCAAGAATGGATATATGGAAGTAAATCCAATGGACGATATAGAAGTTCCTAAGCTTGAAAAGAGACTACCAGTAAAACTTACCAAACAAGAGGCCATGAAAATTCTCGAAGTTGTTTCTAATTATCCATGGGATTCTAGTTTCTTGCGACATCGTAATTATGCTATATATTCAATGTTTATGTTTGCAGGATTAAGAAAACAGGAATTGCTAAATTTAAAATTTATGGACGTTGATATAGAGAATTTATCTATATTTATAAAACAAGGAAAGGGATCAAAAGATAGAGTTGTGCCTATGAGTTTTACACTAGCTCAGAATTTAAAGAAATATTTAGATGAAAGGAAGAAATTAAAGAAAACTTGCCCTAGCTTTTTTGTCTCTGCAAACCTTGATATGGGATTATCAGAAAGTGGATTGATCAGATTGATAAAAAGAATTAGGTTTATTACTGGTATTAAATATTCTTGTCACACTCTTCGTCATACATTCGCTACACTTTTATTAGAGGGTGGAATTGATATTTACTCCTTATCCAAAATCATGGGACACACCAACATAAAAACGACCACCATATATTTATATGCTAGTGTAGAACACCTAAGAAGTGAGATAATGAAGCATCCACTTAATAATATGTAGTTATAATTTACGCATTAATTATGTTTAATTGCCCTATTCGCTCTTTACTTTCTGAAATAAAATCTGTTGCGACACAATCATCAATGTGTCTATTAACAGCTTCAAGACTCCAACTAATATCTGGCTCACTATAATCAAAATCATATTCATTTAACCACTGCATTGTCTTTCTAATATCATTAATCTTATATCCTATCAAAGATTTTGCAGCCTTTAATGAGCGCTTGATTGCTGTGTTAAAAGCTGACTTATTATTGAATGATAATTCCTTTGTAGAGAAATACTCTCCAATTATTTGATAGTCCTTACACGAGTTTTTTACTAAAGACAAAATCGCTTGATTGGAATTCCAAACAGCTGACTTAGAAATACCCAGTATAGATTTTTTACTTTTACCTTCTCTCAAAAGCTGTAACTTCTTAATAGAAAGAGATAGTTCTGTGGGTTCCCCACAGAATGAGTTCTCTTCCTTGGGTATTATTAAGTTAGTATTGTTATTGGCATCTTTGGTGCCACTATATGGCATTTTAGATACCATATGTGTGGCATCTTTATTACCATGACTTTTATGACGATCATTATACCCACCAACTATAAACGGCAAATCATCATCGTCATCCATGGCATCTTTGGTACCATCATTTTCATTCTCAAGAGTTTCAGTATCTTCAACTGGTAATTTCTTCCAAAGTTCTATTGGTACTAAGGTATATGTGTAATTCTTTCTTTTTACTAGTTTTCTATCAAACAAGCGTACAATGCGAATCATATTCCATTTCTCTAACTTACTTATTGCTTTTCCTACCGTATGTCTATCAATACCGTGCTGTTCTGCTATTAATTGCATCGATGGGAAACAACGCTTTGTGTCGTAATCTGCATGCATTAAAAGGCTCATATATACAACCGTAGCTGTTCTGCCTAAATGTTTTGCGTAATATTTTATATAGTCATTATCGACCATAAAGAAATGTTCTCTTTGTGTTCTATTGTAGGGTGATCTAATCTCTGTGTTTTTATTATTCATATCATTTTAATATTTATTATTGTTATTAATCGCTTTTATAACCTCACTCCAGCCACTAGGCGTTGCTATAAGCTACACATAAACCCAAAAGGACTAATGTATCATTTGCCTATTTATAAAAACCTAGAAAGGCATCTTTTAATTCCAATCTCTAGGCCATTTGTCGTCATGAAGTTCTGGATACTTTCGGAAGACAGCTCTATTTGATCTAACTTCTTCCATCTCATATTCCATACTAATTACTGGTTTCTTGAGATGTTTTCTTGTACATTTTTTGATTTTTTTTATCATGTGTATGTTTTATTAATCTTATAAGAACGTACCTCTAAAATAGGTCCATCGACACGGATTATTTTATAGAGAAACGAAAACAGAAGCATGAACCTTAAAGTTCTGCTCTATAAGCTATCGTTATTCCTGCCTTTATAACTAGATTAACCCTGTTATATTAGTTTGTTATATTATATATTCCTTTAAATTATCCATTTTAATGGTTTTTATATTGAGGCTTAAATAGTGATGTTTATATTTTTTGGAAGTTCTTTTGTCTTATCCTAACAATCGAACTTCTTACTAAATTTCATCATATTATTTGCGAAAATGCAACTCAAAGTGCGTACAACTTTTATGTTTGAAATAAAACATAGAGACCTCTTCTAATCTGATTATGGATTATTCCGATATTCTTACTTATAAATAAAACATTACAAAACCCTATTCAGATATCTATCCTGCTATATGTATTATATGGGGTTTACTGCCAGCAAATGTCAGGCTTCTCGTTTGTTGTCTTCTCAAGATATTGTTCAACTTCTGATAATCCTCCAATAGAATCTATCAAGCCTAATTCCTTGGCTTTTTGGCCTAAAACTGTGGATCCATCTCCATACTGACGCACTTTCTTTATTGGTATATTCCTATAGTTAGCCACGTCTTGAATAAAATTTTGATATACGATTAGATCATCTCTCATGATTAAGTCTTTCTCTTCCTGCGTTAAGGGTTTATCAGGAGAGCCAGAATCTTTGTATTTTCCAACACTTACTTGCTCATAGGTATAACCCTCCTTTTGATTCTTTTTTACGTTGCTAAGGTATGAGCTTGTAACCCCAATTGAACCAACATTTGAATTTACATTTGCAAATATTTGACTAGCACTGCTTATAGCCCAATACGAAGCAGAAGCTCCCATCTCTCTGATAAAAGCTACTACTGGTTTCTGGCTATCTTTTACAGCTTCTGCTATTTCACTTCCACCAGTTGGAGAGCCCCCACCACTATCAACCTCTATTACTATCGCTTTTATATTTGGATTATCATTGGCACTCTTTATAGCTCCTACAATATCTTCACTTGCGGTAGTGTCATAATTAAAAGTCGTATCACTGTCTGCGTGGTTTGGAATATAAGTTACTAATTCTCCATGTAAATTTATTCCTGTAACATTACAATTAGGATCTTGTGCAGAAGAATCACCCACAGAAGAATCTGATGATGTTTTATCTTTAAATGGCCCTATTATAAACAAAGAGTAGAAAATTAAAATGAATATCGCGATAATTAAAACAAGTTTAACAATACTGCCGATTAAATAGCCGAAAATATTACCATCACTCCACTTTCTGAAGCTTAGCCACTTGTCATTTATTTTATTGAAGAATTTTCTCATGTTATATTTTAGTACTTTAAGTTTCGCTATTTTCATAAGGCCACTCCATTTCATCTAGATATTCCATTATATCAAAATTATCTGAATAATCATCGTACTCGTCTATAAAGCCACTATCTGGATCATCATTAAATTTCAGCTCTTCTTCAACATCGGGTTCACAATCTTCATTCTCTTGTTGTTCGTAGTTTTCTGGTTCTTTAACCTTATAAAGCTTAAAACTTTCTAGAACGATAAAGGTTCTTTCAAAAGCTATTCCTTTATATTCCCATTCATTAGTTTTAAGTCTTCCTTTGATAGATATCTTTTGTTCAACATTAGCCTTTTCTTTAATCACGTCTGCGTATTTACCATAAACGATGACACGATGGTTTGCTTTGTTGTGTCCGATACTTCCATCTTTGTTTTTAAAAGAAACATAAGTAAAGACATTAAGCCAACAACATTTCTGTCCATTCTTTAATGTTTTTATTTCTGTAATTTCTTTAATTGTTCCAGTAATGATAATTGAATTGATATCCATAACTTTTAATTATTTAAAAACTTCAATCGAACTTCTGATAATATTTGTTCAGGTACAACAAACATTTGGCTAATTGATCTATTCTCATAAATAACAAACCCGAATATATTATTAGAATTGATTATATTTTGTAGATCTTGTTTGGGCGTTATTATCTCACTACCTGAAGAATATTTATATCCTATCAATTTATATGTAGCCAAGCTTTTCCAGTAATTGTTATAAGTTATTTTAAGTGCTCTCACTTTGTCTGATTCACTAGCATTATTAAAATCAAAAATATCTGACGGATTATAAACAGTCCAAGAAACATTAACTAAAAGACCAGCAGGCGTCTTATATTCACCAAGAGCAAGAGCACAAACTTCAGATTCATCATATAGAGTATTTTTCTTCGTTACATAATCTGTTCTAGTGTCATTAAAAACTTTCTTCTCTCCCATGCCAGGCAATGTTTTAGCTGTAGTACAAAATGTCTTCAAATTATCTACTGTTGGATTAGCTAAGAATGAATCAATAGCTACAACTGATGGAGAAGTAGTTGTAGTGTTTTGCTTTATTGTAGGTTTAATATTTTGCTTTTCTTTTGAGGGTTTTGTAGTAGCTGTAGAAATAGTAGTAGATCCACATGGCATACCAGTTATTGAGTTGAAACCCTTGTCTGAATAACATCCTGTATTTTTAGGAAGTGTTTGATTTGAAATTGGAACAGTAGCTTGAACTACTGGAGATGGAACAGTTTGTGTTTTGAACCATGAAATTGGATTCCACCATGACGCAGAAGCAATTGATGGAATTATAGATATCGTTAAAAGTAAAACTGTAAGATATTTTCTCATGGGATTTTCTTTATTTTTAATTGATAAATCCCAGAAGCAGGCAAACAAAAATCCTGTAACTAGGTTAGTGGTCTTTCGACCTCTCGTATCCGTTTCCAGATACGGCTCGCTAAAGCAAATCCTAATTACAGGGTTTTTATGCTTTAGCGAGACTTATTCACCATGCCGATAATTACTTACTGGTTTAGGCTACTTCATATTTAATTTTGAACACTTTGCAATTATACCATTTACCAGAAAGTCTACAAAATTTTTGAAATTTTTTTTGGTCCCTCAGTTTTATAGATCCGATTCATTACTAGACCACCCCTTAAGTGCCTTTATACAAAACACGATTCTAAATAACCCTTTAAAAATAACACCTTGAAATTGATTACAAGTACTAACACCATCAAGGTGATACATTATGTCTTTTTGAGTTTTTGACTCGTGCGACCAGTTTGGTTCCTTAACCATGGAACCAACCAACCTATAGATCCTAATTCAGGACTACACCCCATACCTACATATCAAATGTAAGAACCCAAACATCAAAACTATATATGTAAGAAGTTTGGGATCGATACAAGCTTTTTAGTACGAGTAGTCGCTCGCTACAAAATATTAACAATTAAAT
>CAZJQE010000001.1:0-52453 GCA_964548505.1 uncultured Candidatus Saccharibacteria bacterium | reverse complement strand
GAACCAAGATAATATCCTCCAGAGGGATATGTCCTACCATTAGACGATCTCCCAGCTCGGAACACAAAATAACAGCAATTTCTTTAAGAACCGGATAAAAATGAAAGCAGTTTCATTTTTATTCCCACAATTAGACGATCTCCCAATCGTTTAATTAACCTTTATACAATAATATAAAAATGACTTTTTATCAAATATTGATATAATCATTATATGTTCGAATACAAGAAATGTTCCGCGATATTGGTATTTAATGACAAGGGGGAATTAGCCCTACAAAGGCGCGCAGTAGACGATGACAAGTTTCCATACCACTGGGATTTTTCTGCAGGGGGTGGAATTAATGAAGGTGAAGATGAAAAAGATTCGGTTGAAAGGGAAATGCTGGAAGAAATTGGCGCAAAGGCGGATGCTGAATTTTTACTTCGAGATAATTTTACTTATCCGACTTGGGACAAAACTAAAACTAGAATAACTGACCTTTATATATTTAGAACTAAGTACAATGGACCCTTTGTGCTAGATCCAAAAGAAGTTGCCGAAATTAAATTTTTTACATTTCAAGAAATTGAGACAATGATTAATTCTAAAGAAAAATTTCATGTAGAATTTTTACTAGCTTGGGAAAAGGGAATTATCAAAAAGTTTTGGATTAAATAAATAATTTTATGGAAAACAAAAACAAAAAAATTTGGTTCAGAAAAAAATTGTATGGTTGGGGATGGACACCATGTACTTGGCAAGGGTGGCTAGTGATTTTAATCTGGGCAGTATTTTTTACGTTTGCAATGTTAATGATGGACCATGAATGGCTGAAAAATCTTTTGTTTATTTTTTTGTCTACCTTTTTTCTTATTTATATTTGTTATAAAAAAGGTGAACGTCCACGTTGGCAATGGGGCAATAGAAAAGAATATTAAATTTTTGATATAATATTAATATGATTAAAGCCATAGTTTCAGATTTTTCTAAAGTAATTTTATTTCCCAAAGAAGTTACATTTATGGGCGGCCTAAATAAGCTACACCGAGAATTATTTGGTAAAAACAAAGACTATGATTTTCTAGAATATTTTGTATTAAATACAGAATTGCTCGATTATTATAAATTACTGAAACAAAAATATTCCATAAATATTTTTACTACGGGCACTATTCAAAATGTTCCCCAAATCAAAGATACAATCGAGCCAATTTTTGACCAAATTATTTCTGCCGATGATTTTGATTTAAATAAAAGTGATTCTAATGCTTATATTTTTGTCGCCAAAAAACTTTCAAAAAGTCCAGAAGAAATTTTATATATTGATGATAATGAACAAAATGTTAATGCGGCAAAGGAGGCGGGGTTTGATACTTTTTTATACAAGGACAACAAAAGTTTAATTTCATATTTAGATTCAAATTTAAAATAATCAAATGCGGAAAATAATATTTAGAATTTCATATGTTGTAGTTATTGTTTTATTTTTAGTCTCTTTTTTTGTACTTAAAAAATTACCACAAAAGAGTGAAATTGTTCCTGATTTATACAGAGAACCAATCCAAACAGAAACCACCCGAAAAGATTTTTCTTTTTCTTACAGGCACAAAAATTACAATGTTCGACCAATAGCTGATTATGAATTATGGGGATTGGTTGTAAGCAAGAACAATATCAATGCTTGGTACAACTATTATACCGATAAAAATTCAGTTAATTTAAAAGATGTTTGCGTGGTATGGGGTAAAAATATTGAAGACGAAGTGTACAGAGATAAAGCAGTTAGTTTTAGTAGTGGGGAATGGACTTGTTATATCAATTTTTCAGAGTATCCCAAAGAGACTTTTTATGAAGATAAACTTTCCAACAATCATCTCCTTACCGCTGACCCTGCTATTCAAGATAAAATACGAAATCTAAATATCGGAGACCAGATTTATTTAAAAGGAAGTTTGGTAGATTATGCCGAAGAGAGAAGTTCTTGGTATCGCATGACCAGTGTTTCCCGTGAAGACATAAACAGTAATTCAAGAAGTGGGGGAGCATGCGAAATTGTTTATGTAGATGAAATTAAAATTTTTAAAAAATATCACGAATTTTGGCATTTTCTCAACCAAGCAATCAAAATAGTTTTTACTGGTCTAGTGATCACAAACATTACTTTATTTTTTATTGATACTAAAAAATTTGTTGTTGAGATGGAAACAGTTGAAGAAGAGAACAATATTCAATAATTATTTTTCTATAAGTTTTTTAAATTCTTCAACCATAGGAACTTGTTCTGATTCAAGTCCGTATCCTTCTGCGGTAAAATAAGCCGTAAAATCGGCTACTAATAGGTTACTAAAAATTTTGTGAAAAATATTCTTACCTGAAATATCAATATTGTAAGTTTTTAAATTACGTTCTTTATACAACTTTTCTGTTACCAGCATTCTTTTCTTAGTCTTTGGGTGATCAGTTTTATCTTTTAAAAAAATAAAGCAAAGTTTTTCTGAAAGTTTGCGAGTTGTGTCTTTTACATCAAATCCATTTATTTCATTATGATTAAGCTCTGGAAGCACATTATAAAATGCCGGAATTTTACCTGTTTCATTGAATTTTATTTTCCAGTTATAGGCGAGAGTTATATTTTTATCTGAAGCATAAATCACAGGAACACTCCCGCGAATTTTTTCGGCTAACTCCTTTCCTTCTTTTTCAAAATTTTCAGGATGGAAAGTTTTTGAGAGTTTTCCAATTTCTTTCAACATTTCTTTTTCATCAATAACTTTGAGTAGACTTATCAAACTCAAGGGAAGTGCTGAACGAGGTTGGATGTTGTAATCTGGCATTTGTATGTAGGGTACTTTATCTTTTTTCGCTTTATCTAAAAGTTTTCCACCAATTGAAATAGCAATTCTTGTCAATCCCAATTTTCCAGCCAGGTCGTACGCATCAATAGATTCTTCGGTATTTCCAGAATAGGAACTCAAGATTATCAGCCTTTCTTTTAGTTCTTTTTTAGGCAAAGTAGGTAAGTTATAATTTGAATGAATTATTATATCCAATTCAGGTAAAATTTTCTTTAAAATATCACCTGCAAGGTGAGAGCCACCCATCCCGACGATGACATATTTAGAAAGTTTTTTTATTTTTCTCTCGTTCTCTATTTTAGGAATAAAACTAAATTGTTTAGCTGTTCCTTTAATTGCTTCATACATTGGCATAGACTAATTTTTTATAAACATTTTTTTACGAGCATCTTCTGAAAAAGTTTTCAATAGTTTTATTACTTCTTTAATTTCAGTTTTTTCCATTCCAGCTTTTCGTCCTAACTCTCCAAAAACGACATCACCACTTTTGTTTCCTAATGGTATTTTTCTCATAAATTCTAAGTAAAGGTCTTCTAAATTAAAAGTATTTTGTTCAGATAAATCTTTTTCACTAGAAAGTATTTCTCTCATTTCGTTAACGAATCCTTCTCGTCTATTTTTTGATTGGAAAGTTTTAAGAACCTCACTATAATTATCAAAAAAGTATGCAAGAAGTTTTTTAGAAACATTACTTTTTAGCATTTCAGGGGTTCTTCTTGTTCCTTCATGAATTGGTTCTTTTTCTATAAATTGACTTTTTAATTTAGCCATTTCAACTGAATCTTGAATATTCAATGAAATTGGCTTCTTCTTTTGTACTTCTCTATTTATTTGTTCCATATGTCTTTATCTTAACAGTAAATATATATATTGTAAAACAAGACAAAAATACAATAATAATGTATTATGTGACTAATGAAAATTATTAAAAAAGGAAAACACGGGGTTTTGTCCGTCGTATCTTTAGTGATTCTTCTAATTGTCTTGTTTTTTATCCTAATTAATTTAACTGGAAAAGATATTTCTTACAAGAGTAGTAATAATGAGCCAGAAAAAATAGTAGAGATTCCTGTTACTGTGCCAACTATCTTGCCACTTGATACTGTAGCTTATGATAAAAAAATAGAAGAGTTGGCAAACAATCCCATTCCACCTCCACCAAAACCCATAATCAAAAAAGTTAAAGATCCTAAAACTGGAGAAATAACCACAGTCTCAACTTTGCCATCTGTAGTCACCCCAAAACCAAATCTTTGGCCAGTAAAAACCGTATATCCAAATGCGGGCGCAATTTTACCTTTCAAGCGCATTGTTGCTTATTACGGTAATTTATATTCAAAAAAAATGGGAGCACTGGGGCAATATCCTGAAGATGAAATGTTGGCGAGGTTAGATGTCGAAGTAAAAAAATGGGAAACTGCGGACCCTACTACTCCTGTAATCCCAGCACTTCACTACGTCGCGGTTACCGCACAAGGTACTCCAAGCGATGGAGGAAAATATATTTCTCATATGCCTTTTAAGGAAATAGATAAAATTTTAAAAATGGCAGAAAAAAACAATGCAATTGTATTTTTAGATGTCCAAGTTGGATTTAGTGATTTGCAAACAGAATTACCATTACTTCTAAAGTATTTAAAAATGCCACAAGTGCATCTCGGTATTGATCCTGAATTTTCAATGAAGGGCGACAAGAAACCCGGCAAAGTTGTTGGCACTTTTTATGCGAGTGATATAAATTTTGCTGTAGAATATTTAGCAAAAATTGTAAAAGAAAATAATCTTACCCCAAAAATTTTAGTAGTGCATCGTTATATCCAAAAAATGGTTACTGATTACGAAACCATCAAGCCACTTCCTGAAGTACAAATTGTGATGGATATGGATGGTTGGGGGGATAGAGATAAAAAATTGACTACATATAGGCAATTTATCTACAAAGAGCCTGTTCAATTTACAGGTTTCAAGATTTTTTATAACAATGATACCCTAGAAAAAGGGACAGTTGTTTTTACCCCCGAAGAACTATTAAAACTAAACCCTCGCCCGATATATATTCAATATCAGTAATTTTTGATATAAGTTTCACAAGGACCGTCCTTGCGAGATTTTGAAGTACTTGATATTATTAAGTAATGTTAAGGAAAGATCCATTTATAACTGGCGAATATTATCATATTTATAATCGCGGAATAGACAAGCGAGTAATTTTTAAATCAAAAATAGATTATGAAAGATTTATTATCCTTTTATATCTTGCAAACTCTAATGAGTCTTTTAGGTTAGATGATGTTTTAAATAAACAACATAAAAATTTCAATGAAATTTTATTTTTAGATAAAGGTAAACCAATTATTTCTATTGGCGCATGGTGTTTGATGCCAAATCATTTTCATATCTTAATAAGACAAGAAATTGATGGGGGAATTACCAAATTTATGAAAAAATTAGGAACAGGATACTCAATGTTTTTCAATATTAAATACCAGAGACAAGGGGCACTTTTTGGTGGGCTTTTTAAATCAAAATTAATTGGGGTTGATGATAATTACATGCGACAGCTTTTCGCTTATATTCACTTAAACCCACTTGAATTAAAATTTCCGAATTGGGAAAAAGAAATAAATAAATATTCCAAAAATATGAAAGGTTTTTTAGAAACATATAGATATTCAAGCTACCAAGATTATTTAGGAATTAATAGGACAGAGAGTAATATAATAAATTCTAAAGAATTTCCAGGTTACTTTGAGAAAGAAAATTCGTTTAGAGAATTTGTTGAAGGGTATTTTATTGAAACTTAAGTTTCGCAAGGACCGTCCTTGCGAGTTACGTATTGGGTGCTTTTTGTGTGGGCAGCAAATATATAAGTTTGCCCAGTGTGTTAGAAATGAGTATAATTAGGGTATTTATAAATTAAATTTTTAAATTTATGGGAGAACCAAAACCAGATTTTAATATCAATAATGAAAATATTGACAAGATAGGTGTAGAAATTTTTGGTAAACAAAAGAAAAAAGAACAAACAGAAATAATTTTTTCATTAGAGGAAGCAGCTAAAGTTTTAGGTGTTTCCGTTTCTTCTTTACAAGAAGAAGCAGAAAAAGCTATGGAAAGCAAGGAGAAGACTAAAAATTTTCTTTTTGATCTGTTTTTTTATAAACTTCCTAAAAGATATTCAAGGGGAGGATTTCGTGAATTTTCATTAAAAAAAATGCCAAATGGAACTATAATGCTTGGATCAAGGTTTACTAAAGATAAAACGAACAAAGTTGATCAAGAATATAATAATGAAGTGGGGCTAGAACTTTTCGGTGAGCCCAAGAATGTAAATCAAACTGAAGTTATTTTTTCATTATCCGAAGTTGCTTATGTTATTGATATTCCACTTGCATCTTTACAACATAGAGCTGAGCAAGTCATGCAAAATAGAGAAAGAAGACAAGATTTTCTTAATGATTTTATTTTTGAGCTCCCTGAAAAATATCATAATGGAAGACTTCTTGAGTTTGAGATGAAAAAAATAAATGGAATAATTATGTTGGGTTCTAGATTTGTTGAGTCGGAACTTGACCCTTCCAGCCCAGACGCAAAAATACTAAAAATATTAAAAGGCCATCCTGAGCTATTTTCTTTGTCACCAAAAACAGGAAATTATGATAAACAAAGTATTACCCATCAAGACAAAATAAATATGGCAGAAGTACTTAAAGAGGCAAAAAGTATAATAAGTAATTCTGGTGAAAATAAACAATGAACAAAGAAAAAATAGCACAAATAAATAAGGAAAGAGAATGGTCAATTAAACTTTCAAGTGAAGTTGTTAAGCTTGTAGAAAATTTACCAAACAAAGAAAAAACCACTGTCGTTGATTGTGGTGCTGGGGAAGGACGACATTCTATCTATGCCTTAGAACAGGGAGTGGGGAAGGTTATCTCTATTGAAAGAGATGCAGCTCAAAACTCTATTTTGAAACAAAAAAGTGAACAAAATCCAAGTTTCGAGATTAGAAACGGAGAGTCCTTGAGTGAACTCGAAAAACTTGAGAATGGTTCTATTGATGGCATTATTGATTGTGGGATGTCTCATTATTTTCAAACTGAGAAAGAATTTAAAAAATTTGCTGAGCTAGTGAAAGAAAAATTGAAAAAAGGAGGATTGTATTCAATTACTCATTTTTCCGAAAATGAAACTGCTGCTAAAAAACTTCATCACGCAAAACTTGAAGATTTAAGAAATCTTTTTCCAGATATTGCATGGGATAATAGTATTATGCCATGGAAAGAAGAATCATGGGAAAGTGGTGGTAATAAGCACTTTGCTTGGAAAGCAGTACTAAAAAAATTATAATTTAAGCAAGAGTTAAGCAAGAACTGTTCTTGCTTAGCGGGGACAAATTTAAGGAAATTTAGTATAATTGGACTATGCATATTTTTATTGAAATAGGTTTGATAATTTTTGTGGCGACTATTGTTTCTATTGTGATGAGATTATTAAAACAGCCACTTATTGTTGGCTATATCTTAAGTGGGATAATTGTTGGTCCTTATTTATTAAATCTTACTCAATCTAGCCAATATATTGAACTTTTTTCAAAACTTGGAATTGCGATTCTTCTTTTCATTATAGGACTTTCGCTCAAGCCTGACATTGTACGGGAAGTTGGGAAGGTTTCTGTGATTACGGGTCTTGGACAAGTAATCGTTACATCAATCCTTGGATTTTTATTGATGAAATTAATTGGTTTTAGTAATACTATTTCATTCTATGGAGCACTGGCACTTACGTTTTCTAGTACCATTATTGTCCTTAAACTTCTTTCTGACAAAAGTGATATTGGGAAACTTTACGGAAAAATTTCTATTGGCATTTTGTTAATGCAAGATATAATAGCAACAATAGTTTTACTTCTTGTATCAATTTTAGGTTCTTTTTATTCTATTGAAGGTAGTGCCTTGATTTACGCTCTTTCTATCCTTATTAAAGGAGTTGCATTCTTTTTTGTACTTTATATATTTAGTAAATATCTTTTACCAAAGATTTCTTCTTTTCTCGCAAGTTCCCAAGAATTATTATTTCTTTTTTCGATGACTTGGGGTTTAGGACTTGCGGCCATTTTTTATAAATTTGGTTTTTCTTTAGAAATTGGAGCACTAGCTGCTGGAGTATCACTTTCATCATCAACTTTTTCTCAAGAGATAAGTTCCCGCATGAAACCATTACGAGATTTTTTCATTCTTCTTTTTTTTGTAATGTTAGGATCTCAAATGATTTTGTCTAGTATCAGTATCATTATTTTTCCAGCTATTATCATTGCTTTATTTATTCTTTTTGCGAAACCTTTTATAGTTATTTTTTTGATGAATTTACAAGGGTATCGAAGTCGAGTCAGTTTCCTGACTGGTATGACCATTGCTCAAATCAGTGAATTTTCACTTATTTTACTTACTTTAGCTCTTTCTTTTGCACGAATCAGTCGAGAAGCAGTTTCCTTGATAACTCTTGCAGGACTTATTTCTATCGCAGGGTCAACGTATCTCATTTTATATGCCGACAAGATATATCCATATGTTAGAAAAATAATAAAAAGTTTTGAAGTTAAAAAACATAATATTGGAGTAAAAGAAGAAATTAAAAAAGATGCCGAGATGATTATCTTTGGGTATGACCGAGTAGGTTATGATTTTGTACGAGTTGCCGAAAAATTAAAGAACCAATATTTTGTTGTTGATTTTAATCCAAAATCAATAGAAAAAATGGTAAGGAACAATATTCCTTGTAAATTTGGCGATGCAGAGGATGTTGATTTTCTTGAAGAAATCGGTACAGCTAGTGCAAAGATTATTGTATCAACAGTTCCTGATTTTAAAACAAATTTAAATTTAGTTTTATATTATCGTCATCACAATCAAAACGGAATTATCGTAGTACTTTCTCATAATATCAAAGATACCCAAGAATTATATAAATCAGGGGCCTCTTTTGTGGTGATGCCCCACTATCTCGGGGCAGGGCATGCAGCAAAAATGATTGAGAACTTTGGTCTGAATGCGGAAGAATTTCAAAAAGAAAGAAAGCAACATCTAGAAGATTTAGAAAGAAGAATAAAACTTACTGAGGAGAAATAAAAAAGGAGAGTCATTGATTTTTACAACTCTCCTTTTATTAATCTATACAATATCCCGAAACCCATCCATGTTAAGGATGTAAATAGTAGACTCAACATTAGCAATGTCCACTTTACGAGTTTTCTTTTAGTTGATTCCTTTTCTAAATATTCATAATAGAAAAAAGGATCAGTTCCAGAAAGAACCCATAATAGTTCCATAATTTTGTTTTTTTTGTAATAGTATTTTATTATCTTTGAAATCAACCCGCTTTTCTTTTTTGCATGCCAATCAATTTTCTGTTTATTTGATATCCAAATAAAAGATAAAGTAATTATTATAGCAATCGGAAAATTTATGATTGATATCAGAATCCAATGAAAATTCTTCAAAAAAACAAAACTAATAAGACCTTTTAAGACAAGTGACGTTGTTGCATAAATCCAGAACACCAGGTCTATACTAATGGTTTTGGTAAATTTTCGACGGATAAATGTGCCCATCGAAAAGATATTTCTTAATATTATTTCCACGGGTCCTCCGTATTAAATTTTTATATATGCTCTTACAAAGAACAAAAGAGCGATTTTCGCTCTCCAGTTTTTATAATACCACACTTTAGCTAATTTTACAATTATATTATTTTTCCACAATTTACATTTGACCATACCCCCTAGGGGGTATATAATAGATATGTTATGAATAAAAAACAAAAATTAATTCGAAGATTAAAAATACTTGAAGGACAGGTAAGAGGTCTACAGAGAATGATAGAAGAAGATGTATATTGCATTGATGTCATCACTCAGACTTCAGCTGTAAAACAAGGTTTATCAAATATCGAAGATGAACTTATGGAAGGGCACCTTGGGCACTGCTTGGTGCATCAAATACAAAAAGGACAAGTCGATAAGGCGACGAAAGAAATGTTAAAGGTTTATAAACTAAAACGTAAGTAAAAATTTATTTAATAATTTTAGGGTAGAGATTTTTTGAAGCTTAAAAATTCCTGAAGTTCCCTCCCTACCGGCAGGCAGGTCGCTCTGTCGAGCTCGAAACCCCAAAAAAGAACAAAACAATTTCTAAAAAAAATTAAGAATGAATAATACAAAAATATACAAAATCAAAGGTATGCACTGTGCATCATGTGCGGGGATAATAGAAAAAACTCTCAAAAAAACTGATGGGGTAATTTCAGCGGAAGTTAGTTATGGGGCAGAGTCGGCAAAAATTTTGATTAATGAAACAAAAACAAATATTGAAAATCTTTCTGAGAGAATAAAACCATTAGGATATAGTTTTGTTTTTGGGGATAAGCCCAAAAGTGGTGTGAAAGAAAATTCTAAATTAAAAGAAATGAAAAATAAAATAATTACGGCAATACCGCTTGCAGTTATCAGTATTCTTTTTATGGCTTGGGAAATTTTTTCAAAATATAGAATTTTGCCAGAGATGAGTGAAGTAGTAAAATCATTCTTTCATCATTTGATGCCTGTTTTTGCTACATATATTCTTTTTGTGTTAGGAAAGCCATATTTACTTGGTGTATATAGATTCATAAAATATGGCAAAGCAAATATGGATACTTTAATAGGGATAGGTACATCTGTTGCATTTTTATATAGTTTTATCATTAGTGCATTTGGAGAAACAATACTCTCAAATTATTCAAATTTATTGCATTCATATTATGATGTCACAATCGTGGTAATTACTTTTGTTGCGCTTGGAAAATATCTTGAAATTAGATCAAAAGCAAAGACCAGTGACGCAATAGAGGAACTTTTAAATTTACAAGCAAAAACTGCACTTGTGGTGAGAGATGGAAAAGAAATTGAGATATCAATTAATGATGTTGTACACGGAGATATTATTATCGTAAAACCAGGATCAAAAATTCCAGTTGATGGAATTGTAACAGAAGGAAATTCATATATAGATGAATCTATGATCACAGGCGAGCCGATGCCAGTACAAAAAAAAGTTGGAGATATCGTTTCGGCAGGGACAATAAATACAAGTGGATCATTTACATTTAAAGCGACTAAAGTTGGCAATGAGACATTACTTGCTCAGATTATTAAAATGGTGGAAGAAGCACAAGGATCCAAGGCCCCGATTCAAGCACTAGCTGATAGGATTTCAGGTATTTTTGTGCCAATTGTACTTGTGATTGCATTTGTCACACTTATTACTTGGATTGTCTTTGGTGGTGCGTTGGGACTATCGTATGGTCTTATGTCCTTCGTAGCGGTACTTGTTATTGCTTGTCCATGTGCTTTAGGGCTTGCGACTCCTACGGCGATTATTGTGGGTGTGGGTAAGGGTGCAAAGGAAGGGATTTTAATAAAAGACGCTGCAACTTTAGAAAAACTTTATAAAGTAGATACTATAATTGTGGATAAAACAGGTACGATAACAAAAGGAAAGCCAACTCTTGTAGATATCCAAAATTTTTCCAAGATGAAAGATAATGAATTTTTATCAATACTTGCAAATCTAGAAAGTAAATCCGAACATCCCATTGCTCATGCCATCGTTAGTTATGTCGAAGATCCTGTAAGGGCAAAAGAAAATCATGTCTCTTTCGAGATGGTTCAAGAATTCGAAAATATAGAAGGAAAAGGTTTGAGTGGAAAAGTAAATGGTGTTTCATATTTTGCTGGTAATACAAAACTTATAGAAGATTTGAAAATTAATTTTGATAGAAGTGTGTTGGAAGAATTTACAAAACAAGGCAAAACTCCAGTTATTGTTGCGACAAAAAACGAAGTACTTGGTTTTGTTATGATTGCTGATGAAATAAAACTTGAATCAAAAAAAGCTATTGAAAATCTTCACAAACTTGGAATAAAAATAATTATGGTTACAGGGGATGATGAAAAAGCAGCACAATATATTGCATCACTTGTTGGCATTGATGAGGTTGTGGCGCATGTAATGCCACAAGATAAACTTGAAAAAATAAAAGAATTACAGAGAAGTGGTAAAATTGTTGCGATGGCAGGAGATGGGGTCAATGATGCACCAGCCTTGGCCCAAGCTGATGTGGGGATTGCCATGGGTACAGGTACAGATGTGGCCATTGAATCTGCGGGAATAACGCTTCTTCATGGAGATATTTCAAAACTTGTAAAAGCGATAAAACTTTCAAAGATAACCATGCGAGGTATAAAACAAAATCTTTTTTGGGCATTCTTTTACAACATCATTGGTATTCCGCTTGCCGCCGGACTTTTCTATCCATTTTTCGGCTGGTTGCTGAACCCTGTTTTTGCAGGCCTTGCCATGGCATTATCATCTGTTTCAGTCGTATCTAATTCATTGAGAATTAAAACAAAAAAACTCTACTAATTATTTTTTATTATGTTAGAATTAAAAAACTTTATGCAAAAAGAACAAGAAAATAAACAGGAACAAACATTTAGATTTCATATTAGAGGGATGCATTGCAAGGCTTGTGAGCTTATGACTGAGAGCGAGCTCAAAGAATTTCCTTATATCAGTAGTGTTAAAGCAAGTCTTAAATCAAGTCTAGTAGAAGTAGTAGGGGATTTTGATGACAAAACACCACTACAAGTTGCCGAAGAACTTTCATCTGTTCTTCATCCACATGGATATACACTATCAGTGGAGAAAATTGAGAAAAAAATAAATTGGAAAGAGTTTTATATTGCAATTCCGATTACAGTTTTGTTCGTTGTAATTTATATCGTATTACAAAAAATTGGATTGATAAATTTAGTGAATGCTACGAAGATTTCTTATGGAACAGCTTTTGTAATAGGGATTATTGCTTCACTTTCTTCTTGTATGGCAGTTGTCGGCGGACTTCTTCTTTCAATGTCTGCAACTTTTGCCAAAGAGGCTAATGCGAATTATTCGCACGCCCGACCCGGAGGGTTTAGGGGTGATAAATTTAAACCACAAATTATGTTTCATGTTGGACGCATTGTTTCATTTTTTGTTTTAGGCGGAGTAATCGGAGCCTTGGGTTCCGCATTCCAATTAAATTCATTCGGAACTTTTATTTTAAGTTTTATTATTGCACTTGTGATGTTGATTTTAGGAATAAATTTACTTGATGTATTTCCTTGGGCAAAGCGATTGCAACCTGGTATGCCGAAATTTTTGTCGCGTCATGCCCTTGGAGTATCAAAGTTAAATCATACTCTTACTCCATTACTTGTTGGAGTGGCTACTTTCTTTTTACCTTGTGGCTTTACTCAGTCAATGCAACTTTTTACCTTAACGACTGGAAACTTCTTGCAAGGCTCCCTTACGATGCTTTCATTTGCGTTAGGTACATTTCCAGTACTCGCATTACTCTCATTTAGTTCTTCTTCAATTGAGAAAAGTTCAAAGTCAGGAATATTTTGGAAAACTGCTGGACTTATTGTTATTTTATTCGGTTTGTTCAATCTTATTAACTCATTAGTTGTAATTGGAGTATTGCCACCAATTTTTAACTTTTAATATGAAAAATTTAATTAAATCAAACATATATATTATCGCTTCAATTCTCCTTGTAATAGTTTTTATTTTAGGGGCACTTTATTTTTCAAGTAGAAATTCTAGAGAAAGGGGAACTTTGATTAATGGAACAGAAAGGGAAGAGTACGCCAACAATATTTCTGTTGTAGATGGTAAACAAATTATCAAGATTACAGCTAAAGGTGGTTTTACTCCTATTCATAGTATTGCTAAAGCAAATTTGCCGACAATCTTGCGAGTTGATACAAATGGCACTTTTGATTGTTCTTCAGTTATCAGGATTCCAGAATTAAATATCAGCAAGAATCTTCCTATGACTGGTACTACTGATATAGATATAGGTGTAGAAAAAGCAGGAACTTTTCAAGGAACTTGCGGAATGGGAATGTATCCTTTTGATATAAAGTTTGAATAGTTTTATAATATTGGAATGGAAACTAAAAAGGAGAAAAAAAGATTTTCAGTTGTTGTGAGAATTAGAAGTGCCAATTATGCTTGGCGAGGGCTTGGTATTCTAATAAAAACCACTCACAATTTTTGGGCCCAAATTTTTCTTGCTTTAGTTGCAATATATTTAGGTTTTGCATTAAATATTTCAACTACCGAATGGCTCTTCATTATATTTTCAATAGGTCTTGTTCTTGTTTCTGAAACTTTAAATACTGCTTTTGAGATTGATATTGACCTTACAAGTCCCAACTATCATCCTTATGCACGAGATACCAAGGATGTTGCCGCGGCAGCAGTTTTGTTATCCTGTATTTTAGGAGCAATAGTTGGTATGATAATTTTTATTCCGAAAATTTTAATTTTATTAGTTTAAGTTACCCAGTAGTGAGTTTTGGCAAAGCACAAAGTGCGTAAATTTTATAAAATTTACATTGCCAAAATCTACTACTGGGTGTTATAATCGTAGTCTATGAAAAATACACAAAAAACAATTTTTTTTACAGTAATTATCGTTTTGGTTTTAGGGGCAGTCGGTACTTTTATAGTTACTGGTGCTGGGAAAAGTACTCCAACTGTCAATTATGATGCTCTTGCAACTTGCTTAAAAGACAAAGGCGCAGTATTTTATGGTGCATTTTGGTGTCCACATTGCCAAGCACAGAAAAAAGAATTTGGCTCTTCAGCAAAACTTTTGCCATATGTTGAGTGTTCTACTCCAGATGGTCAAGGACAGACTCAAATATGTATAGATAAAAAAATACAAGGTTATCCAACTTGGATTTTTGCAGACGGTACTCAATTGTCTGGTGAAGTCAAGATCAAAGAGCTAGCAGACAAAACTTCTTGTGAAATGCCAGCAGGCGCAGCAGTAAAATAAAAAATGAATCCAACAACAGTTCATTATCTAAATATCTTTTTAGGAGCAGGGGCAATAATTCTGCAAATTATTTCCTTAGTTGTTTTGTTGGTACTTTTCTTTGGACCCAAAAAAAATAACTTCTTAGATTTTATTGAGCATCATTTTTTAGTTATTGGCTTTCTGGTTTCTTTTTTGTCGGCATTATTTTCTCTCGTATATTCTGAAATTATAAAATTTCCACCATGCGAGCTTTGTTGGTTTCAACGTGTTTTTCTTTTCCCGCAAGTTTTCATTTTTGCAGTTGCTCTTTGGAATAATTTCAAAAAACAATTAAGTGAATCAAAAATAATAGTGAAATATATCATTCCACTACTTTCAATTGGTTTTGTAGTGTCTCTGTATCAGAATTTTGAGTATTACTTTGGCGAGACGGGTAGTACCCCATGTGATGCCACGGGTGTTTCTTGTTATCAACATTTAGTTTCAGAATTTGGCGGATATATTTCAATTCCAATACTTTCTCTTACGGCATTCTTTGCACTCCTTACCATTACTCTTGTTGTACATTTTTACAAAAAAGATTAAAAAAAATAGCCAACCCGCAATGTGTAGGTTGGCTAGAATCATTTTTTTGATTCAGTATCGTCTTGGTTTGACGTTTGAAGTCAATCCAAGACCTTTTTTGTCATAAAATTTTGCTGTACCGAGTGCCGTATCAATTGACGCACCATTCCATATAAATGGAACACACCGTGTTCCATCCATTGTTATCATCCCAACCAGCCATGTTTTTCTATCATGGGCTATGATTTTCCCATAATAAAAATTGGAAGATATTTTTACTCCATCAAGGACGTGTTTTTCACCTTGTAGGGTGTAATACCCGTCTTCTTCTTCAGATGAAAATACTATGGCGTCCTCCACCGGATCACCCAAGTACTCCCAATTTTTCAATGGGACGATAATTTTATTGGAGATGCTATCAATGTATCCAGTAATTTCAAGTGCGGAATCGTAAACCCGTAAAAGTCCATGGCCCATAGATTTCTTATTATTGTACGATACTGGTGGAAAAATTTCTTCTCCATCTTGATTAAAAAGATGGGCTGAATCTTCTTTTTTTGTTTTCCACATTTTCTGATCAATACTAATTTCATCCCAGATGGTTGAGAGAACAAACATTCTGTCTCTCAGGATTCCCCATTTACCAACCCGAATTTTGAAGTTTGTAATGGAGTCGTAAATTTTACTTGTGTCTGGGGGCTGCCATTTATTATTTTTCAGCACAAGTACGGAATCGTACTGATACCCGACATTCCCTGGATTGGCATCTGGGGTAGAAATTGCATAATTCTTCCCGTTAGAGAATACCTTGTACCCCTTTGGTTCGGAATTTTTGTGCGAACATCCTGCGAGCATTACTCCAAACAGGAAAATCAAAATAGCGAAATTCAATTTTACATTTTTCATTTCAGTCAGTTTTTGGTGGATAAAATTATTATTTAAAAATTATTTATATTTAGTGAATCGCCTAGAATTGCCAAGGGCTTTGACAAGCCAAGGTGATTCACTAATCTCCAAAAACCCCAAAATGAATATTTTCAAGGATCAAAAGTATCTATCATGTATAGCATATTTTTACTTAAAAGTCAAATATAAGCAAAGGGATTCCTTGCTAGTTCTAAATAATGTAGTTTTTATTTATTTTATTAATTATATAACATTTTCTCACTATCTACTTTACTAAACTAAAGTGGATATATGATTCATGCGATGTATAAATAATCTTCGTTCGTGTGATAGTTTTCCACATTTTATTTTTACAAGAAAAAATTGTTTTGATAAAATATACAGAAGCATTCTAAAAATAATTTAATGAAATGAAAAAATCGAATGACAATTTGTCATTTTATCTTTTTACGGGAGCCCTCACTCTCTTTTTGTTTTTTATTTTTTCTCCAAATACTTTTGCATCAACCGATATAACTAATAATATTTTATTTGATACCACATGGACCATCGACAACAGCCCTTATGTGATAAGGAATAGTATTAATGTTCTAAAAGGTTCGGTTTTGACCATTGACCCAGGTGTTGTCGTAAAATTCGACCCTTCCAGTGATGTTTCTTTAAATATTTTTGGTGACATTGTCATAAATGGTGAAGAGAGTAATAAAGTTTATTTTACTTCGTACTACGACGACACCGTTGGTGGCGATACGAACGAAGATTCATATTGTGATGAAGATTTTGATGATGATGGCAATAAAATAGGCGAGACTTGTGGATCGTTATTTGAGCCATTACAAAATGATTGGCAAGGGATCAATTTTCTAGATTCACATAGCAATTTTATTAAAAATGCAGTTTTCAAATATGCAGATATGGTTGCGTATCTTGACCATACATATTTAAATCTAAAAAATGTAGAAATTACCGATGGGAATTTAGGCATTATGCAAAATGTGAGCAATATTGATGCCGATGTTTTAAATTGCACGAACTTATCAGATTCGTGTTTCATGATATTCAATTCAAGCAGTGTGAATCTCGGGAATTCCTTGATAGACAATATTGCCAACGACGGCATTGATGTTTTCCATGAAAGTATTTTAAATATAAAAGATACTACGATAAAAAATATTACTGGCAATTTTCATCCCGCGATTTTGGTTTATAGAAATAGCACAGTAACAGGGGATGATTTAGATTTTTCACATGGTTCCAAAGATGGAGATTTTGTAAGTGTTTACAATCACAGCAATTTCAATCTTGAAAATTCTAAGATGACGAATTGTCCAGAGTACGCTTGCATTGAAGTTTATGATACTTTTCCATATGTCAGCCAACCTTCGAGTCTCGATGTGGACCATTCTATTTTTTCAGGTGGAGTGCAAGATGCTATTTCGATTTTTGGTGATTCGGTTATTATTGCCGAAATTCACAATTCAAAAATTATAGATTTTCCAAACTTTAGCATAAATACCTATCCAAATATTCCGAAAAACATAAATGCCGAAAACAATTTCTGGGGCAATAGTTCGGGGCCATTTCATCCTGACAAAAATCCTACCGGCACGGCAGGGATCGTTTCGAACTACGTAGACTTTATTCCATTTTGTGAAAATGAATTGTGCAAAACTCGCGACCCAGTTATTTTGATTCCCGGCATCATGGGTACAGAAATCAAAAAAGATTATGGCGAATTTGGGGAACTTTGGCCCAACATAAGTAAACTCATTCTTTCAGTTTCCGACAATTTCTTGGATGACTTAGCACTTCTGCCTAGTGGCATTGATGACCCTGAACGTCCGATGAAATTGGGTGACATTATTCGTAGTGTCAAAGTTGATATGCTAGGCAAGAGTTTTAATAGTGATACATTTGGCGGATTGATTTCAGAGTTAAATAAGGCAGGCTATAAAGAAGGGAAAGATTTATTTGTTTTTCCGTATGATTGGCGAAAATCAAATGCAGATAGTGCCCAGAAATTAAAAGATAAAATTGATGCGGTGCTCGCCGAAACTGGGGCCGCCAAAGTAGACCTTGTGGCACATTCCATGGGAGGGCTCGTTGCGAAGAAATACATTGCTGACAATGGTGGAGATAAAGTTGACCAACTTATTTTTATTGCAACGCCTCATATTGGTGCGCCGAAAGCCTTCAAGGCTTTGATGTATGGAGATGATATGGGAATAAATATAAAAGATGTTTCTCCATTTAGATTCTTAAATCCAGACAAAGTAAAATTTATTTCTCAAAATATGCCTGGAGTTTTTGAACTTCTTCCAAGTAAAAAATATGTTGATGATTTGGGGAGAAAATATGTGAATGATATGGCAACTCCGCGTCCGATTGTGCTTTTAGGTACACCATATCTTTCATATGATGAGACGAAAAATTTTATGCTGAAAAATGGCAGGAATTCAAAAATGTTTCCGATTGCCGAGAGTTTGCACGAGAGTATTGATAATCTTGACCTTTCGGGTATAAACACTGCTGATTTTACCGGTTGTGGCACTACTAAAACAATTACGGATATAACTCTCAAAAAGAAAAAATCTTGGACCACGCTTTGGACCAAACTTGTAGACACATTTCAAATTGGTTATGGTAATGGCGACGACACGGTGCCTATAGTATCTGCGAGCAACGGCAAGTACAACAAGAAATATTATGTGAAAGGTTATTCTCATAGCACCTTGCCGTCGGCAAGTGGCTTAAAAGAAACCCTTGTCTCATTATTGAAAGGTGAAGCTCCAGCCAATTTCCCAAATGTATCAAATACAATGCTTTCTTGTGATATAGATGGAGTCGTGATTAGCTTGCAAAGTTTTCTTGAACTAGAAAAAAATGTTTTACCAGTCATCTATGATCAGTTGGGCAATCGCACAGGACCTCTTGAAAATATAAATTCAAGCGGGGAAGACACTGACACAAACAACGTACCAATTGAAAACAATATCCCTGGAGTACAGTACGACCGTATTGGTGGAGCAACTTTTGTATTTTTACCAAGGGGAGGGAGTTATCAATTTATAAGTACTACTGTGAACACTGACGGCACACTAGGCGGAGGTGGGGGAGTTAGCGCAGGATCCTATGATATTTCAATAGGAAACATAAATGGCAATGATGAGAAAATTAAAGAAATAGAATTCAATAATATTCCAAGTGATACTGGAAATGAAGTTATAAAAATTGATATTCCAGAAACTTCTTTTCCAGACGAGAGTGGAAATATTGTAAACCCAATTGTAAAAGTTGATGAAGACGGAGATGGCGATTTTGAAAAAGAAATTTTGCCCGATGTAACTTTAGACCATGAAAAAGCAAGTGACATAATTGCCCCCGAGACCCAAAGTGAAGTTTCGGGCAATGTCGTTACGCTTTTACCGATAGATGGCAATTCTGGAATTTTAGAGACAGATTATTCGCTCGACGGGGGAGTGACTTGGAAAAAAAATGAAAATCCAATAACCATTACATCTACTCCAGGAGGCTCCGATATTGTAGTTCAATATTTTTCTACAGATAAAGCCGGCAACGTAGAGCAGATAAAAGAAATTATTATCAAAGCAACTTCTGTTCCTTCTGCTATTCCAATTGTTGAAAATAATATACCGATACGACATTCTGCTGGTGGTGGGATTTTACTTACATCTGATTCCCAAAGGTCAGTTCTTAATGAAGCCAAAGGTCAGTCCTTACTTGTCCTTCCGAAGCTTAATAGCGAAGGAGGAGCGAATTTAAATTTACCTGAAGGAACCATTCTTAAAGGAGTCCAAGACATGCCCATTACGGAGTCAGAGACTCTCGTTCGGGGACCGTTCTTAAATAAAAAAGTTACTCTGAATAAACTTGAAACCAAAAACATAGCGAAAAATCAAAATAAAAATTTAGATACCAGTCAAACCGCTTCAGCAATAAATTCAACCGAAAATATCAAATTAATTTTGGTCTTAATCACAGTTTTTGGAATTATTTTAGTCGTGTTGATTGCAAGAAGACGTGAACAGAAATAAGGGACGTAAGTCCCGTTAGAGATCATTATGTATTATTTTTATCGTATTGATTGCACGAAAATGTTAAAAGCGTTAGAATAAAGGAATGATTAATTGGATTCAAAACTTTTTTCATACAGATAAATGGTGGGGAAAAACTATTTTTATTATTTTAATTTATCCAATTTATTGGTGTGTTTTTTACGGTTTGTTTTTAATTATTCCTAGAGAATGGTTTTTAGTACGTGAAAATAGTACAAGTAACTTCTTAGGTTATTCTCTTGCATTTCTTTTATTTGTTTTAGTTCCAATTTTAAGTTTTTATATACCTTACGTAATCAAAAAAACTTTTAAAATAAACAAAGTATTTCTATATATTTTGCATGTTGTTCTAGTTATTATCTCAATCTTGCTTTTCATGGGCATTGGCCTTGTCATGGCCCTTAACAATTTCCAAATCGGCTAAAATACTAATCTCAGCGATAGCGTAAATAGAAAAATATCAAGGGGAGTCCTAGGTATTTTTGTTTTCATACTCATATAGTAAAATATACTCTACTTTAGTTTAGTAAAGTATACTCCACATAAAATTTCCATCTATATTTTATCAAAAATTACGTAAATTTGGAAAAACTACACTTATAGTTTACCCCTTTAATCTTAATAGATTTTTCTTAATAAAGTGGTAGAATAACCAAATGGCGGAAACAGACAAACTATTGAAGAAAATATTGGCTTTCCGGGAAGCTCGTGACTGGAAACAGTTCCACAATCCAAAAGATTTGGCGATTTCGCTATCACTTGAAGCTGGGGAAAGACGATTCGATGTTTTGCAACTTAAGGAGTTTGCAAAACTTTATAAAAAATCTTTAGATTATTTTGTTAAATAAATTATGAAACGAGAATACTATTCTAATTCGATTGCTCTTTTCATAAAATCTGATGTAGACGAGATACTTGGTAAACTAACAAGAAATAGTGATTTTGATTTAGGGCAAAATCAACGAGATGCATGGGTAGAAGAAATTAATATTCTGCAAAAAGTTTTAGCCTCCTATTCTGGTTCAATATATTTTGAATACTCCATTCCAAGAATGGGGAAGAGAATTGATGTTGTCTTAATTATTGGATCAACTATTTTTATTTTTGAATTTAAAGTTGGAGATAAAGAATTTTCTTCAAGTGCAGTAGATCAAGTTTGGGATTACGCTTTAGACTTAAAAAACTTTCATAGCTCAAGCCACGATCATTTCATTGCTCCCGTTCTTATTGCAACGAAAGCAAAAAATATTACCCCTGTAATTTTATTAACTCCGCAAAGCGATAAGGTACTTTTCCCTATAAAATCGAGTGTGGAAACGTTAAAGATCGTCATAGATAATACTCTGTCTCTATTGGGTGGTGCTACTATTAATATGACCGAATGGGAAAAAGGAAGATACTGTCCGACACCTACTATCGTTGAGGCGGCGATGGCTTTGTACCGAGGTCATTCTGTTGAAAATATTTCACGAAGTGATGCCGGGGCAATTAATTTATCCCAAACGTCCGAGGTTGTATCAGAAATAATTAAATCTTCACGAGATAAATCACGAAAATCGATCTGCTTTATTACTGGAGTACCAGGTGCTGGAAAAACATTAGTTGGATTAAATATTGCTAATAAACATATTGATAAAGCGAATGATCTTTACAGTGTTTTTCTTTCTGGTAACGGACCGCTTGTCGCTATATTACGGGAAGCACTAACTCGTGATAAAGTTTCTCACGAAAAAGAAAAAGGAAATAAAATTACCAAAGGTGATGCAATGCGGAATGTTAAATTATTTATTCAAAACGTTCATAATTTTCGGGATGATTGTCTTAAGGATGAAAAACCACCGATTGAACATGTTGCTCTTTTTGATGAAGCACAGAGAGCTTGGAATTTATCGCAAACAGCAAATTTTATGCAAAGAAAGAAAGGTATACCATATTTTAATCAATCTGAACCGGAGTTCCTAATTTCTTGTCTTGATCGCCATCCTGATTGGGCAGTTGTCGTTTGCTTAGTTGGAGGAGGTCAAGAAATAAATACAGGGGAAGCAGGAATTAGCGAATGGATTGAATGCTTAAATCGTTCATTTCCAGACTGGAATATTTATATATCTTCTCGACTTACTGATAGTGAGTACGGTGCGGGGAAAATTTTAGACCAAATTAAAACTCATAAAAATGTATTTACAAAAGACGAGTTGCATTTGTCTGTCTCAATGCGTTCATTTCGTGCAGAGCATGTTTCTTTGCTCGTAAAGCAGATTTTAGATATGAATGTGATGGAAGCACAAAAAACACTAGCACAGGTGAGATTAAAATACCCAATTGTAATTACTCGTGATATTTCAAAAGCAAAAGAGTGGTTAAAAAAACAAGCTCGTGGTTCTGAACGTTACGGTATGGTTGTTTCTTCGCAGGCAGAGAGATTAAAACCACATGCAATATTTGTGAAGTCTCCAATGGATCCGATTCATTGGTTTCTTGACGGAAAGGAAGACGTTCGGTCATCCTACTATCTTGAAGACGTAGCAACGGAATTTGATATCCAAGGTTTGGAATTAGATTGGTCGTGTGTATTTTGGGATGCTGATTTTAGGTATACAAAAAATGGTTGGGATCATCGATCCTTTGTTGGTAGTAAATGGAATTATATTAAAAAAGTTGAACGACAAATGTATTTAAAAAATGCGTATCGTGTTTTACTCACTCGTGCTAGACAAGGAATGGTTATTGTAATCCCACCTGGTGATCCTTTAGATCCTACCCGTAACCCAGATTTTTACAACCCAATATTTGACTACTTAAAAAGTATTGGATTTGAAGTAATATAGTTTTATAAGAAAATTTATTTTACCTAGCAAGAACAGTTCTTGCTTAAATTGCTTAAAAATAATTCATGAAACTACCATCTATTTTAATTCCTAATAAAAAAACCAATATTTCATTACCATCGGGGAAAATTGTCGCCCTGCCGACGTGTAACCCAAAATTTTCTTTATGGAAAGAACCAATAAATAATTTTAATTATGGAGGGAAGCCACTTGTTGATTATGGCGGAGAACCAATTTTTGCAGAATTGGTTATCTTGCGTATTTTACTAGCAGATGGTTGGAGTGGGGTGTGGGTTGAAACATACGGGGGAACACATTATTTAAGAACTATGCCGAAAGATTGGAAGTTGAAAACAGAGCATATATCAATTCCAAAGGAAAAAGAAGAATTATTAAAAAAAATATGGACAAAAGCAAAAACAAGTGCATGCTTTGATGTTTTTGCGTGGAAAGGGAATGAAATTCTTTTTTGTGAAGCAAAAAATAAAGGAAAAGATAAACTTACCAGTGGTCAGCTTAAATTTATTGAAGGGGCACTTTCTTGCGGAATATTACCTGAGTCTTTATTAATAGCAGAATGGGAAAGTAATTAATTGCAAGGATTACCCTTGCTCAGTCTCTTTTCCAAATTTTTATCTTTATTCCACTTTAGTTTAGTAAAGTAGGGAAATATGCAAGAACCGTTCTTGCTCGCAAGGACTACTCGCAAGGATGGTCCTTGCGAGGGTGGTTGTATGAAATTTTAAAGATGTAATATAATAAAATTATGAACAATAACAAATAGTTAAAAAACTTGAAGAAATATATAAGAAAAAGTTAGCAGACTTGGAAGAATTAAAGAAATTAGTTCTCAAAAAGCATTTAGCGGGGAGTTGTGATAAAATTATTTTATGGATTTACAAGATTTAAAACATGAACATTTTCAGAAATGCTATCTATTTAAAGCAGAAGATTATGGCAGGATTTTTACTTTTATTGATTTTGGTAATGTCCGTCCTTGGGCTAAAGATTTTTGGCCAGAAGAAAATAAATTTAAAATTTCAATAGAAGTTGATATCACAAAATTGGCAGAAGTCTGCAATACGGTTTCTCCTGTAAAGAAGTTTTTCTACTATGGTCACTTCAGTGAAGATCAAGGAAAAGATAAACATAATAAATCAGTATGGAGAATAGATAAGGCCGGAAGAGCTGGTTTTCAGGTTAAAACAAAACCTATAAAAATGATACCCCACTATGACGAGGATGGTACTTTTGTTGGGAAATTCCCAAAATGTAATTTTGACGTAGAAATGACTATGACTATGTTACAAAAGATTGATAAATATGACACAGTCATGCTTTTCTCTGGAGATAGTGATTTTGGTGGCTTACTAGGATACTTAAAAAGTAAAGGTAAAAAAGTTATTATTGTTTGTACCCGTAATCGTATGAGTAAAGAACTCCAAAGTGTTGCTGATAAATTTATTCCTGCAGAAAATCTAGCTCAATTCTTACAATATAACCTAAAAACAAACCAACCCGAGCGGTAAAGCTCGGGTTGGGTATAAATACAATCCTGGTATCCTTCAGGCGAGGGTAGTTTTCACTACAAAGAGAGTATAACAAGAAATTGATTAATTTTCAATAAAATGTGGATAAATGGTTTGTATACATTGTTCGACCAAAAAGATACAAACTGACGACTTTGTATACCGTTATTCGCAAGGACCGTCCTTGCGAGTGTGATTGTATGAAATTTTAAAGATGTAATATAATAAAACTATGAACAAAATGCAAAATAAAAGATTATATAAAAGCAAAGACAATAAGGTTATTTTTGGGGTATTGGGAGGGATGGGGGAGTATTTTGAAATTGACCCAACAATTCTAAGAGTTTTCTATATTCTCCTTGCTGTTTTTACGGCTTGTTTCCCTGGAATCATTGCTTATATTTTCATGGCCTTTGTTATGCCCCAAAAACCCGAGACCATCCACGAACCCGCAAAATAATTTCGCGAACTAGTATCCACGAGCAAGGCTTTCACTTAATTTGTCCTTGCTTATTATTACTCAATAAACCCTTACTAAATTTTTTATCTTTATTCTACTTTAGTTTAGTAAAGTAATTAATAAAATAAAAAGCCGAATGTTGTCATTCAGCTTCCTTTCCCGTTTTTAAAGATTACTTTATTGCACGCTATCAGCATGTAAAGTTAATCCAAGTTTTCTACAGGCCTGTCTTAACGTGAAGACATGTTCTTCTTCGGGGAATACATTAAAACGTGGTTTATTATAATCATGATCTATTGGAGTTTTCTTTAGTTCGATTTTTCCATTTAAAATCTTCTCCAATTTTGTTTTTTGTGTACTCGTAAGATACACATGAAAACTTTTGTTTGCCATAAAATTAAGATTTAGATATTAATGAATATTGAAATGAATTTTAATCAGATTCCAAATGATCTTTGGTAGGGGACTTCCGGTAATTAATGCGGACATCCAAACACCCCAGGCTACAATTGACCATTTAGTAAAGAGTTTCTGGTATTTCTCCAGATTTCTAAAAGATTTTATAGCTCAATAAAAATGGACTCCCATAATTAATAAAGCCGCTATCCCAAAAGGAACATGATAACCAAATTTACCGGTTACCACTAGAGCAGCCATCATTGTAGATGTTCCAACGATATCAGAAAGAAAACCAAGAGCGAAGGTGCGAAGCATCCATCTTTTTAGTTTTTTCTGTATCTTTTCGGTTAATATTGAAACACTATACAAGGTTGCTGCAATGATGATAAAAATCATCCCGAAATGAACTACTTTATCCATAAGTGGTTGTTTTTAAAGAAGTGAATACTCAATTTTCTAGTTTCAATTTACCATATTTACACAAAAAGTCTAGTCCCTAGTAAGAACTGTTCTTACTAGGTTGGAAAGGGATTTTTTGAACTTTTTTATCAGAAAATGTTATCATTAGGATATGAAATACATAATATATTACGTTTCAACTTTAATACCTCTCGTTGCTCTTGATGCTATTTGGATTGGACTTGTGGCAAAAAGTTTTTATGCAAATTTAATGTCTGGAATTTTTTCAATAACGATGAACATTACTCCAGCGCTTTTCTTTTATCCAATTTATGCACTTGCAGTGCTATTGCTCGCAGTATTGCCAGCAGTAGCATCAGGATCTTGGCATGAAGCCTTGTGGCGCGGGGCAGTTCTTGGCCTTGCTGCGTATTCGGCATATGATCTTACAAATCAAGCTACACTTGCTGGCTGGCCAACCAAAATGACCTTGATCGATATTTCTTGGGGAATACTGGTTACAGCTGTCACGAGTGTGATTGCGTATTTTATTATTACTTCCATTAAATAAAAATTTATGAAATCATATGAATGGTACTCGCAACTTGTAAAACCATCTTGGGCACCTCCTTCGTGGCTTTTTGGGCCGGTATGGACAGTGCTCTATATTATAATCGCAGCAACTTATGGCACGGTTTTTTATAAAGTAGTAAATAAGCAAATTCCAGCAATCGTGGCATTGCCATTTGTCTTAAATCTTGTTTTTAATTTTGCTTTTACTTCAATCCAATTTGGACTTCGAAATAATGCACTAGCCATGGTGGACATTCTTCTTGTGCTTGGCACACTCGTATGGGCACTTTTCGCTATTTGGCCACACTTGCGATATGTCGCATATGCAAACCTCCCATATCTCGCATGGGTATGTTTTGCGACTGTGCTTCAAATCACAATTACCCTAAAAAATTGGTAAGTGTCTTGAAAAATAAAAATTTAAAAAAATCTGTTACAATGGGAAAATGACACAAAAGGAAGCATTGGAGATTTTGAAAAGTGGAGTGAATGTTTTCATCACTGGTTCGGCTGGTTCTGGGAAAACGCATCTTCTTAATCAATATATAAATTATTTGCGAGATAAAAATATTCCAACGGCAGTGACAGCATCTACCGGCATCGCGGCTACACATCTGAGTGGAATGACGATTCATGCTTGGGCGGGGATTGGTATTCGAGACAATCTGTCACAATATGATTTAGAAATGTTGGAGAGCAAGGAATATTTAGTAAAGAGAATTCAAAACACAAATGTTTTAATTATTGATGAAGTTTCAATGCTCGATGCGAAAAGGCTAGATATGGTGGAATGGATTTGCCGGCATTTAAAAAGGAATGAACGGGCTTTTGGCGGAATGCAAGTGATCCTGTGTGGCGATTTTTTTCAATTGCCTCCGGTTAGAAAAAGTGTTGCACCGACTGAAATAAAAAAAGAGCCAAGTATTAACCTTTTTACAAACGAAGAAGAGACAGAAGATGAGACCCCAAAAGACATGGTAATTCATTCGCGTGCTTGGCGGACGATGCGTCCGGCGGTGTGCTATCTCTCCGAGCAATATCGTCAGGAAGACACAGAATTTTTAGAAATATTAAATGCAGTGCGCGCAGGAAATGTTTCCGACAAACATTTTGAACTTATTGAATCAAGAATTGACGTGAAGTTACCATTGGGCATAGAGCCAACTCGGCTTTATACACACAACATGGATGTGGACGTTATCAACCAAATACGTTTGAATAAAATTGGCGGGTCTGAAAAAACTTACCAAATGAAAGATGAAGGGACTCCGGTACTTGTTTCAATACTAAAGAAAAGTTGTTTGGCGCCCGAGATTTTGCGTTTGAAAATTGGGGCAGAGGTAATGTTCTTAAAAAATAATTTTGAGAAAGGATATGCTAATGGAACGCGGGGAAAAGTTTATACATTCCTGTCAGACGATAGTCCGATTATTAGGTTACAAAATGGAACTGAAATCACAGTTACTCCTGAAGAATGGGGGATTGAAGAAAATGGAAAACAAAAAGCAGTGATTTCACAATTACCTTTGCGTCTGGCTTGGGCTATCACGATTCATAAAAGCCAAGGGATGAGTTTGGATTCTGCAGAAATTGATTTATCAAAAACTTTTGCTTATGGAATGGGTTATGTAGCACTTTCTCGAGCACGTACTTTGGAAGGCGTCAGACTCGTGGGGTTTCACAGAGATGCACTCTTGGCAGATCCAGAAGTACTTCTGCTTGATAAAGATTTCAAAAAAGAAAGCAAAGAGAATGGGGAACTATTTAAGAAACTTTCAAAATCTGAACTTGAAAAAATGCAAAATAATTTTGTCTCACGAGTGTCTGTGTCTCAAAAATCAAAAACAAAACCTAGACGAAAAAGAAAGAAATAAAAAGCCACCGAACGGTTGTCCGGTGGTGGGTGAACGTTGCCATCTCTTTTGTATGGGATCACGTTCTGTGGCCCTTGGGGTAATCGGCCCCATTAACCACGTGCTCCGTTTGAGCATCAAAATTCAGAAAAAAATGCTTCTACGGAGTATATTTTTTGCTCTAATGCGAGCATTGTTTATCCTTATATAGTTTACAACTTAAAAATAAATATGTCAAATATTAGTTTTTTGACTGTAAAGTGATAAAATTGATTTGTAATTTAAAATAATGAAAAATAAAAAAACAACTAAAACATATTTCCTTTACATTCTTTTATGTACTGATAAGACTTTGTATACTGGAATCACTACAGATTTAAAACGGCGAGTAGGGGAACATAATAGCACTAAGCTTGGAGCAAAGTATACTTCATCTCGAAGGCCAGTAAAGGTGGTATATTCAAAAAAGTTTAAAAATCGTTCGCTTGCATCTCAAGAAGAAGCCCGTATAAAAAAATTAAAAAGGACTGACAAATTGAAACTTTTCTGTAGTTACGCTTATTAGTCGGTTGCGTGGCATGATTTCGCAAAATCAAAGTTAAAACTATTCAAAAAATGGTATAATTAGATATAAGTTTTACAAGCAAAAATTACTATTAATTTATAAAAAATTTATGTTAACAGAAGGAACAAAAATAATTGATTTTAGTTTACTAGATCAGTTTAGCGTAGAACAAAAATTATCAAACTATACGGAAGGGAAGGTGCTTTTGTATTTCTATCCAAAAGATGATACACCAGGATGCACCATGGAAGCTTGCGCAATTACAGAAGTTTATGATGATTTCAAAAAAGCAGGGATTACAGTGATTGGCGTGTCGGCTGACTCACCAGAGAGTCATAAAAAGTTTCAGGAAAAGTACAATTTGCCTTTTACTCTTTTATCTGACCCAGACAAAAAAGTGATAAAAGAATATGGCGCTTTCGCTTTTCCTTTCAATAAGCGAATTTCATATTTAATTGAAAAGGGAGTAATTGTAAAAGTTTATCCAAAAGTGGATCCTGCCAATCATGCGGCACAAATATTGAAAGATATTGAAAGATATTGAAAGATATTGAAAAAATGTAAAAATGATTTACATCAGAGTAAAAGTAGAAGCGAGAGCCAAGAAAGAGGAAATAAAGCAAATAAGCGAAGACCATTTTGAAATTAAAGTAAAAGAAAAAGCCGAGAGAAATATGGCAAACAAAAAAGTCCTTGAAATTGTCGCTGATTATTTTCAAATCCCAAAAGGGAAAGTAAGAATAGTGAACGGACATCAGAGCCCAAGTAAGCTTTTGGTATTAGAAAAGTGATACCCGATAGTGAATTTTAATAATATGTAAAACATGCCCTTTGGGCGTTATTAAAATCTACTATCGGGTGATATAATATATACATATGAAAGAAGAAAAATTTTGGTTTAGACCGGCGAAGTTTTGGAAATATTTTGCTTTTTATTATCCAGCTTCAATCCAAGGGTGGTTTCTAACTTTTTTACTCGTAGTTATTTTTGTAAAAATATTTATGATAATTGATTTGATGTCTCACTCTGGAAGTGACACTTTGATTAGCTTTGCGCCATGGGCGATTGTGATAATGCTCTTGTTTGATTTTCTATGCTTTCGTTTTGGAGAATATCCAAGTTGGTGGAAAAAACATAAATAAAATAAGAACAACTACAAGGGTAACCCTTGTAGTTTTGACTTTAGGTGAAATATATGCTAATATGTAAATAGGTTATTGGTACCTTGAAAAAGGGGTTTTTATGTTTTGTTGAATTATCTTTGTTTCTTTAAAGAGATAGGGGTAATTCAATAATCATTATTAACCATAAATATATAAAAACTATGAACTACAACATTTTAACAGAGTTGCCGAATTATCTTTTTTTGCCAAAAGAACTAGAGATTCGTATTCTCGAAAAGTATAAGGAAGTCGAGTTTATTTCTATTGGTGATAAAGAAAAAAAAGCTGATTTATTATTTCTTTCAGCTTATCACATCAAAAATGGTGATATAATTCCTTTGGAATATAAGGAAAAATTTGGGACTAAAAATGCGATAATAATTTCAATATTTTCTCTTTCAAGTTCCGATCTTAATAATTTCAAAGGAATTGATTTTTCATTCAAGGTGGATGAATTACAAAAGCCTTCTAAGTATTTTATTGAATTTCTGGATAAACATCTCACCAGAAAGTAACCATAATGCCCTTCCAGTGCAGCACATTTTGCACTGTGAGGGTTTTTTATTTTTATTAAGTAATTTATTAATGTATAATTAAGTACCTATGTATTTAAGAAGTATAAAATTTGGAAACAGTTTTTTGTTGATATTACTCTTTTTCTTCTTGGGCTACACCCATTTTTTGGGCGGGCCGTATTGGCTTGCAAAGTTTCTTTTTTTTGTGATGATTTTTGGAACATTATTTATTTCAATTTTTATTACAGGTTTATCTATGTTTGCAGGTAGAGCATTAAAAAAACGAATGAAAATTTTTCGAAATTCTAAAGAACATGAGAAGGATAATGAAACGATAAAAGTTGATGCGAAAATTGTGGAATAATATGATAGAATATACTTATTACAAATTTTAAATCATTTAAATGAAATACATTAATATTGTAGAGTCTCCTTTATCTCGTTTTCTTTTTACGAATCCAAAAATATCATGGCTTTGGTTTTTGGTAAGGGTTTACATAGGGGTTGAATGGTTATTGGCTGGTTGGGGAAAGTTGGGAGTGGTTTCTTGGACAGGAGACCAAGCCGGAAGTGCATTGGCAGGATTTGCCAATGGCGCACTTGCAAAAACAGCTGGAGCACATCCTGACGTACAAGTATGGTACGGATTTTTTCTTGAGAAATTTGTGTTGCCGTATGCTGGTTTTTGGTCACATCTTGTAGTTTACGGAGAAATATTGGTTGGTATTGCACTTATCTTGGGTGCATTTACAGGAATTGCAGCATTCTTTGGAGGCTTTATGAATTTAAATTATTTATTGGCTGGAGCAGTAAGTACCAATCCAATCTTACTTATTTTTGGATTATTTATTTTACTTGCTTGGAGAGTGTCTGGATTTTTAGGACTTGATTACTTTATCTTGCCATTCTTTGGTGTTCCTTGGGAAAATGGAAAATTGTTTTTAAATAGAAAGACTACATAAAAGATACAATGAACAGAAATTCAATTTTGATTATAATGTTTATGGTTTCTTTTTTTACTGTTTTTTTAGCGGTAAAACAGTACCTTGTTTTAAGAGACCAAGTTTACTGGGCTGCGTATAATGGACTTGATTAATAATTAAAGATTAAATTAAAAAATTTATGTTAAAAGGATTTAAACAATTTGTTTTACGAGGGAATGTTGTAGACCTTGCTGTGGGTGTCGTAGTAGGAGCAGCTTTTACGAATATCGTTAATTCTATTGTAAAGGGTTTGATTACACCTCTCATGGGAGCACTCATAAAAACGGAAGATTTTTCTGGTCTTTTCTTTAAAATAAATGGGAGTAAATTTATGTACGGAGAGGTGCTAAATTCCTTCGTCTCATTTTTGATTATTGCTTCGATTATTTATTTTTTTGTAATTACTCCGATAAATTTTCTTGTATCTAGAAGTAAAAAAGAAGCACCAGCTGATCCTTCTTCCAAAAAATGCCCAGAATGTTTAAGTGAAATTCCAATAGAAGCTACCAGGTGTGCACATTGTGCAATTAAGTTACCAGAAAATTTTCCTATAGAAAATGTCTAATGATTTAACAAAATTAAGAGAAGATTTATTAGAGTATGCAAGTAATGAAAAGGCTATTATTTTGTCTCGTTTTTTTAAAACTGGAGTTGGACAATATGGTGAAGGTGATAAATTTTTGGGAGTAGTAGTACCCGATTCACGTAAAATTGTAAAAAAATATTCTACTATTTCACTATCTAAAATTGATAAACTTATTAAAAGTGAATTTCACGAAGAACGACTTGTGGCTATTCTCATACTAGTAGAGAAGTATAAAGTCGCCTCCGCCAAGGCTTCAGCGGACCAAAGAAAAGAAATTTGCGAGTTTTATTTAGCTCATACAAAAAATATAAATAATTGGGATTTGGTAGATTTATCTGCTCCAAGAATAGTTGGTGATTTTTTACTAAAAAGGAATAGAAATTTACTTTTAAAGCTCGCGAAATCAAAAAATTTATGGGAAAGACGAATTGCAATAATTTCTACATTTCAATTTATTTATAATGGAGAATTTGAATGGACTTTCAAGATTGCAAAAATTTTACTTAATGATAAACATGATTTAATACATAAAGCTTGTGGATGGATGTTGCGGGAAGTCGGGAAACGTGTGACTGAAGCTGAGCTTGAGAGATTCTTAAAAGAAAATATAAAAAATATGCCTCGTACTATGATTCGCTATGCTATCGAGCGATTATCTGAAACAAAAAGAAAGTATTATTTAAACTTAAAATAATTTGCTTTATTACTAGAATTTAACTATTATTTAAGTACTTGTCCCGTTAGAAATTTAACGAGGCGGGGGAGTAAGTAAAAAAGATTATTAATTAAATTTCTAATGGGATGGAAAGAGACGAAATAGATAATTTATTATATAAAAGATATACAGACCATGAAGTTAATCACGCAGATAAATATATTGATCACTTTTTAGAACAATATCGTATCTATATACACGTGTCTAATTCTGCTAATGAACGCAGATGGAAAGCGAATGAATTTTTTTTAGGAATCAATACAGCAATTATGGGGATTCTTGGATATTTTGAAATCAAAAGCCCAGTTGAAAAATCTTTACTTTTTATGATGGTGCCATTTGTAGGAATGGCAATTTGTTATTGCTGGTATCGAATTATTAATTCTTATAGCCAATTGAATAGAGCGAAATTCGCTGTGATACATTCAGCTGAGAAAAAATTACCATTGGCACTTTTCCAAACAGAGTGGGAGCTTTTAGGTAAGGGTAAAGACAGAGAAAAATATTTGCCACTTTCAAGTACAGAGAAATTGATTCCAATTATTTTTTCGATACTTTATATTTTGATTTTTCTTTCAAATGTTCCTTGGTCGGAATTTTTATAATTTAATTAAATAATTTTATGGTCACAAATGAATTGTTGGAATATATAAAGCAAGAACACTTAAAAGGTGTTTCGTTGGAAGATATTAAAAAACTTCTTTTAGGTAATGGATGGATGGGGAGCGACGTGGAGGAAGCATTTAAAAATTTATATCCACCTGTAGTAAATAATATTTCTCAAGGTTTTTCTGCGCAATCTACTCAACCGGTAACACCTATACAAAAACCTATTCAGCAACCAGTACAAACATTTTCTCAGCCCAAGGTAGAAACGTATAATCCAGTTAGCAATGGAATTATTAATCCCAATTCTGTTTCTTCTCTCAATCCTGCTACAAACACTATGATAAATCCATTTGGAAATAAATTAATAAACCAACAAATTACACCCAAGAAAAGTAAATTGAAAATTATTTTAGTAATCATAATAATTTTCATAGTGATAATACTGGGGGCAGGGGCGGCTTACGGATATTACATTGGATACTTTGATTCTCCAGCAAAAATAATGGAGAAGACTATGAGTGCCTTAGTACAAGTGAAAAGCGATTCTTTTGATAATACTACTGTCATAGATTGGTCAAATTTAAAAAATAATGAAATAGAAAGTGCATTACCTACGGAAGTAGGTTCTGTAACAAAAGTTACCTTTAATTTTAAAGGGGGGAATGATTACAATGATCCACAGAATATTAAATCATCACTAGAATTTGGGTTAGACGCAGGAGCAATAAATACAGCACTTGAATTTAGATTCATAAATAAAGTTTTTTATGCGGTTGTGAAGAAGATGCCAAAAGTTTCTATGATTGGCGATTTGTCTTCTTTCGAAAATAAATGGATAAGTTTTGCTTTGGAAAATGGTCCAAACGATATTGCAAACCCTATGAATCCTATGGCATCTTTGGGAATTGATCCAAAAGTTTTTAACGGGCTAACAGAAGAGCAAAAAAGTAAATTTGTTGAAATTACAAAAAATGCTAATTTTATAAAAAATGTTAAAAAGTTATCAAATGAAGATATAAACAGTGAATCTACTTACCATTTAACTTTTGACTTGGATGTAGACGGAATAAAAACTTATGTTTTGAATGTAGAAGATTATATGAAAACTATATCTGCTACTTCACTACCAGTAACTTTTTCTAAAGAAGACTTAGATAGCCTATTCTCTTCATTTAAATTATCTGGAAGTGAAGTATGGATAAGCAGAAAAGATTCTCTGCCAAGAAAATTAGTTATAAATTTAAGTATTTCTGATTCAGAAAAGCCAGAAAACGGAGAAGTTGCAATAAATTCAGTTACTAACTTTAGCAATTGGAATCAATCAATACCCGTAGTTGCTCCAAATGAAAGTCAAACAATTGAAGAAATTTTTGTTCAATTTGAAGTAATGGCAAAAGATGCTGAAATAAAATCGAGAATTTCTGCGATACAGCCGAATGCTATTGTATATTTTGAAAATAACCCTTCCAAAAAAAATACATACAAGGGGCTTTGTTTGTCTAAACCGGTAAAAGATTTTTTGACAGAAGTAAAAAATATTTCAGGTGAAAAATCAGACATATATTGTCTAGATAGTAAAAGCAAGTTTGTTATAACTTCACAATTAAGCGATAGTACTTATTTTTGTATAGATTCAACTGGGTTACCAAAAACTATGACTCAAAAACCTTTTGGCCTTTCTTGCGAATAATCATCTACGTTCGCGATAGTCGTACTCATCATACTCATCCTCTTTTTTCTTATCAGGGTCTTCTTCTCCGTTGTCTATATCAATACCGCAATTTGCGCATACTGTGCCATACTGACGGAGTCCACAGGTTGGGCAAGTATTTCGGTCATCTTTTTGTTCTTCGCTACTATCTTCGTCGTGCATATTTTATATAATATAAAATTTGTTAGAATTAATCAATAAGTATATAATGGAAGGATGGAAAACGAAGAATTAAAAAAGAAAATAGAAGAACAGGGCGTAAAAATAGATGCCATTTATAAATCAGTTGAAAAAACAAGAAAATATTTCTTGATGATTATTTGGATTACAGTTATTGCTGTCGTGGTGCCTATAATCGGACTTCTCTTTGCTATCCCTGCTTTTATGAATAATTATCTAGGAGCTTTGGGGGGGCTTGATTCTTCTGGGGGAACTAACCCTACTGATTTACTTAATTCTGTAAAGGATCTTGGTCTATAAAAAGTATATAACAATGCAAGATACAAAAATTCAAATTTTAATTATTGATTCTGGTTCTCAGTATACTCAAATTATTAGAAGATCATTAAGGTATTTGGGTTTTAAGTCTATAATTTTGTCGCCAGAAAAATCATTGGAATGGCTAAAAAATAATCAAGCAAAAGGAATAATAATTTCAGGGGGAAGTGCTAGTGTTTACGAAGCCGATGCGCCAAAAATACCGAAAGAAATTCTAGATTTCAGTATTCCAATCTTAGGAATATGTTTTGGGATGCAGTGGATGGCATACAATGAAGACAATAATTCTGTACAACATGTTCTCGAAGGAAAATCGTATGGTCCCGTCGAAATTAATTTTGAAAAAAATAAAAAAAGTATTCTCTTTGAAGGTCTTAAGGAAAGTATAAATGCATGGTCTAGTCACGGAGATTCAGTAGCGAGTGTTCCTCTTGGATTTGAAATCACGGCTACTTCAAAGGGTGGCACAGTCATTGAAGCCATGGAATCTACCACAAAAAAACTTTGGGCAGTGCAATTTCATCCCGAGGTAGAACAAACAGAAGATGAAAACATTATTTTAAATAATTTTATTGAAAAGATTTGTGGATGTGTAAAGGATTATTCAAGAGTAGATTTAGTAACTGAGATACAGGAGAATACAAAGAAAATATTAGGTGGTGGAGTTGCTATAATCGGTGTTTCAGGGGGAGTAGACTCTACAACACTCGCTGCGATTTTAGCACCTAAATTAAAGGAACAATTGAAAGCATTTTTTATTGATACGGGTGGAATGCGAAAACGAGAAGTGAAAAAAGTAAAAGAGATTGCCGTTCGTGCAGGGATAGATTTAAAAATAATTGATAACTATAAAGAAAAATTTATCCAAGAAGTTGGGACGACAATCGATGCTGAAGAAAAACGTGCAAGATTTAGAGCAGTTTATGGAGAAGTTTTTTGTGAAGTTGCAAAAAGCTTCAATGCAACACATATGATTCAAGGTACCCTTGCGACGGATTTAATAGAGTCAGGTAGCGTAGGGGGTTCTGCGCTAATAAAGACTCATCACAATGTTGATCTTGATTTGGGATTAATTGAAATTTCTCCACTCGATGATTTATTTAAATTTGAAGTAAGAGAGTTAGCACATGAATTTGGACTTGATGAATTAGTTTCCAAAAGACAACCCTTCCCAGGACCAGGACTTTATTTGAGAATTTTAGGAATACCTGTGACGGAAGAACTTTTAGAAATTGTACGTGAGGCAGATTTTTTAGTTGCAGAAATTTTAAAGAAGCATGAAATTTACGAAAAAATCTCTCAAACAATTGTGGCACTTTTGGGAGTGAAAACAGTAGGAGTAAAAGGGGATGGCAGGGTGTATGGATATACTCTAGTGGTGCGAACGGTGCACACAGTAGACTTTATGACGGTAACAGGTTTTTATTTATCATCAGAAATTTGCGAAGAAATATCTAGTGCACTTGTTAAGCATCCAAAAATTGTACGAGTGATGTTTGATTGGACTACGAAACCTCCAGCTACTACTGAATTTGAATAAAATAGGTTATAATGTAAGGGTAATTATTATTAATTCCGCCCTAGGCGGACAGCCTCAAAAGGGCAAAAATATAAATATATGGCAACATCAGCATTTATGAAGCCTCTTAAGATAAGTCCAGAGTTAGCGGCAGTAGTTGGGAAGGGCCCAATGCCAAGATCTGAAGTAGTTAAGAAGCTTTGGGTTTACATTAAGAAAAATAATCTTCAGGATCCAAAAGCAAAGAGAAATATCATTGCGGACGAAAATCTTAAAAAAGTATTTGGCGGAAAAGCGGTAGTGGACATGTTTGAAATGACCAAATTAGTTTCAAAGCATCTTTCATAATAAAAGTAACAAATAAAAGCTCCGGCCTTTGGCCGGAGCTTTTTAAATGGTAAAATTATAAGGTGTTAGAATTTACTAAAAAAGAATTAGAATTAATTAGAAAATTAAACACTCCGGCAAAAGTGCAGGATTATTTGAATTCTTTGAAATTTAATTTTGAAGAGAACGGTGAGGATACATTGGAATCCCCGATATCTATTATGAGAAAAGGAAAAGCCCATTGTGCTGAAGGGGCAATACTTGGAGCATATATTTTGTCAAAACATGGGTACCAGCCATTACTTGTGCATCTTATGACTACCAAAAGTGATTTTAGTCATTTGATTGTTCCGTTTAAGCAAGACGGGCTTTGGGGAGCACTCTCAAAAACTAATCATGCAGTTCTACGATATCGTGAGCCAGTTTATAAAAATATTCGTGAACTTGTGATGTCATATTTTCATGAATATTTTTTAGATAGTGGTGTAAAAACTTTACGACAATATTCCAAGCCACTTAATTTAAATATTTTCGAAAAAGGTTGGGAGGGAACGGAAGGGAACTTGTGGGGGATAGATAATGAACTCTATAAAATTAAATACTACGACATTGCACCAAAGAAAGTTGTTAGAAAATTCCGAAAAGCAGAAAAAATAGAAATTGAAGCTGGGAAGATTGAAGAACATAAAAAAATTCCCCGAAAGCTTAGTTGATAAGCCTAAGGGGAATGAGTCTCTACAGTTATTCTAATACAATGACATAAAGACCAAAATACCGCAAAGCATAGTGGTATTATTGCCAATGTAATTATCAGGATTTTCTTTAAAAGATTTTTGGTATAAATATATTTCATTTTTAAATACAAAACATATAAAGATGAAATACACATAATTGCACCAATACCCAATAAAGATCCTTGGATAAAAATTTTTTCTAGAGACTTTAAAAAAATCACTGAGTGGATAGTTATAATTAACAAACCCACAACCGAAATAAAAATTAATACATTAAATTTTAATTTCAGTATTTTGTCGATCATTTCAGTTTCCATGACACATATAATTTTAAGTACAGTTCCAAGAGAATCAAAAAATTGACACTCAAAGAGCTATACTGAAAGGTTAAATCAGAGAATTTTCAAGTTACGATAGTTTAACAAAGTATAAAACATATTTTATTTTAAGTCAATATATTTTAATAAACAAGGAAAAACAGTTATAATAGAAATATGAAACAGAATTTGAAACTTATTTTACCAAATAAAAAATATGCACTCTCTTATTTAAAGGGAGAAAAGGAATACCAAAAGGATAAAAGAATAACAGCAGCCGGTGGTGGTACTGGGCTATTTACCTCTTTGAAAGATTTTCATATATATAATAAAAAAATGACAGAAAGAAGAAAGGGAATAAATTTAAAAAAGGGAAGAGTGCCCTCGACCTTATATTGGGGAGTTTTGGGGAATAAAGTAGTTGGACGTTTAGATATAAGACAGAAGCCTAGTAAACTTTTGTCTGCAACTGGTGGATATATTGGTTATGCAGTTGTTCCAAGAGAACGAAGAAAAGGATATGGTACAGAAATGCTTAGGCTTGGGCTTAGAAAAGCAAAAAAATTTTATAATAAAAAAATAATAATTACTTGTTTAGAAACAAATATTGGTTCAAGGAAAATAATAGAAAACAATGGTGGAATATTTATTAACAAAATGAAAAATGAAGAAGGAGAAACAATGCTAAGATTCTGGATACATCTTTAAAAAAATCTTATGAATAGGTTAATTCTTAATTATAGTTTAAAATAGTAAGTATGGTAAATGTGCCATCAAAAAAGTTAATACTAACTCAGATATTCATTATATTTATATTGCCAGTTTTTTTATTGTATTTTGGTATTATCCCAATGAGTTGGCGGATTGTTTTACTTACAATTTGCTCCCTTATCATTTATGGGATCATCACACGTGAAGAGTGGAGTTATGAAGAAATGGGGATTCATCATGATAACTTTAAAAAAGCAATTCCTTTTTATTTATCTTTTGTTGTAATTGGAGTAGTAGCTTTGTTTCTACTAGATCACAAATTAAATATGCCCGACATAGAGACACAAAAGTATCTCATAAGAACTTGGATATTTTTCATACCAATTTCTTTTTTTCAAGAATTTGCTTTTCGTTCTTTTTTGATTCCAATGTTAAAAAAAATATATAGTAATAATTATTTTATAATTTTTATTAATGCAATACTTTTCATGTTTTTACATATAATTTTCCCAAATTTAGGAATAGGTCTCCCAATCGCTTTTATTTCTGGGGTTTTCTTTGCATGGTTATATATAAAATATCCAAACTTAGTGCTTATTTCGATTACACATTCAATTCTGAATATTGTAGCTGTATTGTTAGGGTTTTTTACTACGATGAAATAGTAAATTAAAAAAACATTTCAAAAATTTTACCTAGAAATCTTTGTAAAGAACTCTCTGTATTTTTTGTTTTCACATTTGTGTTTGTTGTTGCGTTAATGACTGAGGCTGTATTAATAGTTCCTAAATTTTCTATAATAGTAGTTTTAGCTACATTTGGTATATTTTGTTTAGTAACTATTTTTTTGGTTTCAGTTATATTTTTACCATAAGAGAGGTTAACTGGGATTTTTTCTTCTATGATCTCTACTTTTTGTTCCATGATTGGTTTACCAAACTTTTGCATAATTTCTGTCCATGAGTGACCAGATATAGCAGAAAGTACATATATGGTTTCCCAGAGTTTTGTATCTTTGTTTTCATTTTTTATTCCGCCATCTTGATCTTGGTTTTGTGCTAAGTAATCAATTGGAGTATTATCATTTTTTTTCCAATTTTCTACTTTTTCACCTAGAGAAATTATACCTTCTATTGCCCACGCAGTAGAAGAAATGTTTCCAAATCCTCCATCGTCTTTTTGGTTTTGTTTTAAATATTCCTTTGCTTTTTCTAATGCATTTTTTATTTGTTCATTTTCTTTTAAAAATGCCAAAGACTCAATTCCAGCACCAGTCATATCTGGATTTTCATCCCATGAACCATTTTCTTTTTGTTTTGAAAGAATAAAATTACTTGTATTATTTATAATTTCTTCATTTTTTCCAAAACCCGCATTTTGTAAAATTATAAGTGCAAAGATGTCGTCATTATCCTCGTCTTTATTCCCAAACTGATTACCATCAAACTCTTTTATTATTTTATCTACATAGTTTTCGCCATTTAATTTATATGGATTTATTCCAAGCGCCATAAGAGCCATAACGTGTCTTTCATAATCAGTTAAACTTATATTAGATAATTTATTTTCTTTTAAATAAGTTCCAAGTTTGTTTTTTTGTTCTTGGAGATTTTCATTTGGTTCAATTGCTAATGCTGACCAATCAGTGTATAAATCTGTGCTCCATGACCCATCTTCTTTTTGTTGTGATATTAAAAAATCAAAGGCTTTTTTTGTGTCAAAAATTGGTTTAATTATTTTTTCTGGAACTATATCCAAAGTCTCTAGAGAAGTTGTATTAGTAGATTGGATAAGTGCTCCAGAGCCCATAGGTGTTGGTGCACCCAAAGAATGTATATGCAGTGTTACCTGATCTCCTTGGTTATTGTCGGAAAAATCGTGGAGTTGAAACATTATTGTATCTCCTGCTATGACTGGGAGTGAAGTAATACCAGAATTTGCAAAATTTCCATTTTGATAAATTGCCCAATATTGGCTATTTGGGTCTGCAACAACGTTGTTAATTGCAATAACAAATAGTCCTAGGTTTGGATATTGATTTGAGAGTTGAGTGTTAAATATTGAACCGTTATTTATTGCTGAGTAAAGTGCGCAAATAGCAAGATATTGATTTACTTCTCCATAGTTATGAGTAACCCCGTCAGTATCAGCTACACTGCAAATTTCAGGTACATTTACTTCTGTGTCAACATTGAGTGTTGCATGGGCAGTAATTACTATACCAAACAAAATAATAACTGAAAATATTATCAATAATATTATTTTTATATTTTTCATTTCATTTTCTAACTTAGAAACATTAACTTACAACTAATAGCTATTCTCGTATTTCCACGAGACAATATCTCTATTTTTAATTTTGTAATTTGATACACCGATTTCTGCTTTTTTATTGTTAACATAATATACCCAACTTTTATCTCCATTTTTTACCTCATTAATACTCTCAATAAATTTTCCTATACCAGTATAATTTTTTGATTCAAAATCTATTTTTCGTTCATCTTTTAATTTTTGCATAAAATCATAGACACTTATTTCTTGCTGGATACTAGTTTCGTATTTAACTCCACTTACTTCAAGAAAGGCTATATTATTAACAGGCAAGACCTGTTTAGTTTTTAACAGGTCTTGCCTGTTAGGATTTCTGTTAGGTTTTTTTTGATAGATTGAAATTAGAAAAATACATATTAATATTAAAATAAATATTACTGTGATTTTTTGTGTTTTTGTTTTTAACATAAAAATAAAAAAATTCTGCGGGAGCAGAATTTAAATTTACTAAAAATTAATATCCTGCTCGGGGAATATTGGAATGATTGGCATTCGGACTTGTCTCCGACCTTAGTCGGAGCTTACCGTAGCGGCACTGTACTGGAATTTAACCAGTTTCCCCAATCAATCTTATAAAATTATTAAATGAACTTCTTTATAATATACCTTCTTTTTTAACTGTCAATTTTTTAAAATGCAAACAAAAAAGGCTACTCTTAAATTAAGTAGCCTTTTCCATGATTGAAAATAAATCATGGATTACTTTACCGGTACGAATTTCAATGTTTCTACCAGGAAATCCCAGAATTTCTGAACGGTTTCAATATTGACTTTTTCATCCGGTGAATGCGGGTAACGAATGGTCGGACCAAAGGAGATCATGTCCCAGTTCGGATAAACACCACCCAGTAAGCCGCATTCAAGTCCTGCATGAATGGCTCTGATTTCGGGTGTTTTACCATATTTGTTTTTATAGATTTCCAGCATCTCTTTCAGGATGGGGGAGGCGGGATTTGGTTTCCAACCGGGATATTGCCCATCAAAGATCACCTTGGCACCTGCAAGTTCAAACACGCTTTGAATCATGTTCTCCAGGTCCTCTTTGGCTGAATCTACTGAACTTCTTAAGAGGCAACGAATGTTGATTTCCTTGTTCTCCGATTTTACGATGGCCAGGTTCGTTGAAGTTTCGACCAGCCCGGCCATTTCATTGCTCATCCTGATTACTCCATTAGGACAACCATAAATGGCATTGAAAAGGTTGTTTTGGGTTGTTTCATCCATCACGAAAGTGGGCATTAGAGCAACAACGGCTTCCATTTTCATATCTGGTTCCACTGCAGAAAGCTCTTTTTTTGCTTTTATCGCAAAATCAGCAAGGCATTTCAGAAAATCATCCTTTGCAGCGTCGGGAACGGTAACCATTGCAAACGATTCTCTCGGGATTGCATTTCGCAGGCTGCCACCATCAATAGCATTGATCCTCAGGCCGTGGTTCTTTGAAGCATGCCAAAGGAAACGGTTTAAAATCTTGTTCGAATTTCCTCTTCCCAGGTGAATATCAACCCCACTATGACCGCCTTTTAACCCGGTGATGCTTACTTTGAAGGCGCTAACGCCTGTCGGGACCTGAACTTCATTGTAGGTAAAAGTAATATTTGCATTTGTTCCACCGGCACAGCCGATGTAAAGTTCCCCTTCATCTTCCGAATCGAGGTTCAGTAGGATATCTCCCTGCAATAACCCGGGTTTTATTCCCTTAGCCCCGGTCATGCCTGTCTCTTCATCAATGGTAAAAAGTGCCTCCACTAGACCATGAGGGATATCTTTTGATTCCAGGATCGCCATGGTGGCGGCAACTCCCATACCATTATCGGCCCCCAAGGTAGTGCCACTGGCCTTTACCCATTCGCCATCAATCCAGGCATCGATGGGGTCTTTTTCGAAATCATGCACTTTGTCACCGTTCTTTTGAGGTACCATGTCGAGGTGGCCCTGCAGGATCACTCCTTTCCTGTTTTCCATTCCGGGAGTGGCCGGTTTCCTGATAATCACATTGCCGACCTCATCGACAATGGTTTCTAATCCGAGTTTCTTGCCGAATTTCACCACAAATGCCCGGACCTTTTCTTCTTTCTTAGAGGGCCTTGGGATTTGGGTCAACTGCCAAAAGTTCCACCACAAATCTTGTGGTGATAACCCTAAAATTTCATTGCTCATGTCTGTAATTATTTACGGAACGCTGAATTGCTGATCCGCCTTAAATCCCAGAGGAATCTAAGGTAGACCAGCAATTTTGAGCGTCAAATTGCCTGATGAAAACTATTTCAAAGTACTATGTTTATTTTTTCAAATTACCACATATTAAATTTAATTTCAAGTTTATTGACAAAATGTATAGTAGGGATAGAATGTAGTTATTAATCAATAATTTAAAAAGCAATTTATGGTAAATTTAAATTTTTTTAAATCAGAAGTAGTAAACCCAACTAGTCAAAAAGGTGAATCCCAAGAAGGAGTAAAAACCTTTAATATTAATGATTTAGATATTTTAGAAAAATTAGCAAATATAGCTGGATGTAAGATTGAAGATATTAGTAATACAGAATTTATTGAACGGAAAGAAAATGCAAAAAAGAAAGAAGGGTCAGAATGGTATATTGTTAAAGCAGGAGTTAAATTTTATATGGAAGGTGATGGCAATATTCATTTAATAAGTAATAAAGATAACAAAGGTGCAAAGGATCGCGCTCAAGCAATGGGTATGAAAGTTATGGAGTAAAATTAAAAGTAAGAAAAGGCGGACAATTGTCCGTTTTTTCTTTTGTTTTTCTTTTGTTTTTTTGATATAATAAAGGGAATGATAATTACATATTTCGGAAAACAATTTTTTAAGATTGGCCAAGGAGAGATGGTTATTGCCTTTAATCCTGTCAGTAAAAATTCAAAATCAGGTATTTCAGCTAAGTTTGGGGCTGATATTGGCCTTGTTACTACCAATCACCCTGATTATAATGGAATAGACCAAATTTCTCACGGAGATAGAGTGCCTTTTATTATTTCAGGACCAGGGGACTATGAAGTAAAGGAGATTTTTGTGAAAGGAGTAATGTCGAGTGCTTATATTGGTGGTAAAAAATACATAAATAGTATCTATTGCTTAACAGTTGATGGTATTGATATTGTTTTTTTAGGGGCGTTGTCTGATATCGAAATAGGTAAAGAAGCACGTGAAGTAATTGAAGAACCAGATATTCTTTTTATCCCAGTTGGGGGGAAAGGATCAAAAGACAATGGAGTGCTTGATGTAAAAGATTCTGCAAAATTAGCTTCTTCACTTGAACCAAAAATGATTATACCGATGGATTATGATGACGCATCTCTTAAAGTTTTTCTCAAGGAATTAGGAGAAGAAAAAGCAGAAATAGTTGATAAGTTAACCTTAAAAAGAAAAGATTTAGAAGGGAAAGAAAGCGAGGTCGTAGTATTAAAAAGTTCATAAAGTAATTTTTTTATAAATATGAAAAAAATAATTCATAAATTAAGAAATCGTAGCGAAGAAGAAAGAAGACATATTTTACATATTGCTACTTTTATCTTAGGTATTTTTATGGTAATTCTTTGGACTTTTTCTCTAGGTAGGAGTGTTACAAGTACAGAAACAAAGAAAAAAGTTCAACAAGATTTAAAGCCCTTTTCAGTTTTAAAAGATGATATAGTTGGGGGGTATCAAAATATAAAAGGAACAACTGGTTCTTTTACTAATACAAATTCTGATACTAATACTGATAATACTAATACAGAATAAATATGGCAAAAAAGAAAGATTCTACAATAGAAGAAAAACCACAAAGAACGAATGGGATAGTCCCAGTTGATATCGTAGGGGAAATGAAAGAGTCATATCTGGCATATGCAATGTCGGTTATAACTCAACGTGCATTGCCAGATGTAAGAGATGGATTAAAGCCTGTGCACAGAAGAATTTTGTTTGCGATGAATGAAATGGGTCTAACTTCAAGTGCTCGATTCCGAAAATCGGCTGCAGTAGTTGGAGATGTGCTTGGTAAATATCATCCCCATGGAGATACTGCGGTATATGACACAATGGTTGGAATGGCACAAGAATTCTCTTATAGATACCCACTCGTACTTGGACAAGGAAACTTTGGTTCTATTGATGGAGACAATGCGGCTGCCATGCGTTATACCGAAGCAAAAATGTCTAAAATTTCTGCCGAACTAATGCGAGATTTAGAAAAAGAAACAGTTGATTTTCGTCCCAACTATGATCAAACACGTAAAGAACCAATAGTGTTTCCAGCTAGTGTTCCGGCATTATTATTGAACGGAACACTTGGTATTGCTGTTGGAATGGCAACAAATATTCCATCACACAATCTTAAAGAAGTAGTAGATGCTACAAGATTTTTAATTGACAATGAAGATGCAAGTACAGAAGATTTAATGCAATTTATTAAGGGCCCTGATTTTCCTACTGGGGGAATTGCTTATGGATACAAAGACATGCTTCATGCATATTCGAGCGGTAGAGGTGGAGTGGTGTGTAGGGGAGAGGCTGAAATTACAGAAACAAAAAGTGGAATGTATCAAATCATTATCACTTCAATTCCATTTCGGGTAAACAAAGCAAATTTAATAATGGCTATTGCTGAACTTGTCCAAGAAAAGAAACTTGATGGTATAAAAGGTTTGCGAGATGAATCAACGAAAGATATTCGTGTTGTAATTGATTTGAAAAATGGAGCACACCCTGAAAAAGTTTTAAATTATATTTATAAAAATACTCAACTTGAACAGAACTTCAATTTTAATATTGTGGCGCTTGTAGATGGTGTGCCTCAAACTCTTTCTTTAAAGTCAATTCTTTCAGAATTTATTTCTCATAGAAAAGAAATTGTAAAACGAAGGTCACTTTATGATTTAAAAAAAGCAGAAGAAAGAGAACACATACTTCTTGGACTCAAGAAGGCTCTTGATAAAATTGATCAAGTTATTAAAATTATTCGAGCATCAAAAGATGCACAAATTGCAAAAGTAAATTTAATGAAAGGATTTAAATTCTCTGATTTACAGGCAACAGCAATTCTTGAGATGAAATTACAAAAGCTTGCTGGACTTGAAAGAAAGAATGTTGAAAATGAGTTAAAAGAAAAACAAGATTTTATCAAGGAAATGAAGGATATTTTAGCTAATTCAAAAAGAATTCTAAAGATTATTTCTAAAGAACTTGAAGAAATTGGCGAAAAATATGCTGATGAACGTAGGACAAAAATAGTGAAAGGGGGAGTAAAAGAAATAAATGATGAAGACTTAATCCCAAATGAAGAAACAATGCTTGTTTTCACCGCTGGTGGATATGTAAAGCGAACAGACCCAAGTGAATATCGAGCACAAAAGCGAGGTGGGGTTGGAGTGGTTGATCTTGAAACAAAAGAAGAAGATTTTGTGACAAAATTAGTTTCAGGTTCAACACATAGTGATTTGCTTTTCTTTACCAATTTAGGAAAAGCATATCAAATGAAAATGTATGATATTCCAGAAGGACGACGTGCAACAAAAGGAAAATCAATCATGAATTTCTTATCACTTGCCGGAGATGAAAAAGTTACAGGGATATTGCCAATGGATAAAGAAATAAAAAAATCTCCAATTTCTTTAATGCTTGTTACAAAAAATGGTACAGCAAAAAAAATGTCAGGAGAAAGCTTTAAAGATGTTCGTCGAAGTGGAATAATTTCTATTAGATTAGATAAAGGAGATGAGCTTATATCAGCGTTGCTTACAGATAAAGGGGATGAAGTGATGTTGGCAACTACAAATGGACAGTCAATTCGATTTAAAGAAAGTGACATAAGAGAAATGGGTCGTACCGCGGGTGGAGTACGAGGAGTAAAGCTTGGAAAAGGGGATGAAGTTATTGCTGTTGATGTAATAAAAAAAGATAAAAAAGATGGATTTTTCTTGACCATGAGTGCAAATGGTTTTGGAAAGAAAACTACTCTGAAAGAATATAAAGTTCAAAAAAGAGGTGGTTCTGGAATAAAAACTGCAAAAGTAACACCAAAAACTGGAAAATTAATTGTGGCAAAAGTCTTGACAGGAGAGGAAGAAGAATTGATTGCAATGTCAAAAAAGGGACAAGTAATCAGAACTCCACTCAAAGAAATTTCCTCTCTTGGCCGTCAGACACAAGGTGTGACTGTTATGCGACTTCGAGCAGGTGATGGCATTGCATCAATTGCCTGTGTTTAATTGATATTTAGTAGTATATAATTAATTTATGTTTGCTGATCCTGTAAAAAACTTAAAACAATTTGGATTAAGAGAAGATATGATTGTAGCAGATCTTGGAGCTGGAACCGGGTTTTATTCAGTTGCAGCAGGAGAAATGGTACCAAAAGGGAAAGTGTATGCTGTTGAAATAATAAAAGATTATGTAGCAACAATAAAAAATAAAGTGCACAATGCTAATTTGCACAATGTCGAATGTTTTTGGGGTAACGTAGAAAAAGTTGGTGGTACGAAAATACGAGATGGTATTGTGGATGCAGTTATTGTTTCTAACATTTTATTTCAAATTGAATCAAAAGATAAATTTATTGAAGAAATTAAGAGAATATCAAAAGTAGGAGGCAAAGTATTGGTTGTTGATTGGACTGACTCATCGCCAGTGGGGCCAAACACAGAGAATGCTTTTTCAAAAGAAAAAGCTCTGTCTTTATTTCAAAAAAAAGGTTTTGTGCTCGAACGAGATATTGATGCAGGAGAACATCATTATGGTATGATATTACTGAACAAAGGAACATGAATCCCGTTAGATATTTTATAGTTAAAAAAAGAACAAAATAAAAAAAATAATTTTATGTCGAAAATTTTAATAAAAAATAATAAGACTACGGAAATGCAAAGCATTTCCTATCTCTAACGGGATGAAAGGAAATTTTCAAATAATATTGGTAGTAGTATTTATGGCAGCAGCTGTTTTTGGTGTTTTGGCTTTTGCTGGGCTAATACAGATTGGGAAAAATACAAAGCAAGGAGCACTTGGTACTGTGGTTATATGGGGTACAGAAAAAAGTGATAAAATGACGCAAGCAATTGGTGATTTTAATAAAGCTAATACTGCTTTTGTTGTAAAATATGTCCAAAAATATCCAGAAACTTTCGATAGTGATTTGCTTGAAGCTCTCGCTGCCGGGAAGGGTCCTGATATGTTTTTTATTTCTAATGATTTAGCATATAAATATAGTAATAAAATTTATATTATTCCATACCAAAGTTATCCGTTAGCTACTTTTAAAAATAGTTTTGCAAGGGCAGGAGAAGTTTTTCTGACGGGGAAAGGAATGCTTGCTTTACCAATCACGATTGATCCACTTGTTATGTATTTTAACAGAAATACACTTGATGCAAATAATATCGTTTACCCTCCAGCAACATGGGATGAATTTGAAAGTATCGTTCCTATTATTACCAAAAAAGATGATTCAAGTAAAATAATAAAAAGTACTGTTGCAATGGGACAGTTTTCAAACGTAATGCACGCAAAAGATATTTTAACCACTTTATTTATGCAAGTAGGGAATCCAATTGTTGTCGAAAAAGATGGTATCTTTTCTTCAGGGCTTGATACTAGTAATGGAAGTTATGACTTAGGTTCTGTTTTACAATTTTATACAGATTTTACTGATCCATCGAAAAGTGTTTACTCTTGGAATAAATCACTTTCAAATTCTCGCGATGAGTTTAGTGCTGAAAATTTAGCATTTTATTTTGGATATGCTAGTGAATTGGAATCTTTAGTAAGTAAAAACCCAAATCAAAATTTTTCTGTAGCACCCATGCCACAAGTAAAAGGGGCTAATAATAAATTAACATATGCAAAAGTAACAGGTATCGCTGTTTCTTCTTTTTCCAAAAATTTCAGTACAGCTTTCACGGCAGCAAGCCTGATGGCAACTGGAGATTTTGCTCTGAAATACGCAGAAGCAACTTCGTCTGTGCCAGCAAGACGTGATTTGTTATCTAAAAAACAAATCGATGCTTATTCACCAATATTTTATTCTTCAGCATTGTTTGGAGCAAGTTGGCTTGATCCTTCAACAACAGATACCGATAACATTTTTAGGAATATGGTTGATAGTGTACTTTCAAATAATTTAAAACCAAAAGAAGCCATAAAAGATTCAAGTTCTAAGCTTAATATATTATTCTTTAAGTAAAATTTATGAAATTAAAATATAGTGCTTTAATAATAGTTTTCATTTTAAGTATTTTTATTTCTCCAAAATTTTCTTTGGCAACAGAATCAATTTCGTATGAAGATTTATCGTCAACTTCGGTTACTTTAGTTGCTAATGGTCTTTTACCACTTACTGGCGTTACTTTTAATATGCATAGCCATTCTAGTAATCCTCACGCTGTTCCTTATATTTCGAAGACACAAACTGCTATAAGTGATGATACAGGTAGAGCAATTTCTGAATTTACTGGATTAGTTGCGGGTGGAAAATATGTTGGTACTTTTAATTATACAGGACAAAGTGCAACTCTCGGAACAGTTACTTTTACAGCAACTGGTACTTTGTCAGTAAATGATATTGTATCCATTGGTCTTTATGATTTTGTTCCTACAATCATGGGTGAGATAACTGGTAATTCTATTGTTCTAACATTACCCGCGGGGAGTAGTGTAACTTCTTTACTGCCAATAATTTCAGTTTCAAATGGTGCAACAATAAGTCCAGCATCTGGAGTAGTGAAAGATTTTACCGACTCAGTTACTTATACTGTCACTTCTTATGAAGGAGAAAAGAAAGTTTATACAGTTACAGCCTTTGTTCTAAATACTATTCCTCCTGGCATGACCGTTAATATTAACGATATAACAAAAACATCGGTTGATTTTGCACTTTCGGGATTTCCTTATAATAAAGAAATAAGTTTTGATGTAGTTAATTATGATTCTGCAACGCCTACTTATACAGATTATCAGACTTATACTATCGATGATAATGGGACTGGATTGATTCAATTTACTGGATTAACTCCAGATGGACATTATAAATATTCTAGCAGTGAGGGACCAAATGGTTCATTTTATACATTTAAAGAAGAAGGTCTCTCTGGTGGTAGTGATAGTGGAGATGGAACAATTGGTCTTGTGACATGTGGGACAAAAGATAATCCCGTGGATTGTGACTTTGATCATCTTATGGCACTTATAAATAGAGTAATAAATTTTCTCTTATTTGTTATGGCAATACCCATTGCTGCTATTATGTTTGCGTATGCAGGATTTATGCTCGTTACTTCAGGCGGTGAATCTGGCAAAAGAACAAAAGCAAAGGAAATATTTACCAATGTTGCCCTTGGTCTTATTTTTGCTGCAGCTGCGTGGCTTATAATCCATACATTGTTATTAATTGTAGGTTGGGATGGTTCTTGGATTGGGCTTTAATTTAATGTATAATAAAAAGATATGAATATAAATTATATTAAAAATATTAGTTCAAAAATTTCTTTATTTACGTTTGCTTTTTTTGTACCAATTATTTCTTTTGCTGCTGATGAGGTTAATAAAATTAACAATCCAATAAGTTCAGACACTATAAACGGTCTTATAAAGACATTACTTGAAGGAGCATTAAAAATTGGTATTCCTATAATAGCTCTTGCAATAATTTACTGTGGTTTTCTCTTTGTATCTGCTCGAGGTAATTCAGAAAAAATAAAAGAAGCAAAAGATGCATTGCTCTATACAGTGATTGGGGCGGCAATACTTTTAGGCTCTTGGGCAATTGCACAACTTATTTCAAATACCGTGCTTTCATTATAAATTTCCGCCTGAGGCGGATCAGCCTATGGCTGAAATTATTAATTATTATTAAAATTTATGACAAATTTTTGTACCTTAGGAAATAATCCATTGTTGGGTGACTTGATAAGTTATGTTTCTTGTATAATTAGTCATTCCGTTATTCCATTAATTTTTGTTTTAGCTATTGCTAGTATTGTCTGGGGTATTGTGCAGTATGTTATAAATAATGACGAAGAGGCAAAAAAAGCAAAAGGTAAAAGCTTTATGATTTGGGGCATTATCGCACTTTCTGTTATGGTGTCTGTCTGGGGGCTTGTGTCAATACTTACTGATACATTCAATATTGATTTTAGTGTTCCACAAGTAAAAAGCCAGTAGTTTTTATTGTAGATTAGTTTGTTTTATGTTATTATATATGTATCCTTTTAGGAAATTATTATTATTAGTATTATAAGGTCGTTTTCAGCCATAGGCTGATCCGCTTATGGCGGAAATTATTAGATAAGGTTTTAAAAATTATGAAAAATAAATTAATTGTTTTATCAGGTCTTGGTTTAGCGTTTGCTCCACTTGCTTTTGCACAAAATCAAGCTTCCAATCAGTGTCAAGGAATAACTGGTATTGAGGCCCTTCTTTGTAAAATTGGAGGAATTTTAAATACATTAATTCCGATTTTGATTGTTCTTGGGGTTGTATATTTCATCTGGGGAGTTATCACTTACATGATAGGTAACGACGAAGAAGCCAAGAAGGCAGGAAGAAATAGAGTTATCTTTGGTATTATAGGTTTGGTTGTTATCGTTGGTATGTGGGGTCTTGTAAATATAGTAACCACTACTTTTGGACTAAATGGTAATAATTCTAGTACCATAAATCAGATTCCCTGTGTAGCAGGAACTCCAGGTTGTTAATATAGAATATTATGGATTTATTTTTCACGAACATCGCATATGCTAGTGCTACTGATGGAGGCGAGAGTATTGATCAATTTATTCTACATCTGAATGAATATATCATAAATCCGCTCATCATGTTGCTCTTTGCCTTAGC